>JBDHZW010000057.1:0-22870 GCA_039812105.1 Nakamurella sp.
CGCATCGACGCGCGTTTGGCGTCGGCCAGGTCGGAAACGTCGAAGGCGGCGGTGATCTCGGATTCCGGTTTGCCGAGGTCGGCGGGCGGCTCCACGTCGTCCGGGATCGGCGTGCCCGCCGCCGCGGCCTGCGCGCGGAACTGCTCGATGCCGCGCATCAGGTGGTCGCGGTTGGACGTCAGCTGAAACACCCGCGGCACTCCGGCCAGCTCGGCGGCGCGCAGGCCGACCCGGTGCACCTGGATGTGGTCGGGATGCCCGTAGCCGCCGTTGTCGTCGTACACGGTCAGGACGTCGGCCCGCTCCTCGCGGAGCACCTGGGCCAGCCGCTCCGCGGCATCCTCGATCGACGCCTGCCAGAAACAGTTCGGGTTCTCGTTCGACGGCTCGCCCATCATGCCACTGTCGACGTAGCCGAGGAACTCCGTCCGTGCCGCCCCCAGGATCTGCGCCGACGCCATGGTCTCGGTCACCCGGCGCTGCCAGAGCGGCTCACCCTCATCGAGAAAGCCGTCCGGCACCTCCCCGAGTTCGCCGCGGGTGCCGAACACGAGCACCACCCGATGCCCCTGATTCGCCGCCCGCCGGATCAGCCCGCCGGCGGTGATCGATTCGTCGTCCGGATGCGCGTGGAACGAGACCAGGGTCGCCATGAACGACGACCCTAGGCCACGACCGCGGCCCGGGTCTCCTCCGCCACCAGGTCCGCGTTGATCTGCGCCCCGGCGAACGCACCCGCCGCGGCGGCCGCGCCGACCTGCGCGAACGGGTCCGCCACGTTGCCCGCCGCCCACACGCCGGGCACCTGCGTCCGGCCCAGCGCATCCACCGGCAGGTGCACACCCGACCCGGACGGATGCTCGACCGGCGGCAGACCGATGCCGGACAGGAAATCGGCCCGGCCGACCAGCCGGGTGGACACCGCCAGCGCCTGCCGGGAGACGGCCGTGCCGTCCGCCAGCCGCACCCCGGTCAGCCGGTCGTCCACCGTCTCCACCGCGGCCACCACACCCTCGACCACCGGTATGCCGCGGGCCGCCAGCTCGGCCCGCTCCGCCGCCGCGAGGGTGGACTCGTGCGTGAAATAGACGACGTCGTCGGACAATTGGCGGAACAGCAGGGCCTGGTGCACCGACCGGGCACTGCCGGCCAGCACGCCGATCGCCTGGTCGCGCACCTCCCAGCCGTGGCAGTACGGGCAGTGCAGCACGTCCCGGCCCCACCGCTCCCGCAACCCGGGCACCGGCGGCAGCTCGTCCACCAGCCCGGTGGTCACCAGCAGCCGGCGGGTCCGCACGACGGAGCCGTCGGCCACCGTCACCGTGAACCCCGGGCCGTCGCCGACCACGCCGGTCACGGTGCCGGAGACGACATCGGCTCCGTAGGAACGCACCTCGTCCCGGCCCCGGGCCAGCAGCTCGGCCGGCGGCATGCCCTCGTGACCGAGCAGCCCGTGCACGCCGTGCGCCGGGGCGTTCCGCGGTCGCCCGTCGTCGATCACCAGCACCGACCGGCGCGACCGCGCCAGCATCAGTGCCCCGTTCAGTCCGGCGGCCCCGCCGCCGATCACCACCACGTCGTATCGCTCGTCCATGTCCCCACCCTGGCGACGCCGCCCGAGAATGGCAAACACCTTTGCCAGTATGGCAAACTGACGGGATGGTGGACACCGATCAGGCACTGCAGGCGGTGGGGCCCCGGCTGCGGGCGCTGCGACAGCGACGCGACACCACGCTCACCGCCCTGAGCGGCGCGACGGGCATTTCGGTCAGCACCCTGTCCCGGCTGGAGTCCGGTGCGCGCAAACCGACGCTGGAACTGCTGCTTCCGCTGGCCAAGGCGTTCGGCGTCACCCTGGACGAGCTGGTCGACGCCCCGCCGACCGGCGACCCGCGGATCCATCTGCGGCCGGTCACCCGGGGGGAGATGACGATGATCCCGCTCACCCGCCGGCCCGGCGGCATCCAGGCCTACAAGCTGATCATCCCGGCGGGTGCCCAGCGCGAACCCGACCTGAAGACGCACGAGGGTTACGAGTGGCTGTACGTGCTCAACGGCCGGTTGCGGGCGATCCTCGGCGAGCACGACCTGATCCTGGCGCCCGGCGAGGTGATCGAGTTCGACACCCGGCTGCCGCACTGGTTCGGCCCCGCCGGTGACGACGCGGTGGAGTTCCTCAGCCTGTTCGGGGCGCAGGGGGAGCGGGCGCACCTGCGAGCCTCGACCCGGCAATAGCCGCACCGACCTGATCGGCCAGCATCACCGCCATCCGCAGTTGCCCCCGCGTCGGCCGGGCCACCCGCGTCGACGAGATCAGCAGGTAGTGACCGTAGACGCAGCCGCCGCTGCGCACCGGCAGGGCGATCGTCGCGTCGGTCGGCAGTCCCCGGCGGCCCACGTCGATCGTCCGTCCGTGCCGCACCAGGCCCCCGTCGGCGGTCAGGCCCGGGCCGCCGAACCCGGCCGCCGGGTCGAACCGGCACCCGTCCACCCCGAGCACCTCCGCGATCTGCTGCCCGACCTCCCGGACGAGGTCGTCGGTGGACGATCCGCCGGCCGCCACCGCCGCGGCCACCGCCTGCGCGCCGGCCAGGTAGCCCTGCTCCCGGCTGACCTGGGCGGCCTGCCGCCGCCCCCACACCGCGATCTCGCTGACCGCCGCGCCGACCAGCAGGAGCAGCACCGCGGTCTCGATGTCGCCGGCGTCGGTGATCGTCAACGTGTGCAGCGGCGCGGTCAGGAAGTAGTCGAAGCCGACGGCCGCCGTGATCGCGGCGACCAGGCCCGCCGCCCGGATCCCGGTCACCGCGGCGGCCACCACCAGCAGCACCAGCAGCAGGGCGGCATTGGCGTTGTCGAACATGTCGGTGAACGGCGCCAGGGCGACGCAGGCCAGCGGTGGCAGCACGGCCGCCGCCGCGATGACCCAGGACCGGTGGGCGGACAACCAGGGATCGACGCGCATGCCTCCATCAGACGCCCGCGGCGGTGAGCCGTCCGTATCGAAAACGTGAAAATCCGTGATCGGGCCGTAGGGATTGTGTGAAAACCGCGGCCGCGCCCTGTGTCCGCGGCTTCACTGGCGTCGCGGTCCACACGGACCGCGGTCCGGCCGGGGTTCCGACCGGATCGCTCGGGGCAGGGAGTTCCGGTGTCGGATCTGTTGTTCGTGGTGCTGACGGTCGCGTTGTTCGGCGCGCTCGGTCTGCTGGTCAAGGGGGCCGAGAAGCTGTGACGTGGGTGAACGCCGTGGGGGCCGGGCTGGCCCTCGTCCTGGTCGGCTATCTGGTGGCGGCCCTGCTGCTGCCCGAACGGTTCTGACATGAGTTCGACCGCCGCCGGCGTGCTGTTCGTCGCGTCGCTGATCCTGGCCCTGGCCCTGGTGTACCGGGCGGGCGGCGACTACCTGTATCGGGTGCTCACCCCGACCCGGCACGGACGGATCGAACGGGGCGTCTACCGGCTGGTCGGCGTCGACCCCGACGGCGAACAGGGTTGGGCCACCTACGCCCGCAGCGTGCTCGCGTTCAGTGCGGTGTCGGTGCTGCTGCTCTACGCGTTGCAGCGGCTGCAGGCGCACCTGTGGCTGGGCCTGGGCTACGACGCGGTGTCGCCGGATCAGGCCTGGAACACCGCAATCAGCTTCGTCACCAACACCAATTGGCAGTCCTACTCCGGTGAGACGACCATGGGCTACCTGGTCCAGGCGGCCGGACTGGCCGTGCAGAACTTCGTCTCCGCCGCGGTCGGCATCGCCGTGGCCGCCGCCCTGATCCGGGGATTCGCCCGCCGCGGCACCGACCGGCTGGGCAACTTCTGGGTCGACCTGATCCGCATCGTGCTGCGCGTGCTGCTGCCGGTCGCCGCGATCGCGGCGGTCGTGCTGATCGCCGGCGGGGTGGTGCAGAACCTGTCCACCGGGACCGACGTGGCGACCCTGGCCGGTGGCACCCAGCACCTGACCGGCGGCCCGGTCGCCGGCCAGGAGGCGATCAAGCAACTCGGCACCAACGGCGGCGGGTTCTACAACGCCAACAGCGCCCACCCGTTCGAGAACCCGACCAGCTGGACGAACTGGCTGCAGATCTTCCTGATGCTGCTGATCCCGTCCACGCTGCCGCGGGCGTTCGGCCGGATGGTCGGCGACAACCGGCAGGGCTACGCGATCGTCGCGGTGATGGGGGTGCTGGCCATCGCGAGCGTCGTCGCCGTCAACGCCCTGCAACTGGCGCACGGCGGGACCGTGCCGCAGGCCGTCGGGGCGGCCGCCGAGGGCACCGAGACCCGCTTCGGCGTCCCGCAATCGGCCACCTTCGCGGCCGCGACCACGCTCACCTCCACCGGTGCCGTCGACTCGTTCCACGACTCGTACACCGCGCTCGGCGGCGGGGTGCCGATGCTGAACATGATGCTGGGCGAGGTCGCCCCCGGGGGCGCCGGTTCCGGCCTGTACGGGATGCTGGTGCTGGCCGTGGTCACCGTTTTCGTCGCCGGGCTGATGGTCGGCCGGACCCCGGAGTACCTGGGCAAGAAGATCGGCGCCCGGGAGATGAAGTTCGCCGCCCTGTACTTCCTGATCACCCCGCTGGTGGTGCTGGTCGGCACGGCGGCGGCGTTCGCCGCCGGGCGGCAGGACGCCACCTTGAACTCCGGTCCGCACGGGCTCTCGGAGATTCTCTACGCCTTCACCTCGGCCGGCAACAACAACGGGTCCGCGTTCGCCGGTCTGTCCGTCAACACCCCTTGGTGGAACACGGCTCTCGGGCTGGCCATGCTGCTCGGCCGGTTCCTGCCCATCGTCGTCGTGCTCGGCCTGGCCGGATCGCTGGCCGCGCAACACCCCACCCCCGTGTCCGCCGGCACCCTGCGCACCTACCAGCCGCTGTTCGTCGGGTTGCTCACCGGCGTCACCGTGGTGCTGGTCGCGCTGACCTACCTGCCCGCGCTCGCCCTCGGCCCGCTGGCCGAGGGCCTGTAGGAGACCGTCATGACCGTCACCGCCACCGTCCCGACCGCCCCGGCGCCCGAGCATCCGCGCCGGATCGCCGGCGGGCTCCTGGACCCCCGGCTGCTGCTCGTGTCGCTGCCCGACGCGTTGCGAAAGCTCAATCCCGTCACCCTGTGGCGCAATCCGGTGATGTTCATCGTGGAGATCGGCTCCGCGTTCACCACCGTCCTGGCCGTCGCCGACCCGTCGGTGTTCGCCTGGTCCATCACGATCTGGCTGTGGCTGACCGTGCTGTTCGCCAACCTGGCCGAGGCGGTCGCCGAGGGCCGGGGCAAGGCGCAGGCCGACACTCTCCGAAAGGCCAAGCGGGACACCATCGCCCGTCGGCTCACCGGCTGGACCCCGGGTTCCACCACGGCCGCCGAACTCGCCGTGCCGGCCGCGCAGCTCACCCGCGGCGACATCGTGGTCGTCGAGGCCGGCGGGATCGTGCCCGGCGACGGCGACGTGGTCGAGGGCATCGCCAGCGTCGACGAGTCGGCGATCACCGGGGAATCGGCGCCGGTGATCCGGGAGTCCGGCGGCGACCGGTCGGCGGTCACCGGCGGCACCACGGTGCTGTCGGACCGGATCGTCGTGCGGATCACCCAGCAGCCGGGGGAGAGCTTCCTGGACCGGATGATCGGTCTGGTCGAGGGCGCCAACCGGCAGAAGACGCCGAACGAGATCGCGCTGAACATCCTGCTGGCCTCGCTGACCATCGTGTTCCTGCTGGCCGTGGCCACCCTGCAACCCATGGCCATCTACTCGAAGGCGCAGAACCCTTCATCGATGGGCACTGTCGCCGACTCCACGGTGTTCGACGCCTCGGGTCTGACGGGCGTGGTGCTGGTCGCCCTGCTGGTCTGCCTGATCCCGACCACCATCGGCGCGCTGCTGTCCGCGATCGGCATCGCCGGCATGGACCGGCTCGTCCAGCGCAACGTGTTGGCCCTGTCCGGGCGGGCGGTCGAGGCGGCCGGCGACGTCAACACGTTGCTGCTGGACAAGACCGGCACCATCACCCTGGGCAACCGGCAGGCCGGAGACCTGGTGCCGGTGGAGGGTGTTTCGGCCGCCGAACTGGCCGACGCCGCGCAGCTGTCCAGCCTGGCCGACGAGACCCCCGAGGGCCGTTCGATCGTCGTCTACGCCAAGGCCGTTCACGGGCTGCGGGAACGGCACCCGGGCGAGCTGGTCGGCGCCACCTGGGTGCCGTTCTCGGCCCAGACCCGCATGTCCGGGGTCGACCTGCCGGTCGACGGCGGCATCCGGCGGGTGCGCAAGGGCGCGGCGAGCGCGGTGATGGCCTGGGTCCGGGACAACGGCGGCCGGGCGCTGACGGCGATCGGCCCGATCGTGGACGGGATCAGCGCCAGCGGCGGCACCCCGCTGGTGGTCGCCGAATGCGGCCCCGGCCGGCCCGCCCGGGCCCTGGGCGTGGTGCACCTGAAGGACGTGGTCAAGACCGGGATGCGGGAGCGCTTCGACCAGATGCGCCGGATGGGCATCCGCACGGTGATGATCACCGGCGACAACGCCCTGACCGCGCGGAGTATCGCGCAGGAGGCGGGCGTCGACGACTTCCTCGCCGAGGCCACCCCCGAGGACAAGATGGCCCTGATCAGGAAGGAGCAGGCCGGCGGCCGGCTGGTCGCGATGACAGGCGATGGCACCAACGACGCGCCCGCGCTCGCGCAGGCCGACGTCGGGGTGGCGATGAACTCCGGCACGTCGGCGGCCAAGGAGGCCGGCAACATGGTCGACCTGGACTCCGACCCGACCAAGCTCATCGAGATCGTCGAGATCGGCAAGCAGTTGCTGATCACCCGCGGCGCGCTGACCACCTTCTCCATCGCCAACGACATCGCCAAGTACTTCGCGATCATCCCGGCGATGTTCGCGGCGGTCTACCCGAGCCTGGACGGGCTCAACGTCATGCGGTTGTCCAGCCCGACGTCGGCGATCCTGTCCGCGGTCATCTTCAACGCGCTGGTCATCGTCGTGCTGATACCCCTGGCGCTGCGCGGGGTCCGCTACACACCGGGCAGCGCGGCCGCCATGCTCCGGCGCAACCTGCTGATCTACGGGCTCGGCGGGATCGTCGCCCCGTTCATCGGCATCAAGCTCATCGACCTCGTCGTCTCGCTCGTCCCGGGGGTGTCGTGATGCGGCTCCCGCCCTGGCTGTCCACCCACCTGGCCGCCCTGCGGGCGCTGCTGCTGTTCACCGTCCTGCTCGGCATCGCCTACCCGGCCGCGCTTCTGCTCGTCGCCCAGGTTCCGGGGTTGCGGGACGGCGCCGACGGGTCGCTGGTCGGGTCGGGCGGCGTCGTCGAAGGCAGCGCGCTGATCGGCCAGTCGTTCACCGACGCCGACGGCCACCCGCTCGTGCAGTACTTCCAGACGCGCCCGTCGGCCGGCGGGTACGACCCGCTCGCCTCGGGCGCCTCCAACCTGGGGCCCGAGGATGTGGTCGACGGCGCCGCACCCAGCCTGCTCACCCAGGTGTGCGCCCGCAGCAAGGCCGTCGGCGACCTGGAACACGTCGACGGCGCTCGGCCCTACTGCACCGACGACGGCGTCGGCGCCGTGCTGGCGGTGTTCCACGCCGGGGGACTCACCGGGCCGGTCACCCGGGCGGTCAGCGTGAACCAACCCTGCCCGGCCACCCCGTTCCTGGCGGACTACCAGGGAGTTCCGGTGGAGTGCGCCCGGCCCGGCGAGGACTACTCGGGCGGGGTGGTCACCCCGATCCGGGGCGACGCCCCCGACGACCCCGTGGTTCCGGCGGATGCGGTGACGGCCAGCGGCAGCGGCCTGGACCCGGACATCAGCCCGGCCTACGCCCGGCTGCAGGCCCCGCGGGTCGCGCAGGCCCGCGGAATCGACGTCGGCACGGTGCAGGCGATGATCGACGAGCACACCACCGGTCGGGGACTCGGCTTCCTCGGCGAACCGACGGTGAATGTGCTGGAGCTGAACATGGAGTTGGATCGGCAGTACCCGTCCACCGGCTGAGGGGAGGCGCACATGGCGGCCCGCGGTCAGCTGCGCGTCTACCTGGGCGCCGCGCCCGGCGTCGGCAAGACCTACAAGATGCTGGAGGAGGGGCACCGCCGGCGCGAACGCGGCACCGACGTGGTCATCGGCCTCGTCGAGTGCCACGGGCGTCCGCTCACCCAGAGCCTGTGCCGCGGACTGGAACTGCTGCCCCGCCGGACCGTGCTGCACCGGGGGTCCGAATTCGCCGAGCTGGACATGGACGCGGTGCTGGCCCGCCGGCCGCAGGTCGCCCTGATCGACGAGCTGGCCCACAGCAACGTGCCCGGCTCCCGGCACGAGAAACGTTGGCAGGACGTCGAGGAGCTCCTCGAGGCCGGGATCACCGTGATCACCACGCTGAACATCCAGCACCTGGAGTCGCTCAACGACGTGGTCGCCGAGATCACCGGCGTGCCCCAGCGGGAGACGGTGCCGGACGCGATCGTCCGTCGGGCCGACCAGATCGAGCTGGTCGACATGACCCCGGAGGCGCTGCGCCGGCGGATGGCGCACGGCAACGTGTACGCCCCGGACAAGGTCGACGCCGCGCTGCACAACTACTTCCGGGTCGGCAACCTGACCGCGCTGCGCGAGCTGGGCCTGCTGTGGCTGGCCGACAAGGTCGACGACCAGCTCGACCGGTACCGGGCCGACCACCACATCACCGACCCGTGGGAGGCCCGGGAACGGGTGGTGGTCGCCCTGTCCGGCGGGCCGGAGGGCGACACCCTGATCCGCCGGGCCGCCCGGATCGCCGACCGCACCAAGGGCACCGACCTGGTCGCCGTGCACATCGCCCGCGCCGACGGGCTGACCGGCCCCGGGCCGGCCCACCTGGCCCGGCAGCGGGTGCTGGTGGAGAGCCTGGGCGGCACCTACCACCAGGTCGTCGGCGCCGACATCCCCGCCGCCCTGCTCGATTTCGCCCGCGGGGTGAACGCCACCCAGCTGGTCATCGGGGCCAGCCGCCGCGGCCGGATCGCCCAACTGCTGTCCCGCGGGGTCGGCGTCACCGCCACCGCCGGCTCCGGGCCGATCGACGTCCACCTGGTCACCCACGAACGGGCCCAGGCGGTCCACCGGCCCGGCCGGTGGACCTGGGCCGGCGCGCTCGACCGGCGGCGCCGGATCGCCGGGTTCCTGCTGGCCGGGGTCGGCATGCCGCTGCTCACCCTGGGCCTGATCGCGTTGCGGGGACGGCTCGGCCTGCCCAGCGACATCCTCGCGCTGCTGCTCGGCGTGGTCGGCGTCGCGCTGGTCGGCGGGCTGTTGCCGGCCCTGCTGGCCGCCGTCGTCGGGTTCCTGCTGCTCAACTACTTCTTCGTGCCGCCGCTGCACCAGTTCACCGTCGCCGAGGCGGAGAACCTGCTTGCGCTGCTGGCGTTCCTGCTGGTCGCCGGCGCGGTCAGCGTGGTGGTGGACCTGGCCGCCCGGCGCACCGGTCAGGCCGCCCGGGCCCAGGCGGAGGCGGCCACCCTGTCCACGCTGGCCGGCAGCGTGCTGCGCGGCGAACGGCCGCTGCCCGCCCTGCTGGAGCAGGTCCGCGAGACCTTCGGGCAGGACACCGTCACCCTGCTGGAACGAGCCCCCGACGCGGTGGCCGGACCGGAACTGTGGCGGAACCCGGACGGCTGGTCGGTGGCCGCGTCGGTGGGTGGCACGCCCAGCAGCACCCCCGCGGACGGGGTCGGCGTGCCGGTGAACGAGCAGGTGTCGCTGGTGCTGCGCGGCCCCACCCTGGCCGCGGCCGACCAGCGCATCGTCGAGGCGTTCGCCGCGGAGGCGGCCGTCGCGCTGCGCCAGCAGCGGCTGGCCGAGCAGGCGGCGGCGGTCGACCGGCTGACCGAGGTCGACCGGTTGCGCACCGCCCTGCTCACCGCGGTCGGCCACGACTTCCGCACCCCGCTGGCCGCCGCGACCGCGGCGGTGAGCAGCCTGCGCAGTCCCGACGTGCAGTTCACCGACGCGGACCGCGCCGACCTGCTGGCCACCGCCGAGGAGTCGCTGGACCGGCTGAGCCGGCTGGTGGAGAACCTGCTGGACATGAGCCGCCTGCAGGCCGGGGCGCTGGCCATGCACCCGCAGCCGATCGGGGTGGCCGAGCTGATCCCGATCGCGGTCGACGATCTCGGCGACGCCGGCCGCGATGTCGCGGTCCGGGAGGTCCCCGACGACGTGCCGATCCCGGACGTCTCCGCCGACGCCGCACTGCTGGAACGGGTGCTGGCCAACCTGATCGCCAACGCGGTCCGGCACAGCCCACCGGGCCGGCCGCCACTGGTGACGGTCAGCGAGCACGACGGCCGGGTGGAGGTGCGGGTGATCGACCACGGGCCCGGCATCGCCGCGCAGGACTACGACCGGGTGTTCCTACCGTTCCAACGGCTCGGCGACCGCGACAACACCACCGGGCTGGGCCTGGGTCTGGCGCTGGCCCGCGGGCTGACCGAGGCGATGGGCGGCACCCTGACGCCGGACACCACCCCCGGCGGGGGCCTGACCATGACGGTCAGCCTGCCCGCGGTCGCCCCGGCCGGGACGGCGCCGGAGTCCGAACTGGCCGACCCGGCCGCGCTGGAGCGGGTCGACCACTGGAGGTCCGGATGACCCGGGTGCTGGTGGTGGACGACGAGCCGCAGCTGCTGCGGGCGTTGCGGATCAACCTGGCCGCCCGTCACTACGACGTGGTGACGGCGGAGGACGGCACCGGCGCGCTGGAGGCGGCGGCCGGCCACCCGCCGGACCTGGTGGTGCTCGACTTGGGCCTGCCCGACCTGGACGGCGTCGACGTCATCCACCGGCTCCGGGAATGGACCCGGGTGCCGATCATCGTGCTGTCCGGCCGGGTCGGCAGCTCGGACAAGGTGCTGGCCCTGGACGCCGGGGCCGACGACTACGTCACCAAGCCGTTCAGCCCGGACGAGCTGTTCGCCCGGATCCGGGCCGTCACCCGCCGAGCGACCGGCTCCGACGGGGCCGCGGAGATCGAGATCGGCCGGTACCGGATCGACCTGGCCAATCGCGTCGTGCAGGCTCCCGACGGCGCGCCGCCGCACCTGACCCGGACTGAGTGGGAACTGCTGGAGATCCTGGCCCGGAACCCGGGCAAGTTGGTGACGCAACGGCTGCTGCTGCAACGGGTCTGGGGCCCGAGCTACGAGCAGGAGACCCACTACATCCGGCAGTACATGGCCCACCTGCGGCGGAAGTTGGAGGACGACCCGGCCCGCCCCCGGCACCTGCTGACCGAGCCGGGCATGGGCTACCGGTTTGTTCCCGGATAGCGGCATCTCGCTCCGGCCGGGCCGGCGCCCGTCCGGTCAGCGCCACACCTCGTCCAGCAGGCCGGTCAGTTCGTCGGCGTCGAACGTGCGCGGGTTCGGGTAGGGCGTCGCGGCCACCCGCTCGGCCACCGCCCGCAGTCCGTCCCGGGGCACGCCCAGCGCCCGCAGGCTCCGCGGGCCGTCGTAGCCGTCGGCGATCCGAGCCACCGCGGCGGCCGGATCGTCCCCGATCACCCGTCGCAACCGAGCGCCGGCGGCCGGCGCGGACGTCAGGTTGAACGCCATCACGTGGGGCAGCAGCATGGCGTGCAGCTCCGCGTGCGGCAGGTCGAACGTGCCGCCCAACGCGTGGGCCAGCTGGTGGTGCAACCCCATCCGGGTCTGGGCCAGGCACAGGCCGGCCAGCCACCCCGCCGATTGCAGCCGTTGCCGGCCCGCCGGGTCGGCCGGGTTGTCCAGCACCGCCGGCAGGTGGTGCAGGAACAGGTCGAACGCCTCCACCGCCATCGCGTCGGTCAGCGCGGTGGCGTCCGGCGCCCACAGTGCCTCCACCGTGTGCGCGAGCGCGTTGAGTGCGCTGGTCCGGGTCAGCCCGGCCGGCATGCTCAGGGTGAGTTCGGCGTCGTAGACCACGGTGCCCGGGGCGAGCGCCGGGTCGCGCCGGGTGGTCTTCACCCCGTCCGCGGTCTCGCCGAGGACGCCGGTCACCTCGGATCCGGCGTAGGTGGTCGGCACGGCGATCTGCGGTATCCCGGTCCGGGCCGAGACCGCCTTGGCCAGGCCGATGGCCGACCCGCCGCCGATGGCGACCACCGCGTCGCATCCGGGGCCGGCGATCGACATGGCCTGCTCGGTGACGGCGACCGGGGTGTGCACGACCGGGCGGTCGAACCGCGCGGCCAGCCGGCCGCCCAACTCCTCGGCCAGCTGGTCGGCGGCCGCCCCGGCCGACGGGGTGGACACCAGGAAGACGCGGTCGGCGCCCAGCCGCTCCACCTCGGCCGGGATGTCCCGCCGCGAACCGGCGCCGGTCAGCACCCGGCAGGCGAGCAGCTCCGCGACGGTCACCGACCGGCCTCGCGGTGCAGCACGATCGGGAATTCGGCGTGCCGGAACGGGTTCGGCAGCCCGGCCGCCGCCGCCCGGGCCGCGTCGTCGACCACCGCGAAGTCGACGATCAGGCTCTGCTTGACGCCGAACACCGCGTCCGAGGTCAGGTACGGGCTGCCCTGCACGAAGATGTGCGTGGTCAGTGTCCGGTGCCCCGGCGCGGTCACCTCGACATGCACGTGGGCGGGCCGGAATTCGTGCCGGCCGGTGGCGCGCAACAACTCGCCCACCGGACCGTCGGTGGGGATCGGGTAGTGCGCGGGCACGATCGTCCGGAAGTGGAACCGGCCGTCGGCGTCGGCGGTGAACAGGCCGCGCAGCTCGCCGGCCGGCATCTCGTCGGGCCGCTGCACGTCGTAGAAACCCCGCGAGTTGGCCTGCCAGACGTCGACGGTGGCGCCGGCCACCGGCGCGCCGTCCTGATCGACGACCCGGCCGGTGATCAGGCAGGGGTCGCCCGGCTCGCCGGAGACGTTGATGTCGTCGCCCAGCTCGCGCACCGGTGACTCGATCATGTGGAACGGGCCCTCGACGGTCGCCTCCGTCAGCGCCCCGCCGGCCGCGTTCGCCAGCGACTCGACCAGCATCGACGCGCCGAGCACGTCGGACAGCAGGATGAACTCCTGCCGGACGCCGTCGCACTTCTGCCCGGTCGCGGTCAGGAAGCCGATCGCGGTCGCCCATTCCTCGACGGTCAGGTCCACGTCCTTGACGAACGCGTGCAGGTGCTGCACCAGCGACCCGAGGATCTGCCGCAGCCGCGGATCGGCGGTGCCCCGGAAGCTGTCGGTGACGATCTCGGCCGACCGGTCGGCCTCGAAATACGCGGTCCGTTCGGATGCGTCCGTGCCCACGTCCGTGCCTCCTCGCTCCGGCGGGTGAATCGTTCAGCCGTGGACGACCTCGGCCAGCCGGTCGACCCCGCGCACCGCGTTCGGCAGTCCGATCCCGATCTCCACGCCACCTCGTCGTCCCGGCTTTGCGCAGGCTATCGGTTCGTCGGCGTCGGCGTCGGCGCCAGTTCGCCGGCGAGCCCGGTCACCGCTCGATCCGCCGCACGGGGGCACCGGCGCGGATCGCCCGGGGAATCTCCGCGACCGCGTCCACCGCGGCCAGCACGTCGGCCATCCGGTCCGATTCCGATGGGGAGTCCACCTCGACCGTGTAGTCGATGCCGGTTGACGCCCAAGTGCCGGTGTCGAACCCGCCGGCGGCCGTCACCCGGACGCCGTCGACCGGGACGCCCAGCCGCTCGGCCTCCCGGTAGACGTCGTTCAGCACGCACCCGGCGGCGGCCAGGTGGAGCAGGTGCGCCCCGGTGAACGCCGCCGCCACGGTGACGCCCTCGGCGGTCCATCGGTGCGGAAAGGTGATCGCGTCGGCCGCCGGGCTCCGGTAGGAACCCGCCCCGACAATCACGTCGAAGTCGCCCATGACGACAATCCTGGCATCAACCATCGGTGCCGAGGAAGAACCGGACGATGGCCGCGGAGGCGTCGGGCCCGGCCGGGTCGGTGTAGCTGCCGGCCGGGTCGCCGCCGAACCAGCAATGACCGCCGCCGTGCACCCGCCACGATTCGATCCGAAAGACACCGTCGGCGTCGCGGTGGGTTTCGACCGTGTGCGGACGGTCGGCGGCCGCCGGTCGGTGGATGGATTCCCGGATCAGGCCGGGTTGGGCGTTCAGGGCGGCGTCGACGATCTGGTCCGCGTTGACCGGGGCGACCAGGTGGTCGGCGTCGCCGTGGATGACGATCGTCCGGACCGGGGTTCCGACCACCGGGGCGCCCGCGCCCTGCATCGCGGCGAACGCCGACGGCAGGTCGGAGGCGGCCCGGTATCCGAGGCCGGAGTGGACGGCGACCCCGGCGAACAGGTCCGGGTAGGCGCCGGCGAGCACCGCGGCCATCGCCCCGCCCGCCGACAGGCCGGCGACGTGGATTTCGCGGTCGTCGATCTCGAAGTCCCGGCGAATCTCGTGCACGATGCCGGCCAGGATCGAGGGCTCGCCGGCACCGGCGCGCTGGTCCTCGTCGCGGAACCAGTGCCAGTAGCCGCGCGGGTTCGCCGCTCGTGACTGCTCCGGGTAGGCGACCAGGAAGCCGTGCCGCTCGGCCAGCCGGTTCATCCCGGTGCCGGCGGCGAAGTCGAGGGCGGTCTGGGTGCCGCCGTGCAGCATGACGATCAGCGGAACCGGCTCGCCACCATACGTTCTCGGTACGTACAGCAGGTAGTCCCGGCCGCCGGCGGGCGCGTGGTGGGTCAGCCGGCGCAGGTCACCGCCGGCGTCGGCGGCGCGGCGCAGGGCGGCCTCGTCGGGGCCGCCGGGTGCGCCGGGCAGCCCGCTCAGCGGACCACCCGGCAGGGTCGGCAGCTGCAGGTCGGGCATGCGCAGATTCGGCAGCCGCAGGTCGGGCAGGGTGAACTCGGGCAGGCGGGTCGGTGGACCCGTCACGTCCGGTGCCGGGCCGGTGATGCCCAGCTGGGCGAGGATGCCGGTCGGGTCGGGCAGGTTCGGCCGCGCGGCGGCGTGGTCGGCCGGCGGCCCGGGCATCCGGCGGCGCAGGCGGTTCAGGGCAGCGGGCAGCGACGAGCAGGTCGGGGACACGATTCTCCGATCGGTGGAATGGGTCGCCACAGTCGTTGGGGCGCAGAGGAAATGACTCCGACCCGCGGTGAGGGTCAGCGGGTGCGGTCGGCCAGGGCGGCCTTGACCGCCCGGGAGGCGCGGAAGGCGCCGAGCACCTCGACGCTGTCGATGGTGGCCTGCGCCAGTTCGGGGGTGACATCGTCGGCGATGACCCCGAGCCCGAGCACCCGCAGTTGGGTGGTCCGGCCGGCCGCGCGCAGCGCCTCCAGCTGCGTCCGGTCCAGAAGTACGGTGCCGAGCTCCAACGTGCGGCGCTCGACGGTCTGCTTCACCGCCTCCGTCCGCGATTCCAGCTGGCGCCGGATGGCGGTGCGGATGAAGTCGGTGCGGTTGGCGTAGAAGCCCTCGCCGACCAGCAGGTCGATCTCACCGAGATCGACCAGACCGATGTTCACGGTGATCTTCTCGGTCTTCTCCGGTTCGGCCACGGTTCTCCCTCCCGCACCTGACCAACGGTACACCATCCGCGGGGATGGTCAAGGGATGGCGGGCCGGCGTCCGCGAATCAACGGCAGGTACACCTCGTCGACGATCTCGACCAGCACCGCGTCGGGCGCGCTCGGCTGGCCACGAACGACGAACTCGTTGCGCAGCAGCACGATCGGCACGGTCGCCACCCGCGGATGCAACGCCTCGGGCGGGGCCTCGCCCCGCAGCACGGCCCGCCGCAGGACCGCCGACCAGGCCGCCGTCATCGCGCCGGTCGACTGGTCGGGCAACCGGGTGACCAGGTCGGCGGCACCGCCGGCCGCGACCATCAGGTCCCGCAGGATTGCGCCCAGGGGCGAGCTCCAGTGCCGGTTGGCCCGGCGGAGCAGCTCCAGGGCGTCGCCCCGCAGGTCGCCGGTGTCCGGGACGGGTGTCGCCCGGGCCATCCGGCCGTAGGCGGCCACGCCGAGGGCGACCCGATCCGGCCAGCGGCGGTAGATGGCGTTCTTGTTCGTCCGGGCACGGACGGCGACCCGGTCCATGGTCAGGCCGGCGAACCCGTTCTCGGCCAGCTCGCCGACGGCCGCCGCCAGGATCGCCTCGTCCAGCGCGGCGCCCCGGCGGCGGCCGCGCTTCGTCGGTTCGTCGGCCACGCTCCCACAATAAGGTACGGCGCGTACCGTAGAAGGATGCGAGCCAACGGCATCACCTACGACACCGGATTCGTCGGCCGGGCCGGCAACTCCCGGGAGCGCTTCGAACCGGAGGACGTCCGCGCGGACCTGACCGCGATTCGGGACGAGTTGCACTGCACGGCCGTCCGGGTCACCGGTGGCGATCCGGACCGGATCGACCTGGCCGCCGTCACGGCCACCGAACTCGGTCTGGAGGTGTGGTACTCGCCCTACCCGCTCGATCATGACGAAGACCAGATGCTGGACCTGTTCGCGGACTGCGCCGATCGGGCCGAACGCCTGCGGCGGGCCGGGCACCGGGTCGTCTTCGTGGCCGGCGCGGAGCTGAGCCTGATGAACCACGGGTTCCTGCCCGGCGACACGATCGAACAACGGCTGGCCGCCGTGCTGCGCCGGCCGCCGAACCTGGGCGAACTGGTGGCCACCGCCGCCGGCCGGGTGAACGAGTTCCTGGGCCGGGCCGTCGACGTCGTCCGGTCGCGGTTCGGCGGCCCGGTCACCTACGCCTCGACACCGCTCGACCGGGTCGACTGGGGAATCTTCGACATCGTCTCGGTCGACCTGTACCGGTCGGCCGACGTCGCCGCGCAGTTCGCCGACGGGGTGCGCGCCCTGGTGGCCGCGGGCAAGCCGGTGGCGATCACCGAATTCGGCTGCGCGAGCTACCGCGGCGCGGCCGACCTGGGCGCGCAGGCGCTGCAGGTCGTCGAGTACGAAGCCGGGAGCGGCCGGCCGCTGCGGTTGCGGCGGGACGTCGAACGGGACGAGGCCGGGCAGGCCGCCGCGATCGTCGAGCAACTGGCGGTGTTCGACGAGGCCGGGGTGGACGCGGCATTCGTCTTCCTGTTCGCGCTGGAGGACATGCCGTTTCGCCCGCAATCGGCGGCCCGTGAGGATCTGGACCGGGCGAGTTACGGCATCGTCCGGGTCCGGGAGAGCGACGGGAACGGTCCGCGGTGGGAGCGGAAGGCCGCGTTCGACGCGCTGGCCGAGTACTACAGCCGGGGATGACGTCGGGGTGCGAGGCTCGGGATGAGAAGCTGCCGGCATGGAGTATCCGGACGGCGTCCTGGCCCTGGTGACCGGCGGAGCCAGCGGCATCGGCGCGGCGTCCGCGATCCGGCTGCGCGCCGCCGGGGTGCGGGTGGTCACCGCCGATCTCGCGCCCGGGGCCGACGAATCGGTGGACGTCACCGACCCGGTGGCCGTCACCGCGCTGGTCGAGCAACTCGGCCCGGTCGGCATCCTGGTGCACTGCGCCGGGATCGTCGGGCCGGTGAAGCCGGTCGCCGAGCTGACTCTCGACGAGTGGCGGACCGTGCACCGGGTCAATCTCGACGGCACGTTCCTGGCCTGCCGGGCCGTCGTGCCGGGTATGGTGGCCGCCCGCTGGGGCCGGATCGTGCTGCTGGCCAGCATCGCCGGTAAGGAGGGCAACGCCGGGCAGAGTGCCTACTCGTCCGCCAAGGCCGGGGTGATCGCGCTGACCAAGTCGCTGGGCAAGGAACTGGCCGGCACCGGCGTGCTGGTCAATGCGGTTGCGCCGGCCGCCGTGCAGACCCCGATGAATGCCCGGACCGATCCGGCTCTGCTGGAGCGGGTCCGGGCGCTGATCCCGATGGGCCGGCTCGGCCGGGCCGATGAGATCGCCGAACTGGTCGCCTGGCTGTGCTCGACCCGGGTCGGCTTCTCCACCGGCGCGGTCTACGACGCGAGCGGCGGCCGGGCCACCTACTGACGCCTGCTTGACCGGGTGTTCACCTGGATGCGACACACTCTCGGCCGTGAAGGGTGACCCCAACGACGAGCAGCCGGTACCGGCGGCGCGGCAGCTGGCCAAGCGACTGCTGCGCAAACCGATCGCCGAGCGGTGGCTGCACACCCGGGGGGTGGCCGAGCAGGCCGCCGAGATCGCGATCACGGTGCGCCCGGCCGACCGTCCGCTGCTGATCGCGGCCGCCTGGCTGCACGACGTCGGCTACTCCCCGGTGATCCGCCGGACCGGCTTCCACCCCCTGGACGGTGCCCTTTATCTGCGGAAACAGAAGTGGGATCCGCGCCTGGTGGCCTTGGTGGCGCACCATTCGGGAGCCCGCTTCGTGCCGGTCGAGCGTGGCTTCGCCGACCAGATGGCCGAGTTCGAGTTCGAGGACTCGCCGGTCTCCGACGCCCTGACCTACGCGGACCAGACCGTCGGCCCCGCCGGCAAACGGATGACGGTGACCTACCGGATCGCCGAGGCGATCGCCCGGCACGGGCCGGACTCGCCCAACGCCCGGGCCCGGGTCGACCGGGTGCCCTACCTGCTGGCGGTCGCCGAACGGGTCGAGGACCGGCTGATCCGGGGTCGCCCGGACTGATGTGTCAGGCTCTCCTTGACGGATCGCGAGTGTCAGGTAATCCTTGACGCATGCGTTCACTCACCTTTCATCTGATCCGCGAGGACGTGCCCGGTGCCCGCTGGCAGCAGCTGTTCCACGCGACCTGGCCCGGCTACCGGGCCTGGTACCTGCAGCACGGCGACGCCGCCCGGCCCGACCTGACCGACGCCCGGTCGGCGTTGCGGCGACACATGCCCGAACTCGTGCCCACCTGGTCGGAGCTGGTCGAGCTCACCGGGCGGGACGAGACGGCCGCCCGGATGCTGACCATGTACGACCCGCCCGCCTTCGCCCCGGCCTGCTCCCAGGTCGCCCTGCCCGGCCCCGACCCGGTGCTCATCCGGAACTACGACTACCACCCCGACCTCTGCGAGAGGGTCGTCTATTCCAGCCGTTTCACCGGTCGCCGGGTGCTCGGCACCGGCGACTGCCTGTGGGGGCTGCTGGACGGGATGAACGACGCCGGACTCGCCGTCTCCCTGACCTTCGCCGGCGAGCGCGGCAGTGGAACCGGTTTCGGCATCCCGCTGGTGATCCGCTACCTCCTGGAGGTCGCCGAATCGGTGCCCGACGCGGTCGAGCTGCTGGCCCGGGTGCCGGTGAACATGGCCTACAACCTGCTGCTGATGGACCGCACCGGCGCCACCACGGTGCTGGTCCGTCCCGGCTCCGCCCCGGAGGTGTTCGAGCTGCGGGCGGTCACCAACCATCGGGGCACCCGGCCGCTGGACCCGGAGCACGCCGCCCGGTATCGCAGCGTCGAACGGCAGCACGCGCTGTTCGCCCTGCTCGAATCGTCGCCGCGGCCCGAGTCGGCGGTGGCCGAGTTCCTGCGCCCGCCGCTGTACAACACCGAGTTCGAGCGCGGGTTCGGCACCATGTACACCGCGGCCTACCGGCCCGAGCCGGGCCTGCTCGACCTCGCCTGGCCCGGCTCGGCCTGGCGGCTGGACTTCGACACGCCCGCCGGCACCCACGAGGCGATCTACACGCGCGGCGATGCGCCTTGAGGGAAGCCGCCCATTCCGGCATGGTCGAACCGGCCGAACGGGTCGATCAGGTCGGTCGACGGGCGGAAAGAGGCAGCGGGAATGGCGAATGGGGACGACCTGGCGCGGCTCGGTACCGACGAGCTGGCGGCGCTGGCCGAGGCGGCGGTGGCCGAGCTGGCCCGGCGGGGCGACCCGGCCGCGTTCGAGCATCTGCTCCGGCTGACCGCGGTGGTGGGGGAGAGCGTCGGCGTGGCCGCCCGGGCGACCGCCGAACGCAGCTCGTGGGCGGGCGTCGCCGGGATCGCCGGCACCTCCCGGCAGGCGGCCTGGGAACGCTGGCGGACCCCCTGACCGGCCGGTGTCGGTCTACAGGCGGGGAAGGTTCCAGCCCTGCCAGACGCTGACCACCCGGAGCAGGAAACAGACCGCGAAGCCGATGGCCATGGCGGCCGCGCGGGGCGCCCGAACGCGCAACGCGATCACCGTCGCCCCGG
Source organism: Nakamurella sp. (assembly GCA_039812105.1). Classification (GTDB taxonomy): domain Bacteria; phylum Actinomycetota; class Actinomycetes; order Mycobacteriales; family Nakamurellaceae; genus Nakamurella. The sequence goes on from JBDHZW010000057.1 coordinate 20,067, forward strand.
CCCCGGCCAGCGCGGCGACCGCATAGATGTCCTGCCGCAGGATGCCCGGGACCACGTTGAGCAGCAGGTCCCGGGTCACCCCGCCGCCGACCGCGGACACCGCGCCGAGCAGCGTGGCGACCAGCCCGTTGATCTTGAAGTCGACCGCCTTGGTCGCGCCGACCACCGCGAACAGCGCCAGCCCGGCGGCGTCGGTGAACTGCAGCAGGCTCAACGGGATCTGCTCGACGAGCTGATCCAGCCCGATGACCAGGGCGGCCCCGGCGAACGCGGTGACCGGGTACAGCCAGCTGCGCAGCGACGCCGGCGGGGCGTAGCCGATCAGCAGATCGCGGATGATGCCGCCGACCAGCGCGCTGACGAAGCCGATGACCAGGATGCCGAACACGTCCAGGTCGGCGTACCGGGCGACGATCGCCCCCTCCACCGCGAACAGGCAGGTGGCCGCCAGGTCGGCGGCGGTGAGCAGGCGTCCGGCGGTGATGCGCACGCCGCACGCTAACAAGTCCCCTCCCCGCGCGGATCAACTTCGCCCGCGCGGATCAAAGTCGACTGGATGTGACGGATGGGACGCGAATCGACTACTTGATCCGCGCGGGCGTCGGGCTCCGGGTGGGTGCTGCGCGAATTCCGGGCGGGCGATGCGCGAATTCCGGGAGGGCGATGCGCGAACCGGTGTGACCTGTGCCGCCTCGTCCCGCCGAGCGCCCCTTCGGCGATCCGAGCGCCCGTTCGATGGGGCGCTGGGTTCGCCCGGGCGGCGCTGGGTTCGCCGGGCGGCGCTGGGTTCGCCCCGGGAGCGCTGGGTTGCCCGGGGGCGCGGGTGACCGGATCGATCTGGACGGGGCAAGCTCAGCGCGGTCGGCCCAGCGTGACCAGCAGATCCTCGTGCAGCTGGAACCAGATCGAGTGGTAGGACGCGGTGTCGTCGGTCAGGTACCGGACCGCTCCGGATTCGGCCCGGGTCAACGCTTCGGCCAGCCGGGGGCGGTACCGGCCGAACCGGCGCAGCGCCACGGTCAGGCCGTCGCAGACCGGCGCGATCCGCCGGTTCAGGCTCGCGAAGCGGTCGAGAACCCGACCGTCATAGACGCTGTCGCTGTGATCGTTGGCGATGGTCGCTCCCGCCAGGGTCCGGGTCTGCCACCGGGCGCAGGCGTCGAGCAGCTCCGGGTTGAGCTTCTCGAAGCGCCCGTACAGCTCGGTCACCGCCGTCAGCGCCCCGCAAGCCGCCAGTTCGTCGGCGATCGCCCGGGCATCGGCGGCCTTGCCCTCGTCGGTGAGCCCCCAGCCGCCGAACGGCCCGGAGGTCCGGGTGACCAACCCGGCCACGGCCAGGTCGATCAGCTCGGACTCGACGTCGCCCGAGCCGGCCCCGGTGGCGGCGGCGATCGCGTCCAGGCTGGAGTAGCCCATGCAGCGCAACGTGTGCAGCACGAAAGCGTCGGCCCGGTCGCCGATGTCGAGGCTCATCGGGTCGCGGTCCGGCTGATCGGGATGCGGCCGTCGGACGTCCGGATGGTGAACGGAGGCAGTCGCACTCGGCCGATCCTGCCACCCGGAGGTGTGCGACCGGCGGCCGAGCGGCTCGGTCCATCACACCGCCGCGGCGCACTGCGGCAGATAGCGGGCCCGGAACGCGTCCCAGTCCCAGGTGTCGAGGAAGCCCTGGGCCGCCCGTTCGCCCCGACGGAAGAGGTCGTCGCGGCGGGCGTCGTCGATGCCGAACTCGACGATGCCGACCCCCTCCGTGTCGATCCGGGTCAACCGGTCCCGGTTCTCGGGTTGCGCGAGGTAGGTCTGATCGTGCCCGAGCACGGCGGTGATCAGCACGGACGAGAGCAGTCGCAGGAGCGGGGTCAGCGTGAGGTACGCCGGGACGACGGTGCTGTCCTTGCCCGGCAGATCGGGAATGACGCCGATGCCGAGGGTCGGCCATCGCGGGCACCGGCCGTCCCGACGATCAAAGATCTCCAGCGGGAAGTTCGTCAGGACGCCGCCGTCCACGATGGTGCAGACGTCACCGGACCCCTCGTCCTTCTTCGTGCAGGGCCGGAAGAACAGGGGAATCGACATCGACATGCGGACCGCCTCGGCGACCGACTGCTGTCCGGGTTCGACGCCGAACGCCGCGCGATAGTCCCACGGCAGCCGCAGGGCCCGACCCCGGGTGACGTCGGTGGCCGTGACGACCAGACGAAACCCCTTGTCCTTGGCAAGCTCCGGGTCGGCGCCGGGATCGTCGTCCAGGCGCAGATCGTCGAACACGTACACATTGCGGTCGGCCAGCTTGTTGCCGATCCACTCCAGGATGAAGGCGCCCGAGTGCAGGCCATTCGACATCAGCAGGTCCAGCGAAGTCCCCACGAAGGGGAGCCGCGCCGGATCCGGGACCTTGCGGTAATTCAGGTCCAGCATTGCGGCCCGGACCCCGGCGGCGTCGTACCCGGCCGCGATGAGGGCGGCCAGGATCGCTCCGGCCGAGGCTCCCGCCACCCGGGCGACACGGTAGCGCTGCAGCATGACGGTCACGGCGCCCGCCAGCGCGACCCCCTTGACCCCGCCACCCTGCAGCACCAGATCGACAGGTTCGAGCTCAGCCATCGCAACCCCCCAAGAGTCGGTGTCAATCGGACGAAGATAGCAAATGCCCCGAAGCACCCATACAGCGGGGTCATCGGCAGCTCCACCCGCCGTCGACGATCAGGTTGTGCCCGGTGATGAAGCTGGAGGCCGGTCCGGCCAGGAACAGCAGCGGGCCGTCGATCTCCTCCAGCCGGCCGGGCCGGCCCATCGGGGTCCGG
>JBDHZW010000058.1:0-22806 GCA_039812105.1 Nakamurella sp.
AACGATTTCATCCGCGCGGGCGTAGTTGATCCGCGCGGGCAGACCCGGAGGGACGTACCGCAACGATGACCACGATCACCGATCCCGAGGCCACCCCCACGGTGCAGGAGCATCTGTCGGGTAACGGCGGCGTGTTGCCGCATTGGAAGGACGGGGCGCCGTTCGCGGGGTCCTCGACCCACAGCGCGCCGGTGTACGACCCGGCGACGGGGGCGGTGACCAAGCAGGTCGCGCTGGCGTCGGCGGCGGATGCGGACGCGGTGATCGCGTCGTCGGCGGCGGCGTTCCCGGCGTGGCGGGACACCTCGCTGGCCCGGCGCACGCAGGTGCTGTTCCGGTTCCGGGAGTTGTTGAACGCGCGCAAGCACGAGGCGGCCGAGATCATCACCTCCGAGCACGGCAAGGTGCTCTCGGACGCGTTGGGGGAGATCACCCGCGGTCAGGAGATCGTGGAGCTGGCGTGCGGCCTGTCGCACCTGCTCAAGGGCAGCCTGACCGAGAACGCGTCGACGAAGGTGGACGTGTCCAGCGTTCGGCAGCCACTGGGTGTGGTGGGGGTGATCTCCCCGTTCAACTTCCCGGCGATGGTGCCGATGTGGTTCTTCCCGATCGCGATCGCGGCGGGGAACGCGGTGATCCTCAAGCCGAGCGAGAAGGATCCGAGCACGGCGAACTGGCTGGCCGACCTGTGGAAGGAGGCCGGCCTGCCGGACGGGATCTTCAACGTGCTGCACGGTGACAAGACCGCGGTGGACGCCCTGCTGACCGATCCGCGGGTCAAGGCGATCAGCTTCGTGGGCAGCACGCCGATCGCGCAGTACGTGTACTCGACGGGGACCGCGCACGGTAAGCGGGTACAGGCCTTGGGTGGGGCGAAGAACCACATGCTGGTGCTGCCGGACGCGGACCTGGACCTGGCCGCCGACGCCGCGGTGAACGCCGGCTTCGGCAGCGCGGGGGAGCGGTGCATGGCGATCAGCGCGCTGGTCGCGGTCGATTCGATCGCCGACGAGTTGATCGGGAAGATCCGCGAGCGGATGGCGACGCTCCGCACCGGTGACGGGCGGCGGGGTTGCGACATGGGTCCGCTGGTCACCGGTCAGCACCGGGACAAGGTGTCCGGGTACGTCGACGCCGGGGTGGCGGAGGGTGCCGAGTTGGTGGTGGACGGTCGGGCGAGCAACCCGGATCAGCATTTCGACGGGGGCGCGGACGGGTTCTGGTTGGCGCCGACCCTGTTCGACCGGGTCACCCCGCAGATGTCGATCTACACCGATGAGATCTTCGGTCCGGTGCTGGGTGTGGTGCGGGTGGACTCGTACGACGAGGGCCTGGAGCTGATCAACAGCAACCCCTACGGGAACGGGACGGCGATCTTCACCAACGACGGCGGCGCGGCGCGGCGGTTCCAGAACGAGGTGCAGGTCGGCATGGTCGGCATCAACGTGCCGGTGCCGGTGCCGGTGGGTTATTACAGCTTCGGCGGGTGGAAGGCCAGCCTGTTCGGTGACACGCACGCGCACGGCACCGAGGGATTCCACTTCTTCACCCGCGGCAAGGTCATCACCACCCGGTGGCTCGACCCCAGCCACGGCGGCCTGAACCTGGGCTTCCCGCAGAACGACTGACACGCGCCACCAGCACAGCTCCGTCGCCGGGTCCGGCACGCTTCCGGGCCCGGCGACGGCTCCACCCGTCCGGCCGCCGGGTCGCTCGGCGATGCCGACACCCGGCCGTCGGACGCGAATTATCCAGTTATGCACGGTTGATCCCGCTCTGCGGATGCGCCTGCCCGGGCCGGATGATTCGATGCGGACGTGTCGCCGGCGGTCTCCGCGCGCCCATCCGATCGGCGTCGGGTCGTCGCTGCGTCGACCCCGACGCCTGGTTGCGACGACCTCACATCACATCTCGGTCAAGACGTCAGAATGTCAGAACAAAGTATTGACATTTGGAGTGGCGCAGGCCACGCTAAGCACCGTCGAACGAAGCGGTTCCGAACGGAGGCTTCCATGGGCGACAACGGAGACGCCGTTGCGGTGGCCGGTTATCACGGGTCACCGCCCGAGCACCAGGCCAGCACCCCGGCCGGGCTGACGTCGCCGGCCTCTGGAGATCAAGACGTCCGGACAACTCGTTCGTTCGCACGGTGCGGTCCGCCTCACACCTGATCGGCCCACCTCGGATCCCCCGGACCAACCGGATCCACTACCTCCCCACTGGGACACGTTGTCCCGCAACGAAAGGACCCGAATCGATGTCGATTCGCAAGAAGGCGATTGGCCTCACCGCGGTGGCGGTGGCGGCGGCGCTGGCCCTGACCGCCTGCAGCTCCGGCGGCGGCAGCGCGTCCACCCAGACCCAGGCGACGGGCTCGGGGGCCGCCGGCGGGGGCGCGGTCGCCGACACCCCGCGGCTGACCATCGCCATGGTGACCCACGAGACCCCGGGTGACACCTTCTGGGACAAGATCCGCAAGGGCGCCGAGGCGGCCGCGGCCAAGGACAACGTGGACCTGAAGTATTCGAACGACCCGACGGCGTCGGCCCAGGCCACCCTGATCCAGAACGCGGTCGACTCCAAGGTCGACGGCATCGCCAGCACCCTGGTCACCCCGGATGCGCTGGCCGGCGCGGTCAAGGCCGCCACCACCGCCGGGATCCCGGTGGTCGGCTTCAACTCCGGCATCGACGACTGGAAGTCGATGGGCGCGCTGATGTACTTCGGCTCCGACGAAACCCTGGCCGGGCAGACCGTCGGTCAGCGGATCACCGACGCCGGCGGCAAGCACCCCCTGTGCGTGATCCAGGCCCAGGGCTCGGTCGCCCTGGAGGCCCGCTGCGCCGGCGTGAAGGACAAGGCCCCGGGCACCGAGAACCTGCAGGTCGACGGCACCAACGACGGTTCGGTGACCGCCACCATCCAGGCCAAGCTGCAGCAGGATCCGTCGATCGACTACGTCGTGACCCTGGGTGCGCCCATCGCGCTGGACACGTTGCAGTCCGTCTCCGGCGCCAACAGCAACGCCAAGATCGTCACCTTCGACCTGAACGCCGACGTCGCCAAGAACATCAAGGACGGCAAGATCGAGTTCTCCGTCGATCAGCAGCCGTACCTGCAGGGCTACGAGGCCGTGGACTCGTTGTGGCTGTACCTGACCAACCGCAACGTGCTGGGCGGCGGTCTGCCCGTCCTCACCGGTCCGTCCTTCGTGGACGCCGACAACATCGACGCCATTCTCACCTACGCCGAGAACGGCACCCGCTGATTACCTGCCCGGGCCGAGGACGCGTCGAGCGTCCCGGCCCGGGCACTCCGACGAGGGAGTTGTCATGAGTCAATCTGTGAAATCTACTGCGGGTTCGTCAGGGCCGGCCTCTTCCGGCGGCGCGGCCACCCCGGCGAAGACGACTCCGTCGTTGATGACCCGTGCGCTGGGTCGGCCGGAGATCGGCGCCTTCCTGGCCGCCGTCGTCATCTACCTGTTCTTCTTCATCGTGGCGCCCCCGTTCCGGTCCCTGGAGTCGCTGTCCACGGTGCTGTACGCGTCCTCGGTGGTGGGCGTTGTCGCGGTCGCGGTCGGCGTGCTGATGATCGGTGGCGAGTTCGACCTGTCGGCCGGTGTCGCGTCCACAACCTACGGTCTGACCGCGGCGTTGCTGTGCTACTACATGAACCTGAACCTGTGGGTCGGCGTGATCGCCGCGCTGATCCTGGGCCAGATCGTCGGCTTCATCAACGGATACCTGGTGCAGCGCACCGGCATTCCATCGTTCCTGATCACGTTGGGCACGTTCTTCATCCTGCAGGGCCTGAACCTGGGCGTGACCAAGCTGCTCACCGGGTCGGTGGCCACCCCGAACATCTCGAACATGGACGGGTTCTCCGCCCTGCAGGCGATCTTCGCCTCGACCATCACCATCGGCGGGGTCGGCATCAAGATCACCGTCCTGTGGTGGATCCTGTTCGTGATCATCGCGCAGTGGATGCTGACCCGGACCCGGATCGGCAACTGGATCTTTGCGGTCGGCGGCAACGCCGCGTCCGCCCGGGCGGTCGGCGTGCCGGTCAACCGGGTGAAGATCGGCATGTTCATGGGCGTGGGCTTCCTGACCTGGTTCTACGGCATGCACTTGCTGTTCGCGTTCAACACCCTGCAGGCCGGTCAGGGCGTGGGCCAGGAATTCATCTACATCATCGCGGCGGTCGTCGGCGGCACCCTGCTGACCGGTGGTTTCGGCTCCGCGATCGGCACCGCCATCGGCGCCCTGATCTTCGGCATGGTCACCCAGGGCATCGTCTACGCCGGCTGGGACCCGAACTGGTTCAAGGCGTTCCTGGGCGTCATGCTGCTGCTCGCGGTCGCGGTGAACATGTACGTCAAGAAGCTCGCCAGCACCCGGAAGGCCTGACACCATGACCGACACCCTGCAGGAACACGCGGACCCGACCCTGAGCAAGGGGGAGCCGCTGATCCAGATGACCGACGTGGGCAAGACCTACGGGGCGATCCGGGCGCTGTCCGGGATCAACCTGGAGGTCAACGCGGGCGAGGTGACCTGCGTGCTGGGCGACAACGGCGCCGGCAAGTCCACCCTGATCAAGATCATGGCCGGGCTGCACCCGCACAGCGAGGGCACCCTGAAGGTCGACGGCAAGGAGGTCAAGTTCGGCTCCCCCCGCGAGGCCCTGGACCACGGCATTGCGACCGTGTACCAGGACCTGGCCGTGGTCGGCCTGATGGAAGTGTGGCGCAACTTCTTCCTCGGCTCCGAGCTGCGCGCCGGCAATTACCCGCTGGCTCCCTTGAAGATCAAGGAGATGCGGGAGATCGCCGACAGCGAGCTGAAGAAGATGGGCATCACCGTCAAGGACATCAACCAGCCGATCGGCACCCTGTCCGGCGGCCAGCGGCAGTGTGTGGCCATCGCCCGGGCCGTGTACTTCGGGGCCCGGGTGCTGATCCTGGACGAGCCGACCGCCGCGCTGGGCGTCAAGCAGTCCGGTGTGGTGCTCAAGTACACCGCCGCCGCCCGCGACGCCGGCCTGGGCGTCGTGTTCATCACCCACAACCCGCACCACGCCTACCTGGTCGGCAACCACTTCATCATTCTCAAGCTCGGCCAGCGGGTGCTGGACAAGCACCGCAACGAGGTCACTCTCGAGGAGCTGACCGCCGAGATGGCCGGCGGCCGCGAACTCGCCGAGCTCTCGCACGAGCTGCAGTCCACCCAGCGCTGACCCCATTCGCAGTCGATCATGGGCTTGCGGCCCTTTCGGACGGCCGAAAGCGGCCGCAAGCCCATGATCGTTTCTTGGATAGGAAGGGAATCGAGTTCGTGACAGTCAATGTCGGCGTCATCGGCGTCGGGATGATCGGCAAGGACCACATCCGCCGTCTGACCACCGTTCTCGCCGGCGCCGCGGTCACCGCGGTGACGGACGTCAACCTGGACGCGGCCAAGCAGGTCGCGGACACGGTGCCGGGTGGCGCGACCGCGCACTCCACCGGTCAGGAACTGATCAACGACGACGCCGTCGACGCGATCGTCGTCTGCTCCTGGGGGCCGACCCACGAGGAGTACGTGCTGGCCGCGATCGAGGCCGGCAAGCCGGTCTTCTGCGAGAAACCGCTGGCCACCACCCAGGAGGCCTGCCGGCGGATCATCGACGCCGAGGTCGCCCACGGCAAGCGCCTGGTGCAGGTCGGCTACATGCGCCGATACGACGCCGCCTACCGCGCCCTCAAGGCGGTCGTCGACTCCGGCGACATCGGCGCCCCGACCATGCTGCACTCCACCCACCGCAACCCGAGCGTGCCCGGCCACTACACCCGGGAGATGGCGATCACCGATACCGCGGTCCACGACATCGACGTGGTGCGCTGGCTTCTCGGTGACGAGGTGGTCGGCGCGCGGGTGTTCAAGCCGCGCAAGAACAGCCTGGGCGGCGACCTGGAGGACCCGCTGTTCATCCTGCTGGAGATGGCCGGCGGGGCATTGGTCGACATCGAGACGAACGTGAACATCCGGTACGGCTACGACATCCGCGGCGAGGTGGTCGGCGAGACCGGCACCGCCTCGCTCGGCGCCGGCGGCCCCATCAGCGTCCGCCGGAACAATCAGGTGGCCGACCGGGTGCCCGAGGACTGGCGCGAGCGGTTCATCGCCGCCTACGACGTCGAGTTCCAGGAATGGATCGACGCGGTGCGCGACGACGGAACCTTCGGTCCCAGCAGCTGGGACGGCTACGCGGCCGCGGTGGTGTCCGACGCGGCCGTCGAGGCCTTGCACACCGGCGAGCGGATCGCGGTCGAGCTGATCGACAAGCCCGCCCTGTACGCCTGACCGTGCCGCGATTTCGGCGCCGGCTGGGAGCCGCCCTCGCGGGCGCGCTCCTGGCCGGCGCGCTCGTCTCCTGCGCCGCCGAAGCGGCCGCTCCGGGTTACCTGCTGCCTTGGGTGGCCGGCCAGTCGTTCCGGGTGATGCAGGGTCCGTTCCTGACCGACCCGGTCGGCGGTTGCACCTCCGGGTGCGGGTCGCACCAGGACGAGGACGGGCACTATGCCTGGGATTTCGAGCTGCCCGAGGGCACGCCGGTGCTGGCCGCCCGGGCCGGCACCGTCCGGCTGGTGGTCGGCAGCTGGAGCGCCGACCATTGCGGCGGGGTCAGCCCCGTCCAGTCCGCCCCGGCCGGCTACCTGGTCAACGAGAACATGGGCAACCAGGCCAATCTCGTGCTCATCGAGCACGGCGACGGGACGTCGGCGCTGTACCTGCACCTGAGCGCGGTCGACCCGGTCATCGAGCAGGCGGCGAAGACCGGCGGGTCGGTGACGGCGGGGGAACGGCTCGGCTGGTCCGGCAGGACCGGGATGACCGGCTGCGTGCCGCATCTGCACTTCCAGGTGGAGAAGTCGGTGCCGGCCGACTGGTACACCGAGTCCCTGCCGATCTCGTTCAGCGATCCGGACGTGCTCGCACAGACCCCCGACGGGGTGCCGGTCGAGGGGGCGACCTACACGTCGGGCAACACCGAAGGGGCGACCCGGGGGTGACGATCGGCCCGGGTGGTCAGGTCACGGAGTGAAGGCCGCCCGGAACGCGTCGAGGGCGGCCCGCGGATCGCCGGACGCCCACCCCTCCAGGCCGACCACGCCGTCGTACCCCATCTCCCGCAACGCCCGGGCGACGGCGGAGTAGTTGATCTCGCCCGTGCCCGGCTCGCACCGGCCCGGCACGTCGGCGACCTGGATCTCGCCGATCGCGTGGCCCGCCCGCCGGACGAGTTCGATCAGGTTCCCCTCGCCGATCTGCGCGTGGTAGAGGTCCAGGTTCATCTTCAGGTGCGGGCTGCCGACCGCCTCGACCAGCGCCAGCGTGTCCGCGGCCCGCGCGAACGGCGTGCCGGGGTGGTCGACCGCGGTGTTCAGGTTCTCCAGGTGGAACACCCGGCCGGCCCGTTCGCCCAGGGCGGCGATCTGCTCCAGGGTGCGCACCGCGGCCACCCATTCCGGGCCGGTGACCAGCTCGACGGGCCGCACCGGCAGGCCCTTGCCGTCCAAGCCGGTGCCGTGCAGGTTCAGGGCCGGGCAGCCCAGGCGCTCGGCGATGTCCAGCGACCGGGCGGCGGTGTCCAGTAGCTCGGCGATCCCGTCCGGCTGGGTCAGGTTGCCGCTGATGTAGCCGGTCATCGACACGATCGGCGCGCCGGACGCGGCCAGCGCGTCGATGTCCTTGGCCGTCCAGTCCCAGATCTCCACCAGGAAGCCGGCGTCGGCGATCCGTTCGACCCGGTCCAGGAAAGGCCGGTCGACGAAAAGCATCTCGGCCGACGCGGCCAGCCGGTAGTCGGCCCCGTCCACGGATCCGGGCATTGCTCTCAACTCCCTCTAGAACGTTATAGTCTTCGCGGGGATCGTACGAACATTGCGGACACGTTGTCAAGACAAATGGCACCGGATCCTCTAACGTTCTAGTCGTCGTGGACGAAGGGAGCCGGGAGTGGTGGATCCGGGGCGACGACCGACGCTGACCGACCTGGCCGCCGCGGCCGGCGTCTCGGTGGCGCTGGCGTCCATCGTCATGCGCGATGCTCCGGGGGCCAGCGAGGCGACCCGGGCGCGGGTGAAGGCGATCGCGAACGAGCTCGGCTACCGTCCCGACCGGCGAGCCAAGCTGTTGCGGCAGAGCCGATCCCGGCTGATCGGCGTGACCTTCGAGGTGCAGCAGGCCTTTCACGGCGACGTGATCGAGGGCATCTACGCCGCCGCCGAGCCGGCCGGCTACGGCGTCACGCTGTCCGGCATCGCGCCCGGCCGCGCCGAGGCGCGAGCGATCACCTCCCTGCAGGACGACCGGTGCGAGGCGCTGATCCTGCTCGGCCCGCGGGCCACCACCGCTCGGCTCACCGAGATCGCAGCCCGGCAGCCGATCGTCGTGGTGGCCCGTTCGGTCCGCTCACCGAGTGTCGACTGCGTGCGGGTGGACGATGGGGCCGGCATGCAACTGGCGGTGGCCCACCTGGTCGGCCTCGGCCACCGGCGGATCGCCTACCTGGACGGCGGCCGCACGCCGGGTGGACGGGAGCGGCTGCGCGCATTCGAACTGGCCGCGCAGCGGACCCGGGCGGTCGAGCCGGTGGTGCTGCCCGGCGGGCCGGTCGAGGAGGACGGCGTGGCTGCCGCCGCCGACCTGCTCGCCCGGCACGGCGCGGTCAGCGCCGCGATCGCCTTCAACGACCGCTGCGCGACCGGCCTGCTGGAGACCCTCGTGCGGGCCGGAGTCGATGTGCCGAGGCAGTTCTCGATCGTCGGGTACGACGACAGCCGGCTGTCCCGGATCTCCTACGTCAACCTGACCACGGTCGGTCAGCACCCGGCCGAGCTGGCCCGGCTCGCCGTCGGCCGGGTGCTCGCCCGGCTCGACGAAGGCGTGACCGACCGCGCCGACCTGCTGGTGGAGCCGCGGCTGCATGTCCGGGGCACCACCGGACCCGCGCCAGGCTGACTCCTCGTCCCGCCCCAACTCGCGTTGATCATGGGGCTCTGCACCGCGCGGCTCGGCGTGTCGCGGACAACCTCGGTGTGTCGCGAGCAGAACGCCATGATCAACACCGAAAGGGGGGCCGCAGAGTTTGTCTTGACAATCGCGGGAGCCGCTCGTAGGCTCGGCTCATTCCTAGAACGTTCTAGAATCACAGCTTCGAGGAGGAGCGACATGACGCAGGTGCAGCGGGGTCCGGTGCGGGTGGCGCTGATCGGATCCGGACGGATGGGCTCGTTCCACGGCGAGACGTTGGCCCGCCGGCTGCCCGGCGCGACGCTGGCCGCGGTGGCCGACCCGGCGCCGGGTGCGGCGGAGGCGTTGGCCGGCCGGCTCGGCGTCCCGGCGTTCGCCACCGATCCGGCAGAGGTGTTCGCCGACTCGGACATCGACGCGGTGGTGATCGCGGCCCCAGCCCGGTTCCACGCCGACCTGGTGGTGGCCGCCGCGGCCGCCGGCAAGGGGGTGTTCTGCGAGAAGCCGATGGCCCTGACCCTGGCCGACGCCGACCGGGCGATCGCCGCGGCTGACGCCGCCGGGGTGGTGCTGCAAGTCGGGTTCAACCGCCGGTTCGCCCCCGACTGGGCGGCCGCCCGCGCGCTGTTGGACGACGGACGGCTGAGCAATCCACGGCTGCTGCGGTCGGTGACCCGCGACCCCGGCGGGTTCGACCCGGCCCGGGTGGCGCCGAACACGATCTTCCTGGAGACGCTGATCCACGACTTCGACGCGCTGCGCTTCCTGAACCCGGGCGCCCGCGCGGTCGAGGTGTACGCGACCGCCACCGCGCTGGTCGAACCGGAGTGGAAGGACCGCGGCCTGCTCGACACCGCCGTCGTGCTGGTGCGTTTCGACAACGGTGCGGTCGGCACCGCCGAGGCATGCTTCCAGGCGGCCTACGGGTACGACGTCCGGGGAGAGGTCTTCGGGTCCGGCGGGATGGCGACCATGGGCGACGGCCGGCGCACCGGCATGGTGTTCTCCGGCACCGGCGGGGTGTCGGCCGAGACCGTGCGCAGCGACCAGGAGCTGCTGTCCGGCGCCTACGTCGCCGAGCTGGCCGCGTTCGTTCACGCGGTCCGGGCCTCCACTGCGGCGCCGGTCGACGGCGCCGACGCCCGGGCGGCGCTGGAGATCGCCCTGGCCGCCGCGGAATCCGTGCGGACGGGTGGCCCGGTCCGGATCGAGCGCCTCACCTGAAGTTGATCATGCAGGACACGCCCTTATGCCTCCCTGGATCGGGGCGTGTCCTGCATGATCAACAGCGGTTCCGGGGGCTAGGGTTCGCCGCGCTCGAAGTCGCCGATCAGCTCCAGCAGGATCCCGTGCACGGCCAGCGCGGGTTCGGACAGCGGCTGATGCTCGGACACGCAGATCGACACGGTCAGCGCGAGGTCCGGCTCGACGATCCGGCGCACCGCCAGGCCGCTGAGGTCGAAGAACCGGCGGGCGGAGCCGGGCAGGATCGCGCTGCCCAGGCCCTCGCGTACTGCCTGCAGCATGATCACCACCGAATCCAGCTCGGCCACCACCAGCGGGGCCGCGTCGAGCTGGGCGAACGCCTTGTCCACCGCCTGCCGGACGGTGTGGATCGGCACCGGCAGCAGCAGCGGCACCGTCCGCAGGCCGGCCAGCGTCACCGTCCCCGCGACCGGATCGCCCAACTCGCCGGTCCCGACGACGAACAGCTGCTCGGTGGTCGCCGGCTGGAGCTCCACACCCCGCCGCGGCCCGGTGTCGTAGATGTAGGCCATGTCCATCCGGCCGGTCATGATCGCCTCGCTGAGCACCCCGCCGAAGTGCTGGTTCACGTACAGCACGATGTCCGGGTACTGCCGCCGAACCTGCCGCAGCAGCGGCAGGGCCAGCGCGGATCCGCTGGTCAGCGGGGCCAGCCCGACCGTCACCCGGCCGGCCGGGGCCCGCCCGCTGACCGCCACCGCCGCGGTCGCCAGGTCCACCTGCCGCAGGATCACCTGGGCGTGCTGGTAGAGCGCGCGGCCGGCCGCGGTCGGCACCACGCCCTGCTTGCTCCGGTTGAGCAGCTTGCACTTGAGCGAGGTCTCCAATGCCGACACCTGCTGGCTCAGCGCGGGCTGGGCGATGTGCAGGATGTCCGCCGCCCGGGTGATGCTGCCGACATCGACGATCTTGACGAACGACTCCAGCCGCCGCGTGTCCATGCGCTTCCCCGTCCAGTCGGCACCAGTCGGCTCCCCGACGAACGATTGTCGCCGATCGGTCCATCGGTGGCGGCGATCACGTCACAAGAATCAGGTATTTGTCAGCCGCTTCGGCCGGCTCTAGCGTTTGCGTATCACCACAGCGGTTCTCCCCGGGAAGGCCGGAAGGACGCCACCGAAGCGATCGTCATGCCGACGATCGAGGCGCCACAACGGGTTTCGTGGGTCTGTTTCGTGCGCCTGCTCGCCGCCCATGCCGGGCGGCCGGCGCGATCGCTCATCGAAGACGAACCTGGAGGCCCGATATGACACGCACCGTCGATCTGGTGGCGGACCTCGGCGAGGGCTTCGGCGCCTACCGGATGGGCGACGACGACGCACTGCTGGACATCCTCACCTCGGCCAACATCGCCTGCGGATTCCACGCCGGCGACCCCCGCATCATGGACGCCACAGTGACCGCCTGTGTGCAGCGCGGCGTGTCGGTCGGCGCCCACCCCAGCTTCCCCGACCTGAACGGCTTCGGGCGGCGGGCGATGGACCTGACCGCCGACGAGGTCCGCACCGACGTGCTGTACCAGGTCGGCGCGCTGCAGGCGTTCGCCACCACCCACGGCACCCGCGTCGAGCACGTCGCTCCGCACGGCCGGCTGGGCAACCTGGTCGCCACCCGTGCCGACTACGCCGCCGCGGTGGCCGACGCCGCCCTGGCCCTGAGCACCGCCGAGCACCGGCTGATCGTGCTGGCCCAGGACGGCGAGCTGGCCAGCGCGGCCCGCGACCGGGGCTTGCCGGTCGGCATCGTCGGCATCGCCGACCGCGCCTACCGGCCCGACGGCACCCTGGTGCCGCGGTCCGAACCCGGCGCCGTCCTGCACGACCCGGGCGAGATCGCCGAACGCACCGTCCGGATGGTCGTCGACGGCGAGATCATCTCCGTCGCCGGCTCACCGATCCCGGTCGAGTGCGACACCGTGCTGCTGCACGGGGACAACCCGGCCGCGATCGAGCTGGCCCGCCGGATCCGCGCCGAGCTGACCGCCGCCGGTGTTGGCATCGCACCGCTTCGCGGTGCGCTGGCGGTGACCGCATGACCGCCGCCGTTGAGCAGCCCGTGTTGCAGGTTGCCGACTGCGGCGACGCCGCGGTCCGGGTGACCGCGACCGGCGCCGACGCCGAGTCTCGCTGGCGGGCGGTGCACCACCTGGCTGACGTGCTCACCGGGTCCGACATCGCCGGTGTGTACGGGGTGGTACCCACTTACGAATCGGTGCTGGTCGAGTTCGACGCCGTGCACACCGACCACCGGACGGTCACCGCCATCGTGGCCCGGGTCGCCGAGGATCTGCGGCTCGCCCCACCGACGCCGGCCGCCGGACGAACCTTCGACGTGCCGGTCGTCTACGGCGGCGACCACGGACCCGACCTGGACTTCGTCGCCGAGCATCTGGGACTGCCGGCCGAGGACGTGATCGCCCGGCACACCGCCCACCCGCTGACGATCCGCTGCCTGGGCGCGCCGGCCGGCTCGCCGATGATGGACGGTCCCGCGTTCGGCCGGCCGATCCCGCGGCTGCGCACGCCGCGCGCCAAGGCCCCGGCCGGCGCGGTGTCGGTCGCCGGCGAGCAGGTCGGCATCGCGCCGGCCGCCTCGCCCGGCGGCTGGCAGATCATCGGCCGCACCCCGCTGACCCTGCTCGACCTGACCGCCGACCCATTCGTGGCCTACCGGCCGGGCGACGCCATCCGGTTCGTAGCCATCCCCGAGTCCCGCTGGGCCGAGTTCGCCGGCCGGCCCCTCACCCCGAGTCCGGAGGCCCGATCATGACCGGCGCGCTCACCGTGCTGCAGGGCGGTTTCGCCACCGTCCAGGACCTCGGCCGCCGCGGCCGGTCCCGCTTCGGGCTGCCGGTCAACGGTGCCGCCGACCGGTACTCGGCGTCGGTCGCCAACGTGCTGGTCGGCTCCCGTCCGGACGCGTCGCTGGTCGAGATCACCCTGCTCGACTTCGCCGCCACCGCCTCCCGGGACGGCATCGTCGCGGTCACCGGGGCTCCCGCCGAGGTGACCGTGAACGGTCAGCCGATGCCGCAGTGGCAGCCGCTGCTGGTCCGGGCCGGGCAGACCGTCGCCGTCCGGCGCATCCGCACCGGTGTTCGCGCCTACCTGGCCGTGCAGGGCGAGCTGCGGGTTCCGGCGCTGGCCGGCAGCGTGGCCCCCGACTCCATCCTCGGCTTCGGCCGGTCCCTGGCCGCCGGCGACCTCGTCGAGATCGACGGGCCGCGCCCGCATCCGATCCGCGGCTACCGGTTCGGCCCGTTCGTGCCGGCCGAGTACCTGACGGTGCCGGTCCCGCTGATCTCGCCGGACGCCGTCGTCGGCGTCACCGACGGGCCGGACGCCGCCGAGTTCGCCGACCCCTGGCCGCGGTTGCTCGGCCAGGAGTACACGATCACCCCGCAGAGCAACCACGTCGGCCTGCGCCTGGCCGGCCCCACCCCGGCCCGCACGAACCAGGCGGAGGTGCTGTCCCGCGGCGTCCCGGTCGGCGCCGTCGAGGTGCCGGCCCCCGGCGAACTGCTGGCGCTGCACCGCGGTCGCGGCGTCACCGCCGGCTACCCGGTGCTGGCCGTGGTCAGCACCACCAGCCTGGACACCCTGGGACAGGCCCGACCCGGCCACCGGGTCCGGTTCCGCCGGGAGACCCTGGATCAGGCCGTCGCCGCCCAGCGGCGGCAGGCGGCCGTCATTGCCACCCTCGCCCGCCGTACCACCGATCTCTATCCGCAGGTCCCGACGCTGCGTCGAGGTGCCTGACCGGGTCGTCCTGCGACCCGTGACACCACCCCATCCACCCTGGTAGGCCTGAGGTTCATCGGCAGCGCGCCGACCTCGTGGTCGCCGCCTGCCCCTCGCGGAGGAAGCATGAGCATGATCGCCAAGGAGTCTGCGGGCGTTCCCGTGATCGACTCGCGGGCCGCCCGGCGAGTCACCCTCGCCGGCTGCGTCGGCGTGTTCGTCGAGCTGTACGACAACGGCATCTTCGCCTTCATGGCCACCACACTGGCCGTGGTGTTCTTCGGCGTGGCCAAGCCGACCGACGCGCTGCTGCTGGTGTTCGCCGGCTACGCCATCTCGTTCTTCGTCCGGCCGCTCGGCGCCGTCGTCTGCGGCATCCTCGGCGACCGGATCGGCCGGCAGAAGCTGCTGGTCTTCGTCATCCTGCTGATCTCGGTGGCAACCGCCGGCATCGGGTTGCTGCCCACCTACGCGGCCATCGGCATCGCCGCACCGATCCTGCTCTTCCTGCTCCGGCTGGCCCAGGGCTTCTCGGTCGGCGGGGAGGCGGCCGGCGCGATGACGTTCCTGGCCGAGCACGCACCCGAGGGCAAGCGCGGCCTGTACACCAGCTTCGCCCAGATCGCCTCGTTCGCCGCGCTGCTCACCGGCTCGCTGGTCGGCTACTTCCTGTACGCCGCGGTGCCCGCCGACACCATCACCTCCTGGGCCTGGCGGATCCCGTTCCTGATCGCCATTCCGATGGGCTTCATCGGCTGGTGGATCCGCAAGCACGTCACCGACACCCCGCACTTCCTCAAACTCAAGGAAGAGGGCGGCCTGTCGAAGAACCCGATCCGCGAGGCGTTCTCGACCTCGGCGCACCGAAAGGCGCTGCTGCTGGCGTTCATCATCCCGCTGATGAACGGCTCCGGGTACTACGTGCTGTTCAGCTACATGCCCACCCTGCTCAAGGGCGACAAGGTCGGCTTCACCGCCGCCAACTCGCTGCTGGTCACCGCGGTCAGTCTGGTCGCCATCTGCGTCGCCATCCCGCTGGCCGGGCGGTTGTCCGACCGGATCGGCCGCAAGAAGGTGCTGGCCGGCGCGGCCGTCGGCATGGCGATCGTCGCGGTACCCTGCTACGCGCTGATCTTCTCCGGCAACATGGGACTGGCCATCCTCGGCGCCTGCATCATGGCGGTGGTGTTCGCCGGGCACACCGGGGTCATCCACATCGCCATCGTCGAACTGTTCCCGACCCGGATCCGTTACTCCGCCTACGGTCTGGGCTATAGCGTGTCGTCGGCGATCTTCGGCGGCACCGCCCCGCTGCTGATGACCTGGCTGATCGCGGAAACCGGCAACGTCTACATGCCCGCCTTCTACGCCGTGGTCACCGCCATCGGCACCCTGCTTGCCGTGCTGACCATCACCGACCGCTCGCAGGAGCCTCTGCGCGACTTCTGAGTCTTGCGCTGACCGACCTGAAAGGACGAGATCCCATGACGTTCACCGACTACCGCACTGCCCTGGTCACCGGCGCCTCCACCGGCATCGGCGCCGCCGTCGTCGAGCGGCTGACCAAGCACGGCCTGCGGGTGCATGCGATCGCCCGCAACGCCGCCGCGCTGGACGAGCTCGCCGAACGGACCGGCGCCGTCCCGCACGCCGTCGACGTCACGGACACCGCCGCTCTCACCGAGGCCGTCGCCGGGCTGCCGATCGATGTGCTGGTGAACAACGCCGGCGTTTCCCGGTCCGGCAACATCCTGTCCGCCGACGAGTGGGCGATCGACGAGCAGCTGGCGGTCAACGTCGGCGCCGTGCTGCACCTGCTGCGGCTGGTGATGCCGGGCATGGTGGAGCGCGACCGTGGGCACATCTTCAACGTCAGCTCGATCGCCGCGGTGCACAACATCCCCGGCAACACCATCTACCACGCGACCAAGGCGGCGGTGCACAAGGCCACCCGGCAGCTGCGGATGGACGCCTTCGGCAAGCGGGTCCGGGTCACCGAGATCCGGCCCGGGCGGGTGGAAACCGAGATCTTCGGACGGCTCACCGGCGACATGGAGCAGGCCTACCGGGACTTCTACGCCGAGTACGACTCGTTGCAGCCCAGCGACATCGCCGACGCCATCGAGTACGCCATCGGCACCCCGGTGCACGTGAACGTCAGCAGCATCGAGATCCTGCCCACCTTCCAGGTGGTCGGCGGCATCGACTTCCACCGCGGCCGCACCGCGCCCTGAACCCGTTTGGAGAACAGAACCATGACGACCGTGGCCGATCGCGTTACCCGCATCCAACCGTCGCCCAGCACTACCGCCGCCGCCCGGGCCAAGGAACTCCGGGCGGCCGGCCGGGACATCCTCGACCTCACCGTGGGCGAGCCCGATCTCGACACCCCGGACGCGGTCAAGCAGGCCGCCATCGCTGCCATCCTGGCCGGCGACACCAAGTACACCCCGGTCAACGGGACGCCGGCGCTGCGCCGGGCGGTCGCCGACCGATATCTGCGGCGGGACGGGTTGGATTACGGCGACAAGGAAATCGCCGTCGGCGGCGGCGCCAAGCAGGTCATCTTCCTGGCGCTGACCGCCACCGTCAACGCCGGCACCGAGGTGATCGTGCCCGCCCCCTACTGGGTGTCGTATCCGGACATGGTGCGGGCCAACGACGGCACCCCGGTCGTGGTGGACTGCGGCGAGGGTGACGGGTTCAAGCTGACCCCGGCCGCCTTGTCGCCGGCGATCACCGAGCGGACCCGGTGGGTGATCCTCAACGCGCCGGCCAACCCGACCGGTGCCGCCTACACGGCCGACGAACTCCGCGCGTTGGCTCTCGTGTTGCGCCGGCATCCGGACGTGCTGGTGCTGGTCGACGAAATCTACGACGAGATCTGGTACGACGCAACCCCGCCGGCAACTCTGCTGACCGTCGCGCCGGATCTGCGGGACCGGGTGCTGACCGTCAACGGGGTGTCCAAGAGCTACGCGATGACCGGCTGGCGGCTGGGCTACGGGGTCGGCCCGGCCTGGCTGATCACCGCGATCAACACCCTGCAGTCGCACAGCAGCTCATGCCCCTCCTCGATCAGCCAGGCGGCGGCGGTCGCAGCGCTGACCGGCGACCAGTCCGTCATCGGCGAGATGGTCGACATCTACCGGGAACGAAGGGATCTCGTTGTCAAGCTGCTCAACGACGTGCCGGGGCTGCGGTGCACGCCTCCGCAGGGCGCGTTCTATCTATGGGTGAACTGCGCCGGCGCGATCGGCGCGGTGACCCCCGGCGGGCAGACCTTGCGGACCGACGCGGACGTCGTGCTGTATCTGCTCGAGCACGCCGGGGTGGCCGCCATCCAGGGCGCCGCCTACGGTGCTTCCCCGTACTTCCGCATCTCCTTCGCCACCTCCACCGACGTGCTCGAACGCGCCGGCGACCGCATCGCCGACGCCCTGACCGCCCTCACCTGACCTGTCCCGCCCCGACCCCTTCGTCCCGCCCGCCCCTCCCCGCGCGGATCAACTACGCCGGCGCGGATGAAATCGGCAACTTCAGTCCCACCCGTCACATTCCGTGCAGCTTCATCCGCGCGACCCCGAAACGCCAGCCTGGAAAGGACCGCCATGCCCGTCACCCTGGACGTCGACCGACCCGACGTCGCCCTGATCGATCAGCTCCGCAAGTTCTCCGCTGCGACCATCCACGAGGCACAGGGCCGGCTCGGCGCCCTGGATTCGGCGATCAAGCCGATCGATCGCGAGATGTCCTTCTGCGGACCGGCTTTCACCGTCGTCTGCGCGCCGCGGGACAACATCATGCTGCAGGTGGCGATCTCCTACGCCCAGCCCGGCGACGTCATCGTCGTCTCTGCCGGCAACTACACCGAGACCGGCTCGTTCGGCGACGTGCTGGCCAACGCCTGCGTGGCCCGCGGTATCGCCGGGCTGGTCACCGACACCGGAGTCCGGGACACGGCCGAGATCAGACGCCTCGGCCTGCCGGTGTTCTCGCGCAGTGTCAGCATCAAGGGCACCGTCAAGGAAACGATCGGGCCGATCAACGAGCCGATCCTGATCGGCGGCGAGATCGTGCATCCCGGCGACGTGGTCCGGGGCGACTCCGACGGGGTCGTCGTGGTCCGCCGGGACGACCTGGCGTATGCGGTCGAGCGATCGCAGGCGCGGGAGGAGGCCGAGCAGGGCTACATCGAGCAGTACAAGGCCGGCCGGACGCCCATCGAGGTCAGTGGGCTGGCCGACGTGTTGGCCGCCAAGGGCTTTCCCGTCGACTGACATGACGACCGGACAGCTGCACGATCGGGTCGTGCATCGGTGGGGCCGGGAGATCGTCTCCGGTGAGCGGGCCGCCGGTTCGCGGATCAGCACGGAGCGGGCGGCGGAACAGTTGGGTGTCTCCCGGACGGTGATCCGGGAGGCGGTGCGGGTGCTCGAATCGATGGGCCTGCTCGCCGTCCGGCGCCGGCTGGGAATCACCGTGCTCGGCCCGGACAGCTGGAACCCGTTCGACCCCAGCATCATCCGCTGGCAGTTGGCCGGCCGGGATCGGCTGGTCCAACTGAAGCAGATTGCCGAACTGCGGTCCGGCGTCGAGCCCCTGGCGGCCCGGCTGGCCGCCGTCCGGGCCACCCCGGCCGATTGCGGGGCGCTGACCCGAGCGGTGATCGGCATGTCGACGACGGCGCGGCGGGCCGCAGACGACGACTATCTGGCCCACCACGCCGAGTTCCATCGGGTGCTGCTCCGCGCCTCCGGCAATCCGATGCTGGCCGGGCTCCTCGAGCTGGTCACCGAAGGGATGGCCGGCCGCCCCCGGCCGGCGCTGATGCCGGCCGAGGTCGACCCGCAGGCCATCCAACGGCACGGCCTGGTGGCGTCGGCGATCCAGGCGGGCGATCCGGACGCCGCGGAACGGGCTATGCGCGCCATCGTGGCCCGGGCGGCCGACGCGATCGGTTCGCCACGGTGCGCGATGACGGTCTGACGGGCGACGACCGGGCTGATCATTTCGGCAGGAAACCCGGCAAATCAGGCGCGTTGTGCCGAGTTGATCAGCCTGGCGGCGGCGGCCGCGGCAGCCTCGGGGCGGGGGAGTCACGGCCCGGCCGGCCGGGGGTGGCAGGCTCAGCCGGGTGATCACCGCGACCAGCCCGGCCCAGCGCCAGGCCACGGACGACGGCACCGTGCCGCCTCTCGAACGGATCCGGGACCGGGTGTGGGCGGTCGGCACGGCGATGCCCGGAGAGCAGCCCCGCCTGAAGTACACGCTGACCTACCTGCTGGCCGATGACGACGGCCGGGTGCATGTCGTCGACCCGGGCTGGGACACGGACGCGAACCTGGCCACCCTGCGGGCCGCCCTGCATGACGTCGGCGGCCCGGTGGGGTCGATCGTCGTCACCCACCTGCACCCGGACCACCTGGCCATGGCCCCCCGGCTGCGGCAGGAGACCGGGGCGCCGATCGTGCTGCACGAACTCGAGGCGCAGGCCGTTGCCGAGCTGGCCGACTTCCGGGACGTCGACCCCGCCGCCTGGGGTGTGCCGGCCGACCGGTGGGACGAGGTGCGCGCCCTGCGGCACGCCCGCGGCGCCTATCGCCGGGTGACCCCGGACGTGGTCGTACGGGGCACCGTCGACCGGCTGAATCACCCCGGCCTCGCGCTGGAGGCGCTGCACACACCCGGCCACACCGTCGGCCACATCTGCCTTCGACTGCCCGCCGAGAAGCTTTTGCTCACCGGCGATCACGTGCTGCCGGCGATCTATCCGGGCCTCGGTCTGGGCGGCCGGGCGACCGTGAACCCGATCGCCGCCTACCTCGAGAGCCTCGACCGCGTGGCCGGTTTCGACGATCACGAGATCCTGCCCGGTCACCACTACCGGTTCACCGGGCTGGCCGAGCGGATCGAGCGGACCGCCGCGCACCATCGGCGCCGCAGTGACGAGGTGGCCGCCGCGCTCGCGGCCGATCCGGACGCCACCGTCTACCGGGTCGCGGCCGCTCTCACCTGGTCGGGCGGGTGGGAGCGGATGCGCGGCTTCCTTCTCTACTCCGCGCTCGCCCAGACCGCTATGCACATCGACCTGCTCCGAACCCGTTCCTGAATCAGCCGGTCCCGCCAAGGCCGAACCGGCCCGCTCCGACGGGTCGGGGACGTGCCTTGGGGCGGCGCGTCCGCGCACCCGGGTGGCGCAGCGACCGCACACCCAGGATCCGGGCCCGCTCGGACTCGGACAGACCACCCCAGACGCCGTACGGCTCCCGAGTGGTCAGCGCGTGCGTGCGGCACTCCGCGAGCACCGGACAGTCCTGGCAGACCAGTTTGGCCGCCGCGATCCGCTCGTCGCGGGCCGGCCCGGACTCGTTCTGCGGGTGGAAGAACCGCTCGACGTCCATCCCGCGGCAGGCGGCCAGCACCTGCCACTCCCAATGCTCGCCGACCGGGTCCGGGAGCCGCCTGCCGTTGGGCATGACGATCACCGACCCGGTCAGCGGTGGGCGGCGGGTCACGGCGTCGGCGTGAGGTACGCGCGCTGGATGGCCTTGCGCTGCTGGTAGCTCGCGTACGCCTCCCGGGTGCTCGCCAGCTCGGAGACCTGCGAGACCGGGACGTCCCACCAGGATTCCGACGACGGGACCGGGGCCAGCGGGTCGGTGTCGATGTGGATGACGGTCGTCCGGGTGGCCTGCCGGGCCACGTCCAGGGCCTTGCGGAACTCTTCGATGCCGTTGACCCGGATGACGTCGGCGCCCAGCGACGCGGCATTGGCCGCCAGATCGACCGGCAGGACGTCCCCGTCCAACTGTCCCGACTCGTCGTCGCGGAACCGGTAGTTCGTGCCGAACCGCTGCGACCCCAACGACTCGGACAGCGCGCCGATCGAGGCGAACCCGTGATTCTGCACGAGAATCACGATCAGCTTGATGTTCTCGGACACCGCGGTGACGATTTCCTGCGCCATCATCAGGTAGGAGCCGTCGCCGACCAGCGAATACACCTCGCGTTCGGGCGCGGCCATCTTGATGCCCAGCGCGCCGGCGATCTCGTACCCCATGCAGGAGAACGCGTACTCCACGTGGTACTGCTTGGGATCCTCGGCCCGCCACAGCATCTGCAGATCACCGGGCATCGACCCGGCGGCCTGCACGATGGTGGCGTCCGGGCCGACGGTCTCGTTCAACGCGCCGAGCACCTCGGTCTGCGCGGGCAGCGGCCCGTGGTCCAGGTGGTAGGCCTCGTCGACGACGGCGTTCCACCGGTCCCGGTGCTGCGCGTAGGCCTCGATGTACCCGGCGTCGACCCGGTACCCGGCCAGCTCGGCGGTGAGCGCCTCCAGCGCTTCCCGGGCGTCGGCCAGCAGCATCACCCCGGAGTGCTTCGCCGCGTCCAGGGACCCGACGTTGACGTTGACGAACCGCACGTCCGGGTGCTGGAAAGCGGTCCGCGAGGCGGTGGTGAAGTCGCTGTACCGGGTGCCGATGCCGATGACGACATCGGCCTGCGCGGCGAGGGCGTTGGCGACCGGGGAGCCGGTGGACCCGACGCCGCCGACG
The DNA here is from genome assembly GCA_039812105.1 of Nakamurella sp. GTDB lineage: Bacteria > Actinomycetota > Actinomycetes > Mycobacteriales > Nakamurellaceae > Nakamurella. The sequence continues at coordinate 21,589 of JBDHZW010000058.1, forward strand.
GCCTGCGGGTGGTCCCAGCGCACCGCGCCCTTGCCGGCGTGGGTGTCGACGACCGGGATGCCGCTGGCCGCGGCGAACGCCCGCAGCGCCTCGGTGGCCTCGCTGTAGATGACGCCGCCGCCGGCGACCAGCAGCGGACGCTTCGCCGACCGGATGGCCTCGACGGCGCGGGCCAGCGCGGCCTTCTCCGGCACCGGGCGGGCGATGTGCCAGACCCTTTCGGCGAACAGCTCCTCCGGCCAGTCCCAGGCCTCGGCCTGCACGTCCTGCGGCAGGGCGATGGTGACCGCGCCGGCCTCGGCCGGGTCGGTCAGCACCCGCATCGCGCCCAGCAACGCCTGGGGGAGCTGCTCGGGCCGCCACACCCGGTCGAAGAACCGGGAGATCGGGCGGAACGTGTCGTTGACCGAGATATCGTATCCGGACGGGAGTTCCAGTTCCTGCAGGACGGGGCTGCCGACCCGGGTGGCGAAGATGTCGCTGGGCAACAGCAGCACCGGCAGCCGGTTCGTGGTGGCCAGCGCGGCACCGGTCAGCATGTTCGCCGACCCCGGACCGATGGATGCGGTGCAGGCCAGCACCTGGGTGCGGTTGCAGGCCTTGGTGAACCCGGCCGCCGCGTGCACCATGCCCTGCTCGTTGCGGGCCAGGTAGTACGGCAGGTCGGCTTCACCGGTGCGGGCGGCCTGCAGCAGCGCCTGCCCCACCCCGGCCACGTTGCCGTGACCGAAGATGCCGAAGCAGCCCGGCACCAGCCGCTGCCGCACACCGTCGCGTTCGCTGTACTGCTGGGCCAGGAAACGCACCACCGCCTGCGCGACCGTCAGCCGAATCGTTGCCATTGCCGGGTTCCTTCGTCTTGAGTGGGTGGATTACTGGTACAGGGCGGGCTTGTCGGCCATGGTCACGTCGACCCGTGTACCGCTGTGCAGTGCCTCGATCGCCGCGTCGGACACGACGGCGGCGGCGTAGCCGTCCCAGCTGCTCGGACCGAAGTCGCCGGTGCCGTTGACGGCGTCCAACCACTCGGCGAACTCCACGTCGTAGGCGCGGATGAACCGCTCCCGCCAGTCCTGGGTGACCCGGCCGGAGAACGACCCGCCCTGCCGCACGATGATCGGGGTGGACTCGGCCAGGCTGACCGTGCCCTGCTCGCCGACGATCTCACCGCGGATGTCGTAGCCGTACCGGATGTTCACGTTGGTCTCGATCTGGATG
>JBDHZW010000059.1:0-22725 GCA_039812105.1 Nakamurella sp.
TCCAGCGCGCTCGGCTCGTTCTGGGCGACCCACGAGCCGTCCCGCCCGGCCTCCCGCTTCCCGGCGATCGTGTACGGCTCCAGCAAGGCGGCCGTGTCGATGCTCACCGTGCAGTACGCCAAGGCGGTGCCCGAGGTGAAGTTCAACGCCGTCGAACCCGGCATCACGGCCACCGAACTCGGCGGCGGCGAACCGGGCAGCCACCCCGGCCGCCCCGCCGCGGTCAGCGCCCGCGTCGTGGCGAGCATGGCGAGCATCGGACCGGACGGCCCGACCGGGACATTCCAGGAAGACGACGGCGAACTCGGTTGGTGACGGCGCCGCACCCGCGGACGCGACCCCTCGACGGTCCGCGCGGCAAGGGGCCGAGACCAGCCGCCGCCGGGCGTGATCGGGCGGATCCGCGGCCACCTTTGCGCCGCACCCACTCAGGACCGATCGGTCAGGGAAGGGCTCAGTAGCTGAAGGTGGTGACCGGGTCGTCGCCGATCCACTCCCACAGCTGGACGGTGCCGCCCATTCGGGCGTTGGACACCAGCGTCGCCTCCGCCAGTTGCCGCGAGTTGAAGCAGATCGGGCAGACCAGGAACTGCCCGCCGGCTCCCTTGTACCGGGCCATCAGCTCGGCGATCGGCGGGCAGCCCTCGCAGGCCGTTCCGATGGCGATGCCCTCGGTGGCCAGCCGGACGGCCTCCTTGGTCAGGAACATCAGCGTCTCCCGGCCGGATTCGGCGGCCCCGACGGCGACCAGCAACGCGACAGTCACCTTCTCCGGGTCCTCCAGTCCGGTGATCAGGCTGATCGCGGCACGGTTCATGCCGTCACCGTCGCGGTGGTCGGGTCGATCACGGCCGAGACGACGGAGACCGAGTCCACCGGGAACCCGCCGCAGCGGCCGTGCTCGCGGATCAGTTCCTCGTTCTCGGCCAGGTAGACACAGGTGATCTTGTCGTCGCTGACGTAGCTGTGCACCCACTGGATCTCGGTGCCCTGGTCGCGCAGCACCTTGTTGGACGCGGCGGCGACGGCGGCGAGTGCCGCCTCGTCCATCTGGCCGGCCCCGGGGATCGTCCGCTCGATGATGTACTTGCGCATCGCTCGACTCCTTTCTGTCGATCGGTCAGCGAGCCCGTCGTCGCTGTCGATGTCGACGTTATGAACAGATCGGGCCCCGGACATGAGGCATTCACCCCACCCCTCGGGTGGCGGTTACCATCGCGAAATGACCGATTCGGGCGTCCGGCTTTCCGACCTGTTGGTCGCGATGTCGCTGATGACCGACCTCGGGTTCGGCCAGCCCTCGGAGCACATGCTGCGGTCGGCCCGGATCGGGCTGCGGCTGGGCGAACGGCTCGGCCTGGACACGCCGCAGATGGCCACCCTGTACGACGTCAACCTGCTCACCTACGTCGGCTGCATGACCTACGGCAACGAGGCCGCCCGGATGTTCGGCGACGACATCGACTTCCGGGCCGAGGCCGTCCGGACGGACCTGGCCGGCTTGCCGGCGATGAGGTTCATGCTGCGGCGGGCCGGTTCCGGCGGCTCGCCCGTCGATCGGGCCGTCCAATCCGCGGCGTTCGTGGCCACCGGCGGCCGGGCGGTGGTCGAGCAGATGGCCACCCACTGTTCCGCCGCCGGGGCCTTTGCCGACCGGCTCGGCCTCGGCGCCGACGTGCGGGCGGGCGTCGAGCAGGCGTACGCCCGCTGGGACGGCCGCGGGGTACCTGACACCCTGTCCGGCGCGAAACTGTCACTGGCGGCCCGGATCTCCCACGTTGCGGAGGCGTGTGAGCTGTTCGAGCGGACCGGCGGCGTCGACGCCGCCGTGGACATGGTGATGTCCCGCAGCGGCACCCATTTCGACCCGGAGGTGGCGAAAGCGGCGGCGATCGAACCGGAGTCACTGTTCGATGGGATCGACGAGGATACAGTCGAGGAGGTGACCGCGGCCGAGCCGGTCGAGCGGGCTCCGCTGACCGAGGATCAACTCGACGACGCGCTGGCGGCGATCGGCGACTTCTGTGACCTGCGCTGCCCGTTCTTCGCCGGTCACGCCCGCGGCACCGCCGACCTGGTCGCGGGGGCGGCCGAGCAGCTGCGCCTGCCGGCCGAGCAGGCGCGCCTGGTGTACCGGGCCGCGTTGGTGCACGACGTCGGCCGGTTCGGGGTGGACGCCACGGTGTGGGCCCGGTCCGGCCGGCTGTCCGCCGCGCAACGGGAACGCATGCGGCTGCACGTGTACTACGTCGAGCGGATCTTCGACCGGCCCCCGCCGCTGCGGCGGATCGGCCTGCTGGCCGCGACCCACCACGAACGGATGGACGGCTCGGGCTACCACCGCGGCGTCGGCGCGGCGATGCTGACGGCCCCGGCCCGGCTGCTGGCCGTGGCGGACGCCTACCACGCGATGATCCAGCCCCGCCCGTACCGTGACGCTCTCACTGAAGCCGCTGCCCGCCAACACCTTCAGGCGGAGGCGTCGGCCGGGCGACTGGATCCGGTGTCGGTCGACGCGGTGCTCGGGGCGGCCGGCCTGCGCCCACGACGGTCCCACGCGGAGGGTCCATACGGGTTGACCGCGCGGGAGATCGAGGTGCTCGGCCTGCTCGCCCGGGGCCTGCCGAACAAGTCGATCGCCAAGCACCTGGGCATCAGCCCGAAGACCGTGGGCAATCACGTCGAGCGCGTCTACACCAAGCTCGACGTCACCAACCGGGCCGCCGCGGCGATGGCCGCGATGCAGTACGGGCTGGTGGGACCGTCCACGGACCTGGCCGGATGACAACTGCGGTCGGGACATCCCGCTCACGCCGGCCCCTTCGTTGCGGTCGAAGGCGCTGATCACCGCCCGGCGGGAGTGAACCGGGGTTGCGCAGCCGGCCCCGTCGATGCGCAATCCCGGTGCGACCGGCGCGGGCGGACCCGCCCACGAACCGCCCAGGATGGTACCGGCCGCGGACCTGGTCGCGGTGATCGGCGCCGTTCGGGCCGGTCGGCCGGTAGGATCGGCCGTCGTCATGGCCGACCTGTTGATCGCGACGAATCCCGACCCCGAGTCCCGGCTGCCGTACCTGCTGCGGCTGCCGCTGGGCGGCGGGATGGTGTTCCGTACGTCCGGCACCTGGCCGCGCACCAAGGCGCTGTACTGCCACCCGGTCGACCTGGCCGAGTGGCCGGCCGAACCCGAGATCGTCGAGCGGACCCCGGTCCGGTCGGTGGCCCGGCGCGGGGCGGCGATCGACCTGGTGCTGGCCCGGGGGCGGGAGAACCGCTCGCAGATCGTGTTCACCACCGCCCGCGGCCGGGACGTGGTGTTCTGGCAGACCCCGCGCGTCCGCAAGCAGGCCCGGCCGAACGTCACCACCCCCACCGCCCGCGCCGCCGGCATCGCCGACCTGCAGATCGTCGTGGACACCCGCGAGCAGTACGCCTACCGGTTCGGCACCCAGCAGGTTACGACCACCCGGCGGGCGCTGCCCTGCGGCGACTACGGGCTGATCGTGCAGGACCGGCTGATCGCCGCGGTCGAGCGGAAGTCGTTGAACGACCTGGTCGGCAGCCTGATGAACGGCAAGCTGCGCTACGCGGTCGGCGACCTCGCCACCCTCCCCCGCGCCGCGGTCGTCGTCGAGGACCGTTACTCGCAGGTGTTCAAGCTGGAGCGTTTCCGGCCGGCGCTGGTCGCCGACGCGCTCGCCGAGCTGCAGGTCCGCTGGCCCACCGTGCCCGTCGTGTTCGCCGAGACCCGGCCGTTGGCCGAGGAGTGGACCTACCGCTACCTCGCTGCGGCGCATGCCTGGGCGGAGACCGAGCTGGCCATCGGCCGCCGGGTGGACGCCGCGTCGGAGACGGCCGGCGCCCCGGACGCGCCGCTGCCCCCGACCGCCGAGGTCCGCCGCTGGGCCCGGTCGGTCGGGCTGGCCGTGCCCGACCGCGGCCGGCTCGGTCCGTCGATCTGGGATGCCTGGCGGGAGGCCAACGCGCCGTCGGCGGCCACTGGGTAGCGTCGGGGTCACCGCACGATCGACGGGAGCGCAGGTGGCCGGACGGCAGAACAGGAAGCGGGGGAAAGCCGGGCGGTCGCCCGAGACCCCTGAGCAGATGATCGACCGCGTCCTGGACGCCTTCGACCGCTGGCTGGGCGAGCGGTCCCCGGATGCGCCGGGCAACGACACCGTGCTGGACGTGGCCCGGACGGCCTGCGAGTTCAAGGCGACGTACGTCGATCCGAACCCGGCCGACTGGGCGGCGGACGTGGCCACCCACATCGTCGGTGAGGTGATGCCGGCCAAGATCATCGGCGTGGACGCCGACTACGTCGCCGCGATCGTGCCCGGGATGCTCTCGTACGTCGACTTTCTCGTGCAGACCGGACGCTGGAAGGCGCACAACGACGAACGGGCCACCCGGTCGGCCATCGCCCGGCTGGGCGACCTGGCGCCCCGGTTCGGCGATCCGGGGCGGCAGTCCATGGCCGGCCGGGTGCTGCAGCTGGCCGCCGACGAGGGGGTCGACTTCAGCGATCCCGCCGCGCTGGACGAATTCATGCGGCGGTTCAACGAGATGCCGCTGGAGTGGCGTCAACGGGTGACCGACGGGGGCGCGCCCGACCTCCCCGACCTGGACGACGAGCCGGTCGACCCGGTCCAACAGCAGCGGGACGCCGGGATCGCCACCGGTCTGGCCGCCCTGTCCCGGCTGGTGACCGTCCTACCGGACCGGCCGGTGTCGGTGACGGTGCCGGCGGCGGACGAGGAATGGGCCGCGCTGGCCGGGACGACGCTGGTGACCCGCGTGCTGGACCTGGCCGAATGGGTCGTCCCCGGTCGTACCGTGACCGGGACGGGCGCGCTGCGCCTGGACGACATGCGCCGATGGTGCGACCGCTGGCGGCTGCCCCCGCGGACGGCCGCGGCCCGGTCGATGTGGGACGTCGCGGCGATCGCCCTGCCCTGGCGGATCGGACTGGACTGCGGCGTCATCGATCTCGACGGGACCAAGGTGCGGCGCGGCTCGCCGACCGACGGTCCGGTCGCGGAACGGGTGCGGCTCGGGCGGGCCATGGTCGAACGGCTGCTGGATTTCGTCCTGGTCCCGATGGACATCGGCAGGCCGATGCTGGATGCGATCAACTTCGTGATGCTGCCGATGCTCAGGTCGATGTGCGTGCCGCCCGGGCAGGCGCTGGCCGGGCTCGACGCGGCGGTTGCCACGCCCGGCCCGCTCGACCTCGACGCGCTGTACCCGAACATGATGGCCGGGCGCGTGCGCCGGAATATCGAGATGTTGCGGGAGTGGGGCGTGATCGTCGAGTCGGCGGGCCACGCGGTCATTCCCGATGCGGTGCGGCCCGGCGTGGTGCAGACCATCAACTCGACCCTCGCCCCGTTCCAGGTCCGGCCCGCCGCGGGAGCCGTTCCGCTGGCCCGGAGCATCGACGCCGAGTGAGTCCGCGCCACCGCGCGCTGCGCGCCTGTTTCTGGCCCGCGGCGCCGGGGAGGGGCGGCGCGCGGTGACGAATCCCGGCGCGAACCCACCCGGCTCCGGCTCGATCGGCCGTCGTCGGGGTGTCGCCGAGGCGCCCGGGTCCGCGAGTGGCGCGGGACCGGTTCAAGTGAGCCGGTGGTGCGCCACTCGCGCACTTCGCGCCGCTCCTGGTCGGGCCGCGCCGGGAATGAGCGGCGCGCGGTGACGAATCCCGGCGCGAACCCCACCCGTAGCCCGGTCCGGACGGGCGGGACGGCCTACGATCGCGTTCCATGGCCATCGCCCGCTTTCCCAGTGTCGTGATCGACTGTGCGGACCCCCGGCCGGTCGCGACGTTCTACGGCGCGATGCTCGGTTGGACGGTCGAGGTCAGCGACGACTGGGCCGACGTGCGGGCCGACTACGGGCAGTGCCTGTCGTTCCAGCAGGTCGACGGCTATCGCCCGCCGGAGTGGCCCGGTCAGGAGCGACCGCAGCAGATGCACCTGGACGTGATGGTCGATGATCTGGACGTGGCCGAGGAGCAGGTACTGGCGCTGGGTGCGACCAAGGCCGATCATCAGCCGGGGACGACGTTCCGGGTGTTCCTCGACCCGGCCGGCCACCCGTTCTGCCTGTGCGTGCAATGAGCCAGGGCCGTGACGGATAGCCGGCTCAACCGTCCCGCGGTGCCGAACGATCGTTGAGATGGTGGTCGGCGTAAACCTTTTCAAGGGTCATGTCGCCGTACCGGAAGTTCTTTAGGCTCCAGCCGAGCAGGCCGAGGGCGACGACGCCGGAGGCGATGAGGAAGGCGCCGGTCCCCCACCCGCCGAACAGCCACCACTTGTCGGCGATCGGCCACCAGCCGGGCGGGTCGGGGCGCACGCCCCAGACCACGCCGACGGCGATGATCGCCAGGGCCAGCAGGGTGGATCCGATGATCCGCGGCCAGGTCCGGACCCCCTCGGCGGCCCCCCGGTAAGCCGCTCGCTTGACGGGGTCGAGCATCCGGTCGGCCCACCGGTAATTCTTCGCCAGCACCCACAGGCCCACCGCGAGCAGCAGCAGGCCCGGCCCCGGCAGCACCAGCGCCGCGACGCCGGCGGCGACCAGCAGCCAGCCCAGGATCTCCTGCCCGATCCGGACGGCCTTCGAGGATTCGCCTTGATTGCCCACCAGGACAGAATGCCCACATCGGGGATCGTCCAACCGGCCGACCGCGACCGGCGCGCCGCGACACCTTGTATTTAGTCACTTTAAGGAGGATTGTCGGGGTCAACTCGTCCACCAGCCCAGAAGGCGGACGACGATCACGGCGCTGCCCGTTCGAAGTCTCTTCGCCGCCTGCACGTCGGGGGCAGGCGGTGCCGAGAACGGACAGGTGATGGCCGGCGATGAGATCATCAACCGGATGAGAACCAGGCCGCATCCGCCGGCGTGCATGCCGTCGTGGCCGTGACCAATCGGAGCCGACGGTGACGGTGTACGTCAACGGCAAGGTGTTCACCGGCCGCGGCGAGACCGACTTCGCCGAATGGTTCCGGGTAGTCGATGGTGTGGTCGTTCGCGTCGGCCGTGCCGGTGAGCGGGCCGAGGCGGCGCCGACCGAGCCCGTGGTCGACCTGGCTGGTCGCACCGTGCTGCCGGGCCTGCTGGACGTCCACACCCATCCGGCGATGATGTCCACGCTGACCGAGGCGATACCGTGTCTGCCCCCCGAGATCACCTCACTGGCCGGCCTGCTGGCCCGGCTCCGCACCCATCAAAACCTCGGAAACGACGGCTGGATCGAGGGTTTCGGTTACGACGACGCCAAGTTCGCCGAGGGACGCGGGCCGACCGCCGATGACCTGGACGAGATCAGCTGCACCCAGCCCATTCTCGTCCGTCGCTGTGACGGACACTCCGCGGCGGCCAACCACCGGGCGCTCCAGATCGCCGGGATCACGGCGGCCACTCCCGATCCGCCCGGTGCCCGTTACGGCCGGCACCCGGACGGCCGCCTGACCGGTGAGTTGATCGAGATGGCTGCGACCGAGAGCGTCGCCGCCGCGATCCCGATCCCGTCGGCCGATCGGCGGGCGCGGGACCTGGCCCGGCTGGACCGGCACTTCGCCGAGCGCGGCATCGTCGCCGTCGCCGACCTGTTGGCCACCGAGATCCCCGACCCGCTGACGACCTTCCGCCGCGCCGCGGAACTGGGCCTGCGCACCCGGTGCGCGCTGTACTACGGGTGGCCGGCCATCGCCGCCGCCGGCCTGGACGATCTCTCGGACGCCGACCGCACCGGCGCGATGTGCATCGCCGGGGTGAAGGTGTTCATGGACGGTGCGTACTCCAATCGGACCGCCTGGACCGAGGACGCCTACCCGGGCAGCCGTGAGCACGGGATGCACACCCTGACCGACGACGACTTCCACGCGGCCGTCGGTTGGGCCCGCCGCAACCGGGTGCAGGTCGCGGTGCACGCCATGGGTGACCGGGCGCTGAACCACGTCCTGGACCTGGTCGGCGACCAGGAGCCGTGGCTGGGCGACCGGCCGTCGGTCCGGCTCGACCACGCCACCCTGTTCTCCCCGGCCATGATCGATCGGGTCAACGAGTCCCGGATGAGCTTCGGCGTGGTCAGCCACACCATCTTCCTGTTCGCCGAGTACGACAGCTACGCGAACAACCTGTCCGCCGACCAGTTCGAGATCGCCTACCCCATCAGGTCCTTCTACGAGCACCTGCCGAACACCGCGCTGTCGTCGGACAATCCGGCGACCGCCTGGGCCGACGCCGACAACGTGTTCATCTCCGTGCAGGCCGCGGTCACCCGGCGCGCCTACAACGGCGCCGACATCGGACAGGCACAGGCGGTCACCGTGGCTCAGGCGTTGCTGCTCTACACAAGACGGGCCAGGACGATCGCGCCGCTCGGCGCTGTCGGGCTGATCGCACCCGGCTGCGAGGCGAGCTTCGTGGTCCTCGACCGTGATGTCTTCACCGTCGACCCGGACCAGATCGGCCACACCCGGGTCGAGCAGACCTGGATCCGGGGCGACCTCGCGTTCGAGCGCGGGGCCGGGTAATCGGGCGTCACCGGTTCCGATCGACGACCACCGCCGACGGGCGGAACACCGATCGACCTGACCAGGTCAATCCATCCGCGGGTCGAGTCCGAGATCGCCTTCCTGCTCGCCCGCGACGTGCCCGTCCCGGCGACCATCACCTCGGTGCTCGCGGCCACCGAACTGGTGCTCGGCGCCGTCGACGTGCTCGACTCGGCCAGGTGGCGATGACCGCGGCCGGCGCCGCGGTCATGGGTCATCCGGCGCGAGCGTCACCTTCGAGTTCGACCGCCTCGGCAGCATCGAGGTCACCGGCTCCGCGGGATGATGCTGTCCGCAATGATGCTCGTATGAACCCCGAGCCATTCTTCCTTGGCGGATCGCTGGCGCCGGCCGGGCTCTGGGTCAGCTACCTGCGGGCGCCGATCGACGCCGTCGTCGAGGTGCTGACGGGCTGGCGAACCGGACTGGGCCAGTCGATCGACCGATCCCCGGTCACCCTGGCGGGCCTGCCGGCCGAGCTGGAGCCTTACGAATCGCCGTGGTCCAGGGAGATCCTGCTGGACTGCGGGGAATGGACGGCGTACCTGAACAACGGCATCGACGGCGGCGACCCGTCGTCCGCACCCATCCAGCTGTGCCGGTCGTTGGGCGTGCGGATGATCACGGCCGGCCACAGGCCACTGCGCGGGTCCGGGCACGGCGGCACCCACCTGTGGGTCCTCGGGCCCGACGGCGTTCCTCCTCTGATGTATCGGCGGACGATCGACGTGCACGCCATCGACGGCCGCTGGCGGTTCGAGACATCCGGCACGCCCTTGGATTTCGAGCAGCCCGCGCGGTACACGGCGCGGCGGGTCCGGGACCGATTCGACCGGCCGATGCTGATCGACTATCTGGCCGCCGCCGGTGTCCGCGCCGACGACCCGGGCTTTCACCAGCCCGGCCAGCTGATCCACCAGCGGACGGACCGACCCGCCCGCCGGGAATCGGCGTCTCAGGTGCGGGCCCGTTTCGGCTGGCCGGAACCCCCGGGTCCGAATTCGGCGACGTAGACGCACCCGCCCGGTGCCGATGACCGGGTGTCCGGTTGACACGGAATGACCGTTTGCCGTATTTCTAGCGAGTCCACCAGACGTGGACGTGCCGGACCGAGGGATGGCAGATGGGTCCTCGCAGCATCGGACGCGGATTGGACCTGCACGCCCTGACGTCGATGATCGCCGACGCCAACGACGACGATCCCGGCCCCATCCTGCCCTGGTCGTTGTTGGACGATCTGGCCCGCCTGATCCCCGCGGAGGAGGTGTCCATCTGCGATCTCGACGTGGCCAACCGGCAACGCGAAGTGCAGCAGGACGTGCTCGAGGACGACCCTCGGTACGTTGCTCGGGGCGAGCCGCCCGTCGAGGCCATGCGCATCTTCTGGGACGACTACCCCACGCACTGGACCGGATGTCCGCCGTCGGCGGCGGGTCAGCTTCGGTGCTGGAGCGACCGGTATCCGGGTCGAATGCTGCTGCGAAACCACCTGTACCAGGACTTCTTCCGGCCGATGGGCCGGCGGTACTTCATGTCGGTGGGGCTGGTGGCGCCGCCGGGACACGAACGGAACCTGATGTTCTGGCGGCACAGCGGCCCCGACTTCTCCGAGCGGGACAAGGATCTGCTGACGTTGCTGCGCCCGCACGTGGCCGAGATCCACGCCGGCGCCGTCCGCCGCCGTCGCGGGGTCCTCACCCAGCGCGAGTGGGAAGTGCTGGAACTCGTCGCGCAGGGCCACGGCAACGCGGAGATCGCAGCGATGCTCTTCACGTCGGTGAGCACCGTCCGCAAGCACCTGGAACACATCTTCGACAAGGCCGGCGTGCGCACCCGAGGGGCGGCCGTCGCCACGATGCTCCCCGACCGCCAGCACATCGTCCGTCGGGGCTGACGAGAAATATCGAGCCGGCCCTCGACTGACCGTCCGCGACCTGCCCGAGCCGGGAGGCGTCGCCCGCCCACTGACCCCCACGCTGGCCGTGGCCTGCCGATCGGCTCCGGTCCTTCATGACGCCTGACCGGGTCGGGCCGGCGCCACGATCGGCGTCGACACCCGGCGGTGTCTGTCGGGTCGGGGACGGACGGTTCCGGGGGTCGGCCGGTCGAGGGCGGGTCAGGTCCTATCGTGACCGGTGTGGCTCGAACCCGAATGTGGCGCTTCCGGCATGCGGCGACCCACTACCTGGATCCGCTGCTGCGACCGGCCGCCGGCTGGCTGCCGACGTTCGGGGTCATCACCCACCGCGGCCGGCGGTCGGGCCGGACCTACCGCACGCCGGTCAACGTGTTCCGCCGCGGCGACAACTACCTGTTCTTCCTCACCTACGGCTCGGATGCGCAATGGGTGCGCAATATCGTGGCGGCCGGGAGTTGCGGGCTGCGCACCCGCGGCCGGGACCTCCGCCTGATCGAGCCCGAACTGATCCACGACCCGGAACTGTCGCAGGCGCCGTTGTTCGTCCGGCTCGTCGAGCGGCATCTGGCCGGGGCCGACGAGATGCTGCGGATGCGGGCCGCCCCGTCGGCCGGCGCGAACGGCCCGCCGTGACCACGGCCCCGCGGCCGCCCACGGGGTGCACCCGCGGTCAGCCTCGTTCATCGCACACCCCTCACGCGCGACGATGACCGTGCCGAGTCCGGCGAGGACGACCCCAGGGAGGCGGCATGGCACCGCTGCGGCGGAACCTGACCCGAGCCGGCAACCGGATCGGCGTCTGGCTGTACCGCACCACCAACGGCCGGCTGTCCAGCGGAAGCCGCGACGTCACCGTTCTCCTGCTCACCACACCCGGCCGGCGAACGGGCATCTCGCGCTCGACCTGCGTTCGGTTCCTCGACACCGCGGGCGGGTTCCTGATCTGGGGGACCGGCTCCGGCTCTCGTCACGACCCGGACTGGTTCCGCAACCTGCGTGCCGGGCCCACCGCCGCGGTGCAGGTGAAGTCCCGCCGGCTGCGGGTGCGGTGGCGCGAGCTGACCGGCCCGGAACGCGAGACGACCTGGCGCGAGGTGATTCTCGTGCGTGCGCCGGAGGTCGCCCGGTACGCCCGGCGAGCCGGGCGGCCCATCCCGGTCGCCCTGCTCACACCGGAATGAGCTGCCCGCGGGCCAGCGGCGTCGGCGGCGCCGGGTCGGAGTGCGGAACCTGCACCGTGCAATCGGACGTCGGGGCAGCGACGGCGACGACCGGTTGCATCGCATGGCCGACCGCAACGGCTGCCGCGAGGGCACCGGCCGTACCGAGCGCGCGCAACAACCTTGCTGTCATGATCACTCCAGGAATTGAAGGCCGCCGATCGGCGGGAGTCCGGGACGTCGAGCGCTCCCGTTCACTGTGACCCTTTGATCCGGTTCGCGTCGATTCGCCTTTTGGCGTATTTCGCCCGAACGTCTCCGGCGATACCTTTGGCCCGGCTGAAAGGACCGGTCATGGCCGCCAGGAACCGGCAACTCGCATTCGACCTGCGCGCACTGACGACGATGATCTCCCATGCGCACGAAGACGAGCCGGGCCCCATGCTGCCGTGGTCCCTGCTGGACGACCTGGCCCGCCTGATCCCGGCCGAGGAGGTGTCGATCTGCGACCTGGACCTGGTGAACCAGGAGCGGCAGATGCAGCAGGCGGTCTTCGCCGGTGAGCCTCCGGAAGTCGCGCGGGGGGAACCGTCACTCGGTGCCTACCGGCCGTTTTGGCGGTACTACCACTCGTTCTGGGGCGACGAACCGCCGTCCCGCGCCGGACGCGTCCGCCGGTGGACGGACCGGTACCCGGGTCGTCGGCTGGCCCAACAGCCGCTGTATCGGGAGGCCTTCCAGCCGACCGGGGTCCAGTACCTGCTGTCCGTCGGATTGCCCACGACCGCGGGACACGAACGGAACCTGTTGTTCTGGCGCTTTTCCGGACCCGACTTCAGCGACCGGGAAAGGGATCTGCTGGCGCTCCTGCGCCCGCACGTGGCCGAGATCTACGCCGGCGCAGTCCGTCGCCGGCGGGGCGTGCTGACCCCTCGGGAGTGGGAGGTGCTGGATCTGGCCGCACAGGGCCACAGCAACGCCGAGATCGCCGCCCGCCTGGTCACCTCGGTGGGCACCGTGCGCAAGCACATGGAGCACATCTTCGACAAGGCCGGCGTGCGCAGCCGGGCCGCGGCGATCGCGCATCTCGTCCCGGAGGCCCACACCATCCCCCGCAACGGTGGGCGCTGACCCCCCAATGCCGACCCCCCGGTGCCGACCCCCCGGTGCCGACCCCCCGGTGCCGACCGGACCGGTCGGCCTACACTGCCGACCCATGGTCAGCTTCCGCACGGCGTTGTCGGCCACCGGTGGGAACAACGTCGGCATCGTCGTGCCGGACGAGGTCGTGCACGGCCTCGGCCGGGGCAAGCGGGTGCCGGTGGTGGTGACCATCGACGGCGGCCACTCCTACCGCTCGACGATCGCGTCGATGGGCGGGCGGTTCCTGATCTCCTTCAACGCGCAGACCCGGGCCGCCACCGGGCGGGAAGCCGGTGACGAGGTCGAGGTCACCTTGGAGGTCGACGACGCGCCGCGGACCGTCGAGGTGCCCGCGCCGCTGGCGGACGCGCTCGCCGCCGACCCGGCCGCCGCGGCGGCGTGGGCGGCCCTGTCCGTCAGCAAGCAGAAGGCCCATGTGTTGTCGGTCGAAGGGGCCAAGACCGACGACACCCGCGGTCGGCGGGTGCGCAAGGTCATCGAGACGCTGCGGGGATGACGGCGGGCGTCGCGATCCGGCCGGCCAGCGCCTCGGCGTCGCGGCCGACGAACCCGAGCAGCGCCGACCCCCGGCCGGTCTGCCACGGAAGCCCGAGGAAATACAGGCCGGGCACCTCGGTGACACCCGCCCGGTGCCGCACCTTTCCGTCCACCACCACTCCGGGGACGTGCAGCCAGGAGTGGTCCGGCCGGTAGCCGGTGGCCCAGATCACCGCGCCGAACTCCCCCGTCGACCCGTCCGCGAACGACGCGGTGTCCCCGACGAACCCGGTCAACCGGGGCCGGAAGGCGACACCGTCCCGGCGAAGGTCCGCGGAGCGGGTGCCGATGACGATGTCGCCGCGAGCGCGGAGCCGCCGGCCGATCCGCCCGTCGGCGGGCACGCGGAAGAACCCGACCCCATCGAGCCACCGGAACAGATCCCGGCCGAGAAGGCGCTGCGGAAGCTCCGGCGACCGGGACCCGGCGGCCACCGTCACCGGATGCGTGGCGGCCAGCTCGGCGGCGATCTGCAGCCCGGAGTTGGCCGCGCCGACGACGAGAACTGTTTTTCCCGAGCCGATCTGCGCCGGGTTGCGGTAGTCCGCGCTGTGCAGTGGCGGGATCCGCAGGTCGCCCGCGAGGGCCGGGACGAACGGCCTCTGGAACGGACCGGTGGCGACCACCACCCGCCGGGCCTGCACCGGACCCGATGGCAGCGACGCCGCG
Source organism: Nakamurella sp. (assembly GCA_039812105.1). Classification (GTDB taxonomy): domain Bacteria; phylum Actinomycetota; class Actinomycetes; order Mycobacteriales; family Nakamurellaceae; genus Nakamurella. The sequence continues at coordinate 14,016 of JBDHZW010000059.1, forward strand.
AACAGGCCGTCCGACCGGTGCAGGGCGGTGACCGGTGACGAGAGGCGCACCGGCAGGTCGAAGTGTGCGGCGTAGGTCCGCAGGTAGTCGGCGACCTCGTCCTTACCCGGGTGGCTGCCGGCCGGGGCCGGAAACGGCAGGCCCGGCAGCCCGTCGTACTCGGCCGGGCTGAACAGCCGCAGCGAATCCCAGCGGCGGCGCCAGCTGTGGCCGATCTCCGCGGCGGCGTCGACGATCAGGAACCTGGTCCGCCGTCGGGTCAGCTGGTGACCCATCGCCAGACCGGCCTGACCGGCGCCGATCACCAGCACGTCGAGCGGGTCGCAGTCGTGGTGTTTCATGGGTTCTCCGATCGGGATTGGGTTACCAGGTGCCGACGACGAGCAGGAACAGGGCCACGGTGACGTCGATGACGGCGCACGTCTCCGCCCACCAGCGCGGCACGACCCGGCCAGCCCGGTGGTGCGCGACGTCCCACGCCGCGTGCGCTAGCCAGCCGCCGGCCAACGCGAACCGCGCGACCTCGAGTCCGGCGGCCACCGCCGCGATGGCCAGCGCCCCGAAGCCAAGCACCGCACCGAGCTGGATGGCCAGCACTCGTCGCTCCACCAGGGCACCGCGGGCGCTGCCCCAGCCCAGGTAGATCACCGCGGCCAGCAGCACGCCCCAGGCGCCCACCGCCAGCTGCCCGGCGTCGGGCAGCGGCGATACCAGGACGAGGCTGACCGCGGCGGCGACCGCGCCGGTAGCGCTGGGCCAGCGGCGGCCCAGCCGATGGGCGAAACGGTCGGGGGTCGGGCCGGGAGTCGGAAAGGTGGCGGTCATGGCGGCCGACGCTACGAGCGGCGCCGCTCGCATCGGACCGGGAAAACCGCCGGGTTCGGATCAGGGTCTGCGCCGCCGGACCGCCGTCGCCCCTCGGGTCCGATGAACCGCCCTTGCGCGACGAGGCCCCGTCCTGCGCAACGCCGGTTCAGCCGAGCCCCACCGTCCCGCCGGGCAGGGCGATCAACTCGGCCCGGGACGCCACGCCGAGCTTGCCGAAGACGTTGCGCAGGTGGAAGTCCACGGTGCGGGGGCTGACGAACAGCCGGGCGGCGGCGTCCTTGTTGGACAGCCCCTGCCGGACCAGGGACGAGACCTGCCGCTCCTGCGCCGTCAACTCCGGCGCGCCGACGGTGTCCCGGCGGCGGGCGGTCTCCCCCGAGGCCCGCAGTTCCTGCGCCGCGCGTGCCGTCCAACGGCCGGCGCCCACCTCGTCGAACACCGCCAGCGCCGCGCGCAGGTGCGTTCGGGCATCGACCCGGCGTCGGGCCCGCCGCAGATACTCGCCGTAGGACAGCTGCCCGCGGGCCTGCTCGAACCGGTGACCGGCCGCCTCCGCGTGCTCGATCGCCGCCTCGAACTCACCGACCACATCGCCGTCGTGCAGCAGTCCGCGGCCGAAACATGCTGCCCCCAGGGCCCACCGGGCGCCGACGGCGGTTCCGAACGAATCCAGCTCGGTGATCCAGGTGCGCGCGAGGTCGGGCCGCTCGCCGCGGACGGCGGTCTCCAGGCGGTCGAACGCCGCCAACCGGCCGACGACCCCGCCGAGCGGCTGCAGGTACCGGAGGGCGCCGGCAGGGGTGTCCGCGAGCAGGGCCCGGGACCACCGGCCGAGGTCGGTGACGATCGGACCGGTCACTCCCGGACTCGGCCCCGAGTCGATCGCGGCCAGATGCTCGGCCGCGCCGCCCGGCTTGTCGCGCGCCGCGGCGATCAGGGCCAGCCAGGCGTGCGGCAGGCGGGTGAGCGCGGGCTGTCCGCTGCCGGTGGCCAGATCCAGCGACTCGGCCGCCCCGGCGGCCACCGCCGCCCAGTCCCCCACCGCGAACTCGCCGAACGCCCGGCGGGTCAGTTCGTGCACGATCGCCACCAGCGCACCGGCGTCCCGGGCCCGGCCGAGCTGCGCGGCGTGCAGGTCGAGGATGGTCCGGTCGTCGCCCAGGTGCAGCGCGGCGACGCCGATGTTGGCGACCAGGTCGCGCGCCCGGCCGGTGTCCCATGCGCCGAACTCAGGGTGCAGCTCCGCGGCCGCAACGTCGAACTGGCCGTCCCGAATGGCGACGAACCCGGCCAGCAGGCGCGCGACGCGTTGCGGGTCCCCCGGCGGCGCCGTCTCCGGGTCGCCGAGAGCGGCGATCCGGGGCGGCATGTCCTCGGTCCCGCCCGGGGCGAAGGAGCCGACCGCGGCCGCCAGCATGGTCATCGCCCGGGCCCGCTCCGGGTCGAGAGCCAGCACCTCGTCAGCGGTCTCCAGCAGGATGCGGTGGGCGACGAGCGGGGAACCGACGTTCCACTCGACCCGGGCCCGGAGCCGGTGAAGATCCGCTCGCAGCAGGGGGTCCGGGGTCTCCGCCAGGGCCGCCTCGGCCAGGGAACGAGCCCGGACCGGCTGCGCCGCCAGCCAGGCCGCCTGCGCGGCCGCGGCGGTCCGGGCCACGCGTGCGGAACGGTCGGCGGACAGTTCGGCGGCCCGCGCCCAGGCGCTGGCCGCGGCCACCGGCGCGCTGCGCGCGGTGGCCCGTTCGGCGACGGTGTCGAGGGCGGCGGCGGCCTCGTCGTCCGCCCGGTCCGCGGAGGCCGCCATGTGCCAGGCGCACCGGTCCGGGTCGTCTCCCAGCACCTCGGCCAGCGCCCGATGGGCGGCCCGCCGCTGCGCACTGGTCGCCGCCCCGTACACCGCGGAGCGCACCAGCGGGTGGAACAGGGTCAGCTCGTCGCCGTCGACCCGCAGCAGCCCGGACCGCTCGACGGCGTCCAGCGCGGTGTCGTCGGCGGCCAGCCGGGCGGCGGCGTCCCGCACCACGGCCACCCGGGCGGTGTCGTCGGCGGCGACCACCAGCAGGTAACGCTGCGCGGCGTCGTCCATCCGCCGGATGCGATGCAGGAAGCCGCGTTCCACGCCTCCGGTGACCGGCAGGGCGGCGGGCAACGGCGCGGTGCCGGTCAGCTGGTCCGGCCGCAGCCCGGCCGCGAGTTCACCCAGCGCGAGCGGATTCCCGCCGGTCTCGGCGACGAGCCGGTCCCGCACCCCGCGGTCCACCCGTCCTCCCGCCCGGGCCGCCAGCACGGCACCGGCCGCGTCACCGACCAGGCCGCCGAGCGACAACGCGGGCAGGTCGTCGGCGTCGAACCGGTGGACCTCGCCGTCCCGGGCGGCGAACAGCATCGCCACCCGTTCGGCATTCAGCCGGCGGGCCACGAACAGCAGCGCGGCGGCGGATGCCTGGTCCAGCCAGTGCGCGTCGTCGATCGCCACCAGCACCGGCTGGTCGTCCGCGGCGTCGGCCAGCAGGTTGAGCGTGCCCAGGAAGGCCAGGAACCGGTCCCCCTCCCCCTCCGCCTCGCCGAGCACGACCCGCAGTGAAGCGCGTTGGGGGGCAGGCAATCCGGTGATCCGGTCGGTCAGCGGTCGCAGTAGTCGCTGCAGCGCCGCGAACGCCAGCGGCGACTCCGACTCCACCCCCGAGGTGCGCAGCACCCGCATGCCGTCCGCGCCGTCGATCGCATCGACCAGCACGGTCGTCTTGCCCGACCCGGCGATGCCCCGGAGCACCAGCGCCCCGCCCGCGCCCCGGCGCGCGGCGTCGAGCAACGCCGCGACCGTCGCGCGTTCGTCGTCCCGTCCGGCCAGCACGCCGGTGACCGTACCCGGTCGCCGCCGGCGACATCCTGACGAGAGCCCGGCGGTTTCGCCGGTGCGATGCCGCGGGCCTGGCGACGACCGTGAACCCAGATCAACGACACCGATCCCCGACCCGAAGGAGGACGCATGCCCGCTCATCCCACCGCCGAGCACGCACCACCCGACCATCCCGACACCGAGCGCCGGCCCTGGACGATCTTCGCCATCGCCGTCGCCGCCCAGATCATGGTGATCCTGGACGTGTCGGTGGTGAACGTGGCGCTGCCCAGCATCAGCGACTCGTTGCACCTGTCGTCGACCGACTACCAGTGGATGATCAGCGCCTACGTGCTGCTGTCCGGCGGCCTGCTGCTGCTCGGCGGGCGGATCGCCGACCTTGTCGACCGGCGCCGGGCGTTCCTGGTCGGGGTCACCGTGTTCACCGCGGCCTCGCTGGTCAGCGGTGTCGCGCAGACCCCGCTGATGCTGATCCTGGCCCGGGCCGCGCAGGGCGCGGGCGCCGCACTGCTCACCCCGGCCGCGCTGTCGATCATCATGACCGGCTACGCCGGCCGGCAGCGGCAGACGGCGCTGGCCGTCTGGGGCACTGTCGGCAGCCTCGGCATCGCCGCCGGCGTGCTGTTCGGCGGCGCGCTGACCAGCGCGTTCGGGTGGCGGGCCGTCTTCTTCGTGAACGTGCCGATCGGCCTGCTGGTGGTGGCGTGCACACTGCGCGCGGTGCGACCCGGAGAGTCGAAGCCGGGTGCCCGGCGCCGCCTCGACGTGCCCGGCGCGGCCACCCTGGTCGCCGGGTTGCTGCTGCTGGTCCTGGGCATCGAATCCATCCGGTCGGCCGGCCCGGTGGAGCCGCGGACGTGGCTGTCGCTGTCCGCCGCCGCGGTGCTGCTCACCGCGTTCGCCCGGCTCGAACGCCGCAGCCGGGAGCCGCTGGTGCCGCCGGCCACCTGGCGGATCCGGTCGCTGGTGTCGGCCTCGGTGGTGATGGCCGGCGTCACCGGCGCCGTCGTCGGCGCGATCTTCCTGTGCTCGCTGTACCTGCAGAGCATCGTCGGATCGTCGGCGATCGTCGCCGGTCTGCAGTTCCTGCCGCTGGCCGCGGCGATCACGCTGTCCGCGACGGTCGCGTCCAAGGTCATCGGCCGCGTCGGCGCCCGCGCGCTGATCCTGGAGGGCCTGGTCGTGATGGTCGTCGGCGTGCTGCTGCTGGCCGTCGGCGCCGGCGGTCAGACCTACGCCTGGCACGTGCTGCCCGGCCTGCTGCTGGTCGGGGCCGGGGTCGGACCGATGTTCGTGGCCATCTCGGTGGCCGCGATGAGCGACGTGCCGGCCGAGAAGTCCGGCCTGGCCTCCGGACTGATGATGACCGGGCACGAGATCGGCGCCGCCCTCGGCGTCGCCGGGCTGACCGCCGTCGCCGGTGACCTGACCACCCGCACCGGCCTGATCGACGGGTACGGCGCCGCGTTCGGCGTCACCGCCGCCGTCCTTGGCGCCCTGTTCCTGTTCACCCAGGTCGCCGTCCCCCGCGGAAACACCGTCGCCACCAACCACTCCCACCACCACTGAGCCACCCACCAGGAGGACCACATGATGAGCAACACGCCCCGCACGTTCGTGTCCAGCACCACCTTCCGGGTCGGCGGCATGACCTGCGAGCACTGCCGGCGCGCCGTGCAGCAGGAGATCGGGCGGGTGCCCGGTGTGCGGCGGGTGGACGTCGACCTGCCCTCCGGCGTGGTGACGGTCTTCGCCGATCGGCCGGTGGACCGTGCGGACGTCGCCGCCGCGGCGGACGAGGCCGGCTACGCCCTGCTGCCATGACCGCCACCGCCATCACTACTACGGCCACCACCACCGATTGCACGCTGGACATCGGCGGGATGACCTGCGCCTCCTGCGTGGGCCGGGTCGAGCGGGCGCTGCGCAAGCTGGGCGGGGTCGACGACGCCCGGGTCAATCTGGCCACCGAGGTCGCCACCGTCACCTACGACCCGGCCGTGCTCGAGCCCGACGACCTGATCCGGGCGGTCACCCGGGCCGGTTACACCGCCGCCCCGGTCGGCTCGGGACCCACCGAGCAGCCCGCCGGCGACGAGACCGAGGCCCTGGAACTGCACCGGCTGAAGCGACGCTGGCAGATCACCCTGGCCGCCGGCCTGGGCCTGATGGTGCTGATGTACGTGCCGTTCTACATCGACACCATGGACATCCTGATGCCGGCGGTGCTGGCGGTCGCCACCGTCGTGCTGGTCTGGGCCGGCCGGGACGTCTACCGGCCGGCCTGGACGGCCGCCCGGCACGGCTCGGTCGCCATGAACACCCTGGTGGCGCTGAGCACCGCGGTGGCCTACGGGTACAGCGCCTTCGTCACCCTGTGGCCGTCGCTCGCCGAGGAATGGGGACTGCCGCTGCACGTCTACTTCGAGACCGCCCTGGTGATCCTGGCTCTGGTCCTGGCCGGCCGGTGGATGGAGGCCAGGGCGCGCACGTCGACCGCCGCCGCGATCACCGCCCTGATGGACCTGACCCCACCCACCGCCCGGGTGCTGCGGGACGGCGTCGAGTCGGACGTGCCGGTCGAGCGGGTCGCGGTCGGCGACCTGGTGCGCGTCCGGCCCGGCGACACCGTCCCGGTGGACGCCCAGGTCGTCGACGGCGCCACGACGGTTGACGAGAGCCTGGTCACCGGCGAGAGCCGGCCGGTGGACAAGGGTCTCGGCGACGTGCTGCTCACCGGCACCGGCAACCGCACCGGATCGGTGATCGCCCGGGTCACCGCGGTCGGCGCGGACACCACCCTGGCGCAGATCACCCGGCTGGTGCGCGAGGCCCAGGCCGGCAAGGTGCCGATGCAACGGCTGGCCGACCGGATCTCGGCATGGTTCATCCCGGTCGTGCTGGTGCTGGCCGCGCTGACGTTCACCGGGTGGCTGCTGTTCGGGCCGGACACCGGCCGGATGACCATGGCCGTCTCGACCGGCATCGCGGTGCTGATCATCGCCTGCCCGTGCGCGCTCGGCCTGGCCACTCCCACCGCGGTGATGGTCGGCACCGGCCGGGCCGCCCAGCTCGGCATCCTGATCGGCAACGGCGACGCCCTGCAGAAGGCGGCCGGGCTGACCGCCGTCGTGCTCGACAAGACCGGCACCATCACCACCGGGCGGCCGGTGCTCACCGACGTCCGACCCGCCCCAGGGTGGACGGCGGACGAGGTCCTGGCCCTGGCGGCGGCCGCGGAGGCGGGCAGCGAGCATCCGGTGGGCGAGGCCATCGTGGCCGCCGCCGACGGTCTTTCGCGGCCGACGGTGCAGGCGTTCGAGGCGCTCCCCGGGTACGGCATCGCCGCCACCGTCGACGGCCGCTCGGTGCTGGCCGGCAACGCGGCGTTGATGACCGCCAGGGGAATCCCGTTCCATGCGTCGGCGGAGGACGGCACGCCGGTGTACCTGGCCGTGGACGGCGCTCCCGCCGGGGTGCTGACCGTGGCGGACACGGTCAGGCCCGAGGCGGCGGAAGCGGTCGCCCAGTTGCACGCCCTCGGCCTGCCGGTGTGGATGCTCACCGGCGACACCCCGGCCACGGCGGCGGCCGTCGCCGACCTGGTCGGGCTCCCGGCCGAAAGGGTGCTGGCCGACGTCCGGCCGGCCGAAAAGGCCGCCGCCGTCCGTCGTTTGCAGGACGAAGGGCGCACCGTCGGCATGGTCGGTGACGGCATCAACGACGCCGCGGCGCTGTCCACCGCCGATGTCGGCATCGCCATCGGCACCGGTGCCGACGTGGCCATCGCCGCATCCGACGTCACGCTGATCGGCGGCGACCTGCGCGGCATCGTGTCCACCATCGCGCTGTCCCGCCGCACCGTCGCGACCATGCGGCAGGGCCTGGGCTGGGCGTTCGCCTACAACCTGCTGCTCATCCCGGTCGCCGCCGGCGCCCTGTACGCGTTCGACCGCCTGTTGCTGGACCCGATCCTCGCGTCCGCGGCGATGGCCATGAGTTCGGTCAGCGTGCTGACCAACGCGCTGCGGCTGCGGCGGTTCGAACGGCCGGCATCGGCCGAACAGATCCTGCATCCGCCGCTGCGGGAGCGCGTCGGGCGGTGGTCGTACCTGGTCACCGTCGCCGCGGTCGCGCTGCTCGTCGGCGGCACCCTGAACACGGTCAGCCGGACGGACGTCGCCGCACGCGGCATGAACGGCACCCTGGCCTGGACCCAGGGCACCGGCATGCCGATGCGGCCGGCGATGAGCGTGATGATGACCGCCGACGTGCCGCCGGTCGAGGCCGCCGACGCCGGTCTGGACGTGCGGGTCGCGCTCCCGGCCGACGCCCGGCCCGGCGTGCCCGCCCGCCTGACGATCACCGTGGCGGACACCGAGACCGGGTCACCGGTCGCCGATCTCGTGCGCAGCCACGAGGCGTGGATGCACCTGATCGCCACCCGCGCCGACCTCGGCACCTTCGCGCACGTGCACCCCGAACCCACCGGGCGCCCGGGTGAGCTGGCCGTCGACCTGGTCGTCCCTACTCCCGGCGACTACATCGTGAACACCGAGTTCCGCCGGCAGGGCCAACTGGCCGACGTGCACCAGCGGCATCTGCTGACCGTCGCCGGCGACGCGCCGCCGACCGGTCGCCCCGCGCTCGGCGGGCGGTCCGTGCTGGTGGATGGGGTACGGGTCGACCTGACCGGCGAGACCCGTGCGGCCGGTGAGTCCGATCTGCACTTCGGCCTCACCGACGAGGCGAGCGGCCGGCCGATCGACGACCTGCAGCCCTACCTGGCCGCGGCCGGGCACGTAGTGATCATGCGGGCGGACGGGTCGACGTTCACCCACGCGCACGCCGAGACCCGCGACGGGCAGGGCCGTCCGAAGTTCGCCGTCCCCGGCAGCACGTTCGGGCCGGACCTGGGCGTGCACACCGAGTTGGACGGTCCCGGCCGGTACCGGATCTGGGGCCAGTTCCGGCTGGCCGACGGCCGGGTGATCACCGCGGCGTTCACCGTCGACGCCACCT
>JBDHZW010000060.1:0-22432 GCA_039812105.1 Nakamurella sp.
GATGCCCCTGGGACGCCGAACAGACCCACGAGTCGCTGGTCCGGTACCTGCTGGAGGAGTGCTACGAACTGGTCGAGGCGGTCGAGTCCGGCGACCGGGTGGCCATCCGCGAGGAACTGGGTGACGTGCTGCTGCAGGTGCTGTTCCATGCCCGGATTGCCGCCGAGACCCCCCGCGAACAGGGCGGCTTCGACATCGACGACGTGGCCGGCGACCTGGTCGCCAAGCTGGTGCGCCGGCATCCGCACGTGTTCGCCGACGCTTCGCCGGCCTGGACGGCCGCCGACCAGCAGCAGCGGTGGGACGAGCTGAAGAAGGCCGAGCGGGGCAAGTCCGGGGTGCTGGACGGGGTGGCTTTCGGTCAGCCCGCGGTGGCGCTCGCCGCCAAGCTCGGGGCCCGGGCGGCCACCTTCGATCTGGACGTCCCCACCGATGCCGGGGCGGATTCGGCGGCCGCCGAGCTGTTCCGGATCGCCTACGCCGCCGGGGCGCGCGGCGAGGATCCGGAGACCGCGCTGCGGGCGGTGGCCCGGGCGCACGCCGACGCCCTGGCCGCGGCGCAGGCCCGGCGGGACGGCAGCTGACGCGCCGGCGGGAGCCAAGGACTGGCGCCGTGCGGTCTATTCGCCTGGGTACCGCACGCCGAGCTGGCGGCGGATCTCGTCGATCGTGGCCAGGACCCGGACGGTCTCGTCCAGCGGCAGCAGCGGCGACTCGGTCGCGCCGTCGGCGATCAGCTGGGCGACGTGGGCCGCCTCGAAGCACAGCCCGTGGTGCCCGGCGATCGGATCCGGGTCGCGGACGATCCGCCCGTCCCGGGTCGTCAGGCTCAGCACGGCCGGCGCGTAGAACGGCCCGGTGATCTCCAGGTAGCCGGTCGGCCCCGAGATCGACGCGGTGGTCGGCGTTCTGGCCAGCAGGGTGGTGTTCAGGCAGGCCTGCGCCGACCCTGCGGCGAGCGTCATCGACACCTGCGCGTCGACACCCGTCTCGGTGACGGACCCGGTGGCGACCACCGTGTCCGGGCCGCCCAGCACGAACGAGGCGAACGAGATCGGGTAGATGCCCAGGTCCAGCAGCGCGCCGCCGGCCAGGGCCGGGTTGAACAGCCGGCCCTGCGGATCCGGGTCGAACGACTGCCCGTGGTCGGCCAGCACCGTGATCACCTCGCCGAGGACTCCGTCGGCCAGCAGCCGGCCGATCACGTCGGTCTGCGGCAGGAAGCGCGTCCACATCGCCTCCATCGCCAGCACGCCCCGCGCGCGGGCCGCGGCGGCCACCTGCGCCGCCTCGGTCGCGTTCCGGGTGAACGGCTTCTCCACCAGGACCGGCTTGCCGGCCGCGATGGCCAGCAACGCCTGGCCGGCGTGCTCGCTGTGCGGCGAGGCGACGTAGACCACGTCGATGCCCGGGTCGGCGACCAGTTCCTCGTACGACCCGTACGCCCGGTCGACCCCGTGGGCGGCGGCGAACGCCCGGGCCCGTTCGGCCGAGCGTGACCCCACCGCCACCACCCGCTGCCGGGTGTAGCGGGACGTCGCGTCGACGAACGCGCCGGCGATTCGGCCCGGGGCGAGGACGCCCCATCGCAGCGGCGGCGCATCGAGCGGATTGGGTGTCCGCGCCGGGGGAAATTCGGTGCCCATGCCCGGAATCGTGTCACCTCGGCACACTGAACGCGTGCACCTCACGGATTGCCCGGCCCGATCGTCTACCTGACGTGTCCAAGCCGCCCTTCGAACGCCTCGTCCAGGCGCACGGCAGCACGGTGCTGCGGGTGTGCCGGGCCCTGCTCGGACAGGCCGACGCCGAGGACGCCTGGAGCGAGACCTTCCTGGCCGCTCTGCGGGCCTACCCCGACCTGGCCGCGGACGCCAACATCGAGGCCTGGCTGGTGACGATTGCCCACCGCAAGGCGATCGACGTGGTGCGCGGGCAAGCCCGCCGTCCCCTCCCCGTCGCCGAGGTACCCGATCGCTCGTCGACGGTCGGTCTTCCGGCCGAACCGTTCGACGAACTGTGGGCGGCGGTCCGCGCCCTGCCGGACCGGCAACGCCAGGCGGTCGCCTACCACCACGTGGCCGGCCTGCCCTACCAGGAGGTCGCCGCGATCATCGGCGGCACCCCGGAGGCGGCTCGACGGGCGGCCGCGGACGGCATCAAGAACCTGCGCCGCGCACTGACATCCACGAAGGAAGCGTCATGAATGGACTGCTTGATCGGCTGGCCGCGGACCACACGAACGACCGGGCCACCCTGGCCGCCCTGCACGACCGGCTGGCCGCCCGGGCCCGCGAGCAGGGTGCCCTGGACGTCGCCTACCGGACGTTCGACTCGCCGGTCGGATCTCTGCTGCTGGCCGCCACCGGCGACGGCCTGGTCCGGATCGCCTTCGCCGGGCAGGACCACGACCGGGTGCTGGACGACCTGGCCGCCCGGGTCGGACCCCGCATCCTCGCCGATTCCCACGCCCTCGACCCCGTTGTCCGGGAACTGGACGAGTACTTCGCCGGCGCCCGGCGCCGGTTCGACGTTCCGCTCGATCACCGGCTGACCAGCGGGTTCCGGGCGGCGGTGCTGGCCCGTCTGCCGGACATCGGGTACGGCCACACCGCCAGCTACGCCCAGGTCGCGGCGGCCGCGGGCAACCCCAAGGCGGTGCGGGCGGTCGGTTCCGCCTGCGGGGCCAACCCGCTGCCGATCGTCGTCCCCTGCCATCGGGTGGTGCGGTCGGACGGGTCGCCGGGCGGCTACGCCGGCGGGCCCGAGGCCAAACGGATCCTGCTGACCCTGGAGTCGGCCGGTTCCGGTGAGTGACGAGCCAACGGCAATCATCACCCCGATGCCCGGCAGGGAAATGTCACGCCGCCCGGGGCCACGACCGTCCGAACACTGGGTGTGCGAGGGACCGTCGATCAGTCGATGGGCCCGATCGCCATGGACAGGGTGTGCTCGCCGCCGGGCGGCAGGGTGACCAGGTCGACGCCGGAGTTGAACGCGTCGGGCGGGCACGTCATCGGCTCGACCGCCAGCGCCCGGCGGGTCATCGTCGGGTTGTTCGCGTCCGGGATGCACAGCTGCAACCACGGGCAGGAGCGGTCCCAGGTCATCGCGACGCCCCGGCCGCTCGGCCCGACCAGGCGCAACGAGGCGGTGCCGGAACCGTCGAAGTCCAGGTCGGTGAAGGCGTGGTCCACCTCGACGCCGCGCAGCGACGTCGGCGTGCCGAAGTCGTAGCCGGCCGCGGCGACCGGGGCCAGGTCCAGCGGCAGCAGCCGGTCCGGGTCGACGGTCAGGTACCGCCCGGCCGCCACCTGCACGGTCCACTCGTCGACCGGCCCGCCGCCGGCCACCAGGTACGGGTGGAGGGAAGCGCCGTAGGGCGCCGCGACGTCGCCGGAGTTGGCCGCGGTCAGCGTGAAGACGAGCCGGTCGTCCTCGATCCGGTACCGCGCGCGCAGGTCCAGCAGGAACGGGTAGCCGCGCTGCGGCCAGATCCGGTGGGTCAGCGTCACCGACTCGGGTCCGGACGCCTCGACCCGCCACGGCGCCGAACTGACCAGCCCGTGAAGCGCGTTGTGCCGCTCGGGTTCGTTGAGCGGAACCTGCACATCCTTGTCCCCGACGCGGTAGCGGCCGTCGGCCAGCCGATTCGGCCACGGCGCCAGCACGGCACCCTGGTAGGCCAGCGGTAGCTCGTGCCGGCCGAAGCCGGCGACCAGGGGTCGGCCCTGCCAGCTCAACTCCCGCAGCGTCGCGCCGACCTCGGTGACGATCGCGGTCAGGCCGCGGCCGTGCAGCACGATCTGGGTGCCGGTGGGTATCACCCGATCAGGATGGCGGATCAGCCGATTCCGGCAACCGGGGCGCGGCGGTGGCGCGGCATGCTCATCCGCGGTTCGGTCATCCGGTTGAGGTGGGCGGGCGCCTCCCGGCTGGGCCGCTCCACCAGGGAATTGGCCGCCGACAGCACCAGATCGGTCACTCGCCGCTTGCCTTTGCGCAGTGAGGTGACCCTCTCCCGGATCATCACCCGGTCACCCAGGTACAGCACAGCCCACAGTGCGCCGTCGTGGTCGCGTTCGACTTGGCCGACGTAGCTGGGCACAGTCTGTCGCTCGCTCACCCCGACTCCAATTCGTCGTAAAGGTCACGGAAGGCCCAAGCGACAACCCACCGGTCGATACGCCCGACTCCGCCATTCGGTCTAAGGCAATTGTCGAGGATCCCGCACTGCGACGCCAGCGTCCGATGGGATGCACCTTCCGGTACCGGCGTTACACGCAGTGGTGGGAATTGGGGATTCTTTGCCGAACGAAGCAGGGCGAGCGGGTAGTCGGCTCCGGATGCGACTCTTCGGTCACGCTGCGACAAGACCGCCGACTGTGCGTCAATCGGCCCGCATCGCCGCGGGGCAGGGCCGTGCCGCGACGGGGATGGTCCTACACTCAGCCCCGCGGGCCAAGGGTTTCCGCCGGATCGGGGCAATCCCTTCGGCGAGGAGAACCCGCGGACGGCCTGCGGTCCGTCGATCACGGCGGAGGCACGCGCGGGTCCGCGGCAGCGGACCTCGACGACGGGAGTGCGCGGCATGCGGCGATGTAGCGGCTGACATCACCACGCCCGTCACCCTCCCACCATTCCCCTCGATGTGCCGCCCCTTCGACTCCAGGAGACCTGCGTATGTCCGCCCAGTGGTCCTTCGAGACCCGCCAGATCCATGCCGGCCAGACCCCCGACCCGACCACCAAGGCCCGGGCCCTGCCGATCTACCAGACCACGTCCTACGCCTTCGACTCCTCCGAGCACGGCCGCAAGCTGTTCGCGCTCGAGGAACTGGGCAACATCTACACCCGGATCATGAACCCCACCCAGGCCGTGGTGGAGGACCGGATCAACTCGTTGGAGGGCGGCGTCGGCGCGCTGATGGTCGCCTCCGGCCAGTCGGCCGAGACGCTGGCCATCCTGACCCTGGCCGAGGCCGGTGACCAGATCGTCTCCTCGCCCCGGCTCTACGGCGGCACGTACAACTTGTTCCACTACACGCTGCCGAAGCTGGGCATCACCGTCGACTTCGTCGAGAATCCGGACGACCCCGAGTCGTGGCGCGCCGCGGCCAAGCCGAACACCAAGGCGTTCTACGGCGAATCGATCTCCAACCCGGCCCTGGACGTGCTGGACTACCAGGCCGTCTCGACGGTGGCGCACGAGGTCGGCGTCCCGCTGATCGTCGACAACACCGTGCCCACGCCGTATCTCATCCGGCCGATCGAGCACGGCGCGGACATCGTGGTGCACTCGGCGACCAAGTACCTGGGCGGGCACGGCACCGCCATCGGCGGCGTCATCGTCGACTCCGGCAACTTCGACTGGGTCGCGCACGCCGACCGCTTCCCGAGCTTCAACAGCCCCGATCCGAGCTACAACAACCTCACCTGGGGCGTCGACCTGGGGCCCGACGGCCTGTTCAAGGCGAACGTCGCCTACATCTTCAAGGCCCGGCTGCAGGGCCTGCGCGACATCGGCCCGGCGATCAGCCCGTTCAACGCGTTCCTGATCTCCCAGGGCATCGAGACGCTGTCGCTCCGGGTGCAGCGGCACAACGACAACGCCGCCCGGGTCGCCGAGTTCCTGGCCGGCCGGGACGAGGTCGAGTCCGTCTCCTACCCGGGCCTGGCCTCCAGCCCGTGGCATCACCTGCAGGAGAAGTACTCGCCCACCGGTGGCGGGCCGATCGTCTGCTTCGAGATCAAGGGCGGCGTCGAGGCCGGGCAGAAGTTCTCCGACGCGCTGGAACTGTTCACCAACCTGGCCAATATCGGTGACGTCCGCTCGCTGGTCATCCATCCCGCGTCGACCACGCACGCCCAGCTCGCCCCGGCCGAGCAGCTGACCACCGGGGTCACGCCCGGCCTGATCCGGCTGGCGGTGGGGATCGAACACGTCGACGACATCCTGGCCGACCTGGAGGCCGGGTTCCGGGCCGCCAAGGAGCAGTGACCACCGGGCAGCAGGCGGTCGGCGCCGGCGGGTGCCTGGACGCCCGCCGGTACGTCGCACTCGGGCCGATGGCGACCGAGTCGGGCGTGGTGCTCGACCCGGTCACCATGGCCTACGAGAGCTGGGGGTCGCTGAACGAGGCCGGCGACAACGCGGTGCTGATCCTGCACGCGCTGACCGGCGACTCCCACGTCGTCGGCCCCGCCGGTCCCGATCAGCCCACCCCCGGCTGGTGGGACGGGCTGGTCGGCCCCGGGGCCCCCGTCGACACCGACCGGTACTTCGCCATCGCCGCGAACGTGCTCGGTGGCTGCCGGGGGACCACCGGGCCGTCCTCGCCGGCGCCGGACGGCCGGCCCTACGGCTCCCGGTTCCCGCGGCTGACGATCCGGGATCAGGTGGCCGCCGAGGCCGCGCTGGCCGACGCGCTCGGCATCACCCGGTTCCAGGCGGTGGTCGGCGGCTCGATGGGCGGGATGCGGGCGCTGGAGTGGGCGATCATGCGCCCGGACCGGGTCCGGCGATGCCTGGCCCTGGCCACCTGCCCGACCTTCACCGCCGACCAGATCGCCTGGGGGACAACCCAACTCGCGGCGATTCGGGCCGATCCGGACTTTCGCGGCGGCGACTACTACGACGGCCGGCCGCCGCTGGCCGGGATGGGCATCGCCCGGCAGATCGCGCACACCACCTACCGGTCGGCCCTGGAACTGAACGCCCGGTTCGGCCGATCGGCGCAGGGGCAGGAGGACCCGCTGCACGGCGGGCGGTTCGCCGTCGAGTCGTACCTGCAGCACCACGGCCGCAAGCTCGGCGCCCGGTTCGACCCGAACTCCTACCTGGTGCTGACCGAGGCGATGCACTCGCACGACATCGGCCGGGGGCGCGGCGGCGTCGAGGCGGCGCTGCGCACGATCCGGGCCGAGCTCACGGTGTCCGTCGTCGACTCGGACCGGCTGTTCCTGCCGGAGCAGGGGGAACTGATCGCCACCGCGCCGACCGCCCGGCCGCTGATCGTCATGCACTCGGACTACGGCCACGACGGCTTCCTGATCGAGGCCGACGCGATCGCCGGCGTGGTCCGCGACGCCCTGGCCCGGCCGGCCGGCCCGCCCACCCCTTCGGGTTGAGGGCCGCCCCGGCGGCGCTCGGGCGGGTCTCGGCGCGACCGGTGAAGCGTTCGCCTCTAGGCTGAGCACGGCTCAGGCCGGGCTCCTTCGACCCCGAACTCCGGATGGGCCGGGATCCGTAACCCGCAAGCGAAGGGATGTGCCCAGTGGCGGCCATCGAACTCATCGGTGCACGCGAAATTCTCGATTCCCGGGGTAACCCCACCGTCGAGGTGGAGGTTGCCCTGGACGACGGGTCGCTGGCCCGCGCCGCCGTACCGTCGGGCGCATCGACCGGCGAGCACGAGGCCGTGGAGCTGCGCGACGGCGACTCCGCCCGCTACGGCGGCAAGGGCGTGCTCAAGGCCGTGGACGCGGTGCTGGAGGAGATCGGGCCGGCGCTGATCGGCTACGACGCCATCGAGCAGCGGGTCATCGACCAGAAGCTGATCGACCTGGACGGCACCCCGGACAAGAGCCGGATCGGCGCCAACGCGATCCTGGGCGTCTCCCTGGCCGTGGCCAAGGCCGCCGCCGAGTCCGCCGAGCTGGAGCTGTTCCGCTACGTCGGCGGCCCGAACGCGCACATCCTGCCGGTGCCGATGATGAACATCGTCAACGGCGGCGCGCACGCCGACAGCGGCGTCGACGTCCAGGAGTTCATGATCGCCCCGGTCGGCGCGCCGACGTTCCGCGAGTCGCTGCGCTGGGGCGCCGAGGTGTACCACTCGCTCAAGTCGGTGCTGAAGAAGGCCGGCTTCTCCACCGCACTCGGCGACGAGGGCGGGTTCGCGCCGGCGGCGTCGTCCAGCAAGGCTGCGCTCGACCTGATCGCCGAGGCGATCACCCAGGCCGGCTTCGGCTTCGGCAGCGACGTGGTGCTGGCGATGGACGCGGCGGCCACCGAGTTCTTCAACGACGGCGTCTACAACTACGAGGGCACCGGCCGGTCGTCGGACGAGATGATCGCCGTCTACACCGATCTCGTCGCCAACTACCCGATCGTGTCGATCGAGGATCCGCTGGCCGAGGACGACTGGGACGGCTGGATCTCGATGACCACCCAGCTCGGGTCGAAGATCCAGATCGTCGGCGACGACCTGTTCGTCACCAACCCGGAGCGGCTGGAGGACGGCATCGCCCGCGGCGCGGCCAACGCGCTGCTGGTCAAGGTCAACCAGATCGGCACCCTGTCCGAGACGCTGGACGCGGTCACCCTGGCCCACAACGCCGGCTACCGCTGCATGATGAGCCACCGCTCCGGCGAGACCGAGGACGTCACCATCGCCGACCTGGCGGTGGCCACCGGCTGCGGGCAGATCAAGACCGGTGCGCCGGCCCGTTCCGAACGGGTGGCCAAGTACAACCAGCTGCTGCGGATCGAGGAGAACCTCGGCGACGCGGCGCGGTACCTCGGTGAGCTGGCCTTCCCGCGATACTCTGCCGGTTCCTGACGCCGTTCGCCGAACTCGATTCGCGCAGTTCGTTCCCGGCCACGGCTTCGGGTGAAAACGGACACCGCGATGAATGAGTGAGGCTTGCCGAGCGGAATGAGCGACACCCAGCAACGGCGGCCGGGGGCCGGATCCCGAGGATCCGGCACCCGGTCGTCGGCCGCGGGTGGCGCCCCCCGCTCGACCCGCCCGGCCCGGTCGGCCGGCCGCAACCGGGCCGGATCCTCCGGACCGTCCGGATCCCGACCGGCCGCCGCGCCGACGACCGCCTCGCCCGGCGCCCGGCGCACCGGCCGGAGCTGGCGAACCCCGGTGCTGCCGGTCCGCAGCCTGATGCCGCAGTCCGCGCTGGCCCGTCAGGTCACGATCCTCGGCCTGGTGCTCTGCGCGGTCGCACTGTCGGTGGCCTTCCCGTTGCGCAACTACCTGGAGCAGCGGGCCGATCTGGCCGCCGCCATCGCCTCGCAACAGGTCCTGGAACAGCAGCGGGCCGATCTGCAGGCCCGCAAGGACGCCCTGCTGGACAACGACTACGTGGCCGCCGAGGCCCGGCGCCGGCTGCAGTACGTCACCCCCGGCGACACGGTCTTCGTCGTGCACGCACCGGCCCTGGCCGACGCCGGGGACGGAACCTCGACCACCCACGTGTCGAACGGCCCCTGGTACGGCGACCTGTGGAACACCCTGACCGAGGAGGGGCAGTAGCCCTGCGGATCGAGCCGGCGACCGACGAGGATCTGGCCCGGCTCACCGTCGAACTGGGCCGCGCGCCGCGCGGGGTGCTCGGCGTCGCCCACCGCTGCGACCACGGTGTGCCGGCGGTGGTGCAGACCGCGCCGCGGCTGCCCGACGGCACCCCGTTCCCCACTTTGTTCTACCTGTGCTGCTCGGTGCTGAACTCCGCGATCGGCCGGATGGAGGCCGGCGGGGTGATGCGGGCGATGACCGACGAGCTGGCCGCCGACCCCGAGCTGGCCGCGCGGTACCGGGCGGCGCACGAGTCCTACCTGGCCCTGCGCAACGCCATCGACGACCTGGGCATCGGGGTCACCGCCGGTGGCATGCCGGACCGGGTCAAGTGCCTGCACGTGCTGGTCGCCCACTCGCTCGCCGTCGGCCGCGGGGTGAACCCGCTGGGCGACCGGGCGGTCGACATGCTCCCGGAGTTCTTCCGGGGCGCCGCGCCCTGCGTGCGGCTCACGGATCGAGGGTGAACGTCCAGGCGACGACGACGCCGTCCCGGGCCGGCCGCACCTGCAGGCTCGGCCGGTAGCCTGCTCGGTCCTGCCCGGCGAAGTGCCGACCCGGGTCCACCTGGCCGGCCGCCATCGCCGGCAGGGCGGAATCCAGGTAATCCGTGATCGCGGCCCTATCCCCACCGAACTGGGCGACGAAGCCGTCGATGGGGGGGTTCCAGGCGCCGTCGTGCAATTGGGTGGTGGCCAGGCTCAGGTAGCGGACGGGGCCGCCGCCGCCCCCGGAGTCGGCGGTGACCAGCCCGAACGACCCGGCGACGGTGTCCCCGCCGGGCAGGATGATCTGAGCGTCGACGCCGTTGCGGCCGAGCGTCTCGGCGGACGCCACGTCGGGAGACCGGCCCCCGAGATCGGTGGGCGTGCGCGGGACGGACAGGTCCCACGCGACCCGCTGCTGGGCCGGCGGTTGAGCGGTCATCTGGCTCTCCTGGATCGCGGGCGGTTGGCTCGAACAGCCGGCGAGCAGGGCGGCCACCAGGGCGATGGTGGCGGCCCGCCCGCGCCGAACGGCGGCGGTCATTGTCTGATGCCGACCTGCCAGTCGGTGGCCAGGTCCCAGGCGATGTCGTCGATCCGGTTGCTCACCAGGTAGTCGTCGCTGCGTTCGCCGACCGGCGTCTGCAGCACGTGCAACACCTCGTCGCGCGACAGATTCTCATAGGCGGGCAGGGTGTCCTTCTCGATCAACGCCCAACGGTCGTCGAAGTGGGCGATGTTGCCGTCCGGCAGTGGCGTGGTCAGGGTGACCGTGCCGCGCACCGGGTTGTCGCCGCTGAATCCGATCGACGGCAGCCCGACGTGCGTGAACGGGATGTGGTCGGGCGTGTGCACCGAGATGTCGTCCGGACCGACGCCCACATCGGCACTCACCTGCAACGGGAAGACGTCTGCGTACCCCTTGGCCCCGGGCACCGACGGCTGACCGACCAGCGTCGCCAGATAGGTGACCGCCGGTCCGGTGACCGGACGCTGGTACATGGCGTCGTACTGGTCACGGATGATCTGGGACTGCTCCCGGCGCAGCAGGCTCTCGTTGCCCTGCTGGACCAGTGCGGTGTCGCCGGTGCGGGCGCCCTCGTCGATGTCGGCCCAGGCGTCATAGGCCTGTTGGTCGATCATCCCGTCGTCGAGCAGGGTGCGGATGCCGGCCAGGCCGTTGGTCAGGTACGCCTCGTGCTGCGGAGCCATGTCCAGGAAAATCTCCTGCTGCATGCCCAGGAAGGTGTGCTCGTACCAGCGGAACTCGGACTCCAGGTCGGCCGCGCTCATCGACGCGAGTTCGCGGAGCCCGGGCGCGATCGTCGGCGGGATGGCGTATCCCAGCGGGCTGTCCAGGACCGCCCGGGCGAGCCGGGCCAGGTCGGCGAACGAGTCGAGGTCGCGAAAGCCGGCGTAGAAGCTCGGCCCGATCAGCGCGGCCATGCCGGCCCAGAGCATCTCCGGGTTGTCCCGGTACAACTGCGCGTAGTAGGCGTAGACCGCCTCGACGATCGCCTTGTTGCCGTCGACGCCGGCGTTGGGATCCCAGGTGGCCGGGTCGATCCCGGCGTTGCGCAGGGCCTGGTCGAGGTAGTCCTGCCCGGTCATGCTCGACCCTGCGGCTGGCCTCCCGGTCGGCGCACCGGTGGTCGCACCGTCGGCCGCGCTGGCCCGGTCTTGCTCGTCCGCGTTGCGGGTCAAGGTTCTGGAGGCCTCATCGAGCAGGGCCGCGATCGAGCTGACCGACGGCCGATGCCGCTGCCGCCAGTCCGAGCGGAACCGGTCGGCGTCCGGGCCGAACCACGGAGCCGCGCCGAGCCGGCCGTCCACGGTCTTCCAGGTGGTGGTCAGGTGCTGGCCGGCGGTGCGCATCGCGTCGGCGAGCGTCCGCAGCTCGTCCGGGTCGTTGCCCACCATCCCTGCGGTCACGGTCGCTGCCCCCTCGTTCGATCCTTGGTCCGGACGGTAGGGCAGGCCGCCGTGCCGGACAACGGGGAGAACTCACCATGCGGGGTCACGCGATGGCCGGGGTCACCGCCTCGACGATCGGCCGGGTCGCCGTACCCGCGGGCAGCTCCCCGAACACCCGGTCGCCGGTCCAGTCGAGCCTGGTCGCGCAGTACAGGTCGGCGACCTCGGCCGGGGCGTGCCGCAGCAGCAGGCTCGCCGCGAAGCAGCGGGCCGCCAGCGAGCACAGCCGGCGGGCCGCGGCCGGGTCGGCCTCGCCCCGCAGCAGCAGCGCCAGCTCCTTGGCCGCGACGTCGAACGCCGGATGACCGCCGGCGGCGTGGCCCAGGTCGGCCAGCAGCGCGTCCGCGCAGTCCGGGCTCCGGCCCAGCGCCCGCACCGCGTCCAGCGCGGTGACCGTGCCCGACCCCTCCCAGATCCCGTTCAGCGGCGACTCCCGCAGCAGCCGGGCCATCGGGAATGTCTCGACATATCCGTTGCCGCCCAGGCACTCCAGGGCCTCGGCCAGCACCGGCACCGCCCGTTTGCAGGACCAGAACTTGGCCGCGGGCAGGGCGATCCGCAGCAGCGTGGACGCCTCCGGGGTGCCCGCGTCGACCAGGGCGGCCAGTCGCAGCCCGGTCAGGGTGGCCGCCCACGACTCCGTCGCCAGGTCGGCCAGCACCGCCGCCATCGCCTCGTGCTCGACCAGCCGGCGGCCGAACGCCCGCCGCCGCGAGGCGTAGAACGCGGCCTGGGACAGCCCCGCCCGCATCTGCCCGGCCGACCCGAGCACGCAGTCCAGCCGGGTCATCGTCACCATCTCCAGGATGGTGGCCACACCCCGGCCCTCGTCGCCGAGGCGCCAGCCCAGGGCGCCGTCGTACTCGATCTCGCCGGACGCGTTCGACCGGTTGCCCAGCTTGTCCTTCAGCCGCATCACGGTCAGCGCGTTGCGGGCGCCGTCCGGGCGCACCCGGGGCACGACGAAGCAGGTCAGCCCGCCCGGGGCCTGGGCCAGGGTGAGGAACAGGTCGTTCATCGGGGCGGAGGTGAACCACTTGTGCCCGGTCAGCCGGTACCCGTCCGGGTCCGGGACCGCGACGGTGGTGGCCGCCCGGACGTCCGACCCACCCTGCTTCTCGGTCATCGACATGCCCGCCAGCAGACCGCGTTTCGCCGCCGCCGGGCGCAGCCCGAAGTCGTACGTGCGGGACCGCAGGCCGGGCTCGAACCGGCCGGCCAACGCCGGGTCGTGCCGCAGCGCGGGGACGGCGGCGTAGGTCATCGAGATCGGGCACATGTGCCCGGAGTCGGTCTGCGTCCACAGGTAGAAGCCGGCCGCGCGGTGCAGGTGCGCGTGCCGACCGGCGTCCGGCGCCCAGGGCGCGGCCTGCAGGCCGGCGCCGACCGCGCGGGTCATCAGGGCGTGCCAGGACGGGTGGTACTCCACCTCGTCGATGCGGTGACCGGCCCGGTCGTGGGTGTGCAGCACCGGGTGGTGGGTGTCGGCCAACCGGGCGTGCTCGACGAACTCGGCCGAACCGGCGTCCACGGCCAGCCCGCGCAACTCCGGGGTGAGAGCGGCGCCGGCGGCGACCAGCCCGGCGGTCAGGGCGGGGTCGGGGGCGGCGGTGTCGAAGCCGACCAGCGGCTCGACGGTGTTGAGGACCTCATGGGTGGCGGGCATCAGGCCAGTCTGCCGTGCGGGACTGCGTTCGGGGGTCGTCCGGGCGGGGCGGGTAGCGTCCCCGGGCATGGAGCAGCGATGACGGCCGGTCGGCCGATGCGGGTGGCCGGCATCGACTGCGGGACCAACTCCATCCGCCTGCTGGTCGCCGACGTGGCCCCGGCGCCGGACGGCCGGGCGCGGCTGGCCGACGTGCACCGGGAGATGCGGGTGGTCCGGCTCGGCCAGGGCGTCGACGCCACCGGCCGGCTGTCCGAGCACGCGTTGGACCGGACCTGGCGGGCGCTGGCCGACTACGCGGCGATCATCTCCGCGTCGGGTGCGGTGCGGACCCGGATGGTCGCCACCTCGGCCACCCGGGACGCGCAGAACCGGTCCGACTTCGTCGAGATGGTGCGGTCCACCCTCGGCCAGGACCCGGAGGTGATCAGCGGCGAGGAGGAGGCCGAGCTGTCGTTCGCCGGCGCGGTCGGCGATCTGAACCCGGCCACCGGCCCGTTCCTGGTGGTGGACATCGGCGGCGGCTCGACCGAGCTGGTGATCGGCGAACCCGACGGCCCGGTCAACCGGCTGACCGGCGGGATCAGCCTGGACATCGGCTGCGTGCGGATCACCGAACGGATCCTGCGCTCGGACCCGCCGACCCCGGCCGAACGGGACGAGGCCCGGCGCTGGGCCCGGTCGGTGCTGGCCGACGGGCTGGACCGGCTGCCGGTCGAAATGGTCCGCCGGCTCGTCCCGGTGTCCGGAACCGCGACCACGGTGGCAGCCGCGGCGTTGAAGCTGCCGACCTACGACCCGGCCCGCATCCATCTCGCCGAGATCCCGGTGCCGCGGGTGCATGCGGTCGCCGAGATGCTGCTGGGCGCCACCCGGGCGCACCGGGCGGCGCTGGGCTACATGCACCCGGGCCGGGTCGACGTCATCGGCGGCGGATCGCTGATCCTGTCGACGATGGTGTCGTTGGTGACGGCCCGGACCCGCACCCCGCTGGCGACCGTCACGGTCTCCGAGCACGACATCCTGGACGGCATCGCGCTGTCGCTGAACTAACGCTGCCCCTACGCTGGGTCCGCCCGGTTCGCCCCCGTAGCCCAATCGGCAGAGGCAGGCCACTTAAAATGGTTCCAGTGTGGGTTCGAGTCCCACCGGGGGCACGTGACGTCGAGCGCATCGGGACCGGTCCCTCCGTGTCCGGGAACTAGCCGGAGCCGGCCGGCGTTGCAACTGGTGGGACCGGCTGCGTCGTCACCGGATGGTGATCTTCGTCGGTTAGGTTCCGGGAAAACAGTTCAGTCCATCGCCTCATCGGAGGGCAGCGTGCAAGGCTCCAGCAATCCCGCCTTCAAGAACATGGAGAAGGTGATCGGCTCGCAGCAGCAGGCGGCACCCAGTGCGCAGTACCTGGATCAGATGTACCAGCAGCCTGCGTACCAGGCGCCTGCCCGCGAGCGCTTCCTGACCGTCGACGACGTGGTCACCAAGACCGCGGTGATCCTCGTCCTCGCGGTCGTCGCCGGTTTCGCGACCGCCTGGTTCCAGGCCTACGTCCTGGCCCTGCCGGCCGCGCTGATCGGTTTCGTGCTGTCCCTGGTGATCATCTTCAAGCGGGTCATCAGCCCGCCGCTGATCATCGCCTACGCCGCCGTCGAGGGCGTCTTCCTGGGCGCGATCACCGGCGTGTTCAACCAGTGGTACCCGGGCATCGCCGCGCAGGCGATCGTCGGCACGCTCGGCGTGTTCGGCGGCATGCTCGTGATCTACAAGACCGGCGCCATCCGGGTGACTCCGCGGTTCACCAAGATGATCATCGGCGGCATCGTCGGCGTGGCCGTGCTGATGCTGTTCAACCTGGTGATGAGCTTCTTCGGGGTCGACATGGGGCTGCGCAGCGGCGGCACCCTGGCCATCGTGTTCTCGATCATCTGCATCGCGCTGGCCGCGTTCAGCTTCCTGATCGACTTCGACGCCATCGATTCGGCGATCAAGCAGGGCGCCCCGGCCAACACCGCCTGGTACTTCGCGTTCGGCCTGATGGTCACGCTGGTCTGGTTGTACCTGGAGATCCTGCGGCTGCTCGGTTACGCGCGACAGTAACGTCCACCGCCGAAATTTCCGCTGTCGACGGCCCCGCCCGAGTTCCCTCGGGCGGGGCCGTTCGTCGTCCGGGGTGCCGCTCTTCCGAGTGCGGTCAGGCGGACAGCGGCGGCGCCAGCTCGCCGTCGGCCGCGTCGGCGCCCTCGAGCTCGGCGATCGCGGCCGGCAGCAGGACCTGCATCGCCCGGCCGTAGCCGGCCCCGGACGGGTGGAACCGGTCGGCGGCGAACAGGTCGGGGTGGCCGACGAACTGCGGGCTGACCAGCCGGGCCAACGCGACCGGCCGGCCGCCGGCCGCCGACACGGCCCGTTCCTGCAGCGCGGCCAGCCGCAGCGACCAGCCGCTCAATACGGTGCGCAGCGGCTGCGGGATCGCGGTGATCACCCCGAAGTCCGGGCAGGTGCCGACGACCACCGGGATGCCGCGGTCGGTCAGCGCGCGGACCGCCTGGCCCAACTGGCTCGCCGAACGCCACGGCGGCACCCGGTCGCGCAGGTCGTTGCCGCCGATCAGGACGACCACCACGTCCGGTCCGTCGGCCCGGCACAGTTCCAGCTGCCGCGGCAGGTCGGCGGTGCGGGCGCCGGTGAGCCCGTGCGAGCGCAGGTGGACGGGCCGGTCCAGGTGCCGGGCGATGCCCCGGGCAATGATCACCCCGGGCAGTTCGTCCGCGATCCGGGTGCCGTAGCCGACCGAGGTCGAATCGCCCAGCATCACCAGGGTCAGCGGTCGTTCGTCGAGAACGAGCGGGTGGGCGCCAGCCTCCACCTCGGCATCGCCTTGCAGCAGCCGGCCGTCGGCGGCGTAGATCCCGTCGCCCTGCGGGAGCCGGATGTGCACCAGGTGATCGGCCACCCGCTGCTGGGCGTCGGTTGCCCCGGGCACCGGCGGCGGCACCAGGGTGCCATCCGCCAGCGCGGCGGCCAGCGCGGCCTTTTCGATCGACCTGGTGGTCGTCCACGCCTGACCCAGCAGGCCGACCACGGCGCTGCTCAGGCCGGCGACCAGGCCCAGGCCGGCCATCGTGACGATGCCGCGGCCGATCGGGCCGCGCGGGGCAACGCTTCGTGACGACAGGGAGTCGGCCAGGGATCCGGTGAACTCGGCCACCGGTCCCGGCACCCTTGTCGGGAAGATGCTCATCGTTGCCTCCCTGCGCCGTCTGGGACGGTTTGCTGTCGAACTGTTCCCTTCGCCGACCGGCACTTCTTCTCGTGTCAACACGTCGTCGCGTCCGGATGTTTCCCGCGGTTCACATCCCCAGCACTATTTTGCGCCCGGCCGGTCGTCCGGCGCTGCCCCACGAATTGACGAGAATGTGCGGCAACGCCCGGTCGCTCCGACGCCCAATCCGCTCGATCGGGTGACGAGCATGGTGACGCTGTGTGTCGACGGCCGGGTGCGGACGAGTGCCGCGGAATTCCCCCTGCCTGACGGAGGCGGTTCCGGTCGGACTGATACGCGGATTGCCGGGCCCCCGATAGCCTGGCCACTGGCCGTCGTCCTCGATCGGCCGTCCCGTCCGTCCGCCGGCCAGTGGAGTCAACTCGTGCGCTACGCCCAGTCCGTCGTCGACCTCATCGGCAACACCCCGCTGGTCAAGCTGGGCCCGCTGGCCGCGGAGGTTCCGCCACTGGTGCTGGCCAAGGTCGAGTACGTCAACCCCGGCGGATCGGTCAAGGACCGGATCGCGGTGAAGATGATCGACGCCGCCGAGCAGTCCGGGGCCCTGCGCCCGGGCGGCACGATCGTGGAGCCGACCAGCGGCAACACCGGGGTGGGCCTGGCCCTGGTGGCGCAGCAGCGCGGGTACCGGTGCATCTTCGTCTGCCCGGACAAGGTCAGCGAGGACAAGCGGAACGTGCTGCGCGCCTACGGGGCCGAGGTGGTCGTCTGCCCGACCGCGGTCGCCCCGGAGGACCCGAACTCGTATTACTCGGTGTCCGACCGGCTGATGCGCGAGACCCCGGACGCCTGGAAGCCGGACCAGTACTCGAACCCGAACAACCCGGCCAGCCATTACGTCTCGACCGGCCCGGAGATCTGGCGGGACACCGAGGGCAGGGTCACCCACTTCGTCGCCGGGGTGGGCACCGGCGGCACCATCTCGGGGGTGGGCCGGTATCTCAAGGACGTGTCCGGCGGTCGCGTGCAGGTGATCGGCGCCGATCCCGAGGGCTCGGTGTACTCCGGCGGCACCGGTCGGCCCTACCTGGTCGAGGGGGTGGGGGAGGACTTCTGGCCGTCCGCCTACGACCGGACCGTCACCGACGAGATCATCGCGGTGTCCGACGCCGAGTCGTTCGCGATCACCCGGCGGCTGGCGCGGGCGGAGGGGCTGCTGGTCGGCGGCTCCTGCGGGATGGCGGTGGCCGCCGCGCTGCGGCTGGCCGGCCGGCTGACCGCTGACGACGTGGTGGTGGTGCTGCTGCCGGACGGCGGCCGCGGCTACCTGTCGAAGATCTTCTCCGACCCGTGGATGGCCTCCTACGGCTTCCTGTCCCGGGACGGCGAGGCCACCGTCGGCCAGGTGCTGCGCGGCAAGAGCGGCGAGCTGCCGGCGCTGGTGCACACCCATCCGAAGGAGACGGTGCGGGACGCGGTGGAGATCATGCACGAGTACGGGGTCTCGCAGATGCCGGTGGTGAACGCCGAGCCGCCGGTGATGTCCGGCGAGGTGGTCGGGTCGGTGTCCGAGCGCGCCCTGCTGGACCTGCTGTTCGCCGGCACCGCGTCGCTGGCCGACGCCGTCGCCAAGCACATGGACTCGCCGTTCCCGCTGGTCGGCTCCGGCGAGGACATCCCCACGCTGCGGGCCACTCTGCAGGACCGGGACGCCGTCATGGTCATCGACGACGGCAAGCCGGTCGGCGTGCTCACCCGGGCCGACCTGCTCGCCTTCGTGGCCGGCGCCGACCGCTGACCCGCGGCCTACCATGGGCGGCAGAAACTCGGTGCCGGAGGCGTCATGACGTACCTGCCCGCTCCCTACGAGACGCCGCCGCAGGATGACCTCGCGGCGACGTTGGCGGCCGTGCTGACCACCACCGTCTCCGGGCTGTCCGCCTGGGTGCTCGGGTCCTGGGCGTACTCCACGATCAGATCCCTGATCGACGCGTTCACGGTGACCGATCCGCCCGATCCGAACACGAACCTGGTCGAGTCCGCCGTGGTGGCGGCCGGCTGGGCGGTGGCGGCGGTCTTCCTCGGCATCGGCGCGCTGCTGGTGCTGTTCCGCCGGGGCCGCAAGGCGGCGCTGTTCGGCGGGTTGGTCGCGGCCGGGACCACCGCGCTGGCCCAGTTCGCGTTCGGCTTCGGCGACGTGGACGCGGCCGTGCCGATCGAGAACTGGCCGCTGTACTGGGGCGGCGTCGCGGTGCTGGTGCTGGCCGTGCTGCCGGCGACGGGCCGGTGGGTCGGCCGCTCCCGCCGGCGGCGGATGTCGCCCGAGGTCACCGGGACCACGGCCAGCGGCGCGATTCTCTGGCCCGGCACCTGAGCGTTCCGTCCGGCAGGATGCTCGGCATGGACCGGGTGAGCGTGGCGCAGGTGCGGACGGCGGCGCAGGCGTTGCAGGGCGTCGCCCGCTACACCCCGATGGAGTCGTCCCGGCCGCTGCAGGAGGCGGTCGGCGGGCCGGTGTTCCTCAAGTGCGAGAACCTGCAGCGGACCGGCTCGTTCAAGGTGCGCGGCGCCTACCTGCGGATATCCCGGCTCTCCGACCGGGAGAAGGCGGCCGGTGTGGTTGCCGCGTCGGCCGGCAACCACGCGCAGGGGGTGGCCCTGGCCGCGTCGCTGGTGGGGACCTCGGCCACCGTCTACATGCCGGTCGGTGCGTCGATCGCGAAGCTGACCGCCACCCGCGGCTACGGCGCCGACGTCGAGTTGGTGGGTCAGACGCTGGACGAGGCGTTGGACGCGGCCCTGGACTTCGCCGCGCGGACCGGCGCGGTCCTGGTGCACCCGTTCGACCATCTCGACGTGTTGTTGGGGCAGGGCACTGTCGGACTGGAGATCGCCGAGCAGGTGCCGGACGTGGCCACGGTGGTCGTCGCGGCGGGCGGGGGCGGGCTGATCTCCGGGGTCGCCGGGGTACTGAAGGAGCTGCGGCCCGATGTGCGGGTGGTCGGGGTGCAGGCCGAGCAGGCGGCCGCCTGGCCCGGGTCGCTGGCCGCCGGCCGGCCGGTCCGGCTGCGCGAGATGTCAACCCTGGCCGACGGTATCGCGGTGGGGGAGCCGTCGGCGCTGACCTTCGCGCACGTGTCCGACCTGGTCGACGAGATCGTGACGGTGTCCGAGGATCAGCTGTCCCGGGCCATGCTGCTGTGCCTGGAGCGGGCCAAGCTGGTGGTGGAGGCGGCCGGGGTGGCCGCGGTTGCGGCGATCATGGCCCGGCCGGAGACGTTCACCCCGCCGGTGGTGGCGGTGCTGTCCGGCGGCAACATCGACCCGCTGGTGCTGCTGCACGTCACCCAGCACGGGCTGGTCGCGGCGGGCCGCTTCCTGTCCCTGCGGGTGAACATCCTGGACCGGCCGGGGTCGCTGGCCGCCCTGCTGTCGCTGGTCGGCGACGTCGGCGGGAACGTCATCGACGTCGAGCACTCGCGGGTCGGTTCGTCGTTGTCCCTCGGCGACGTCGAGGTGGCGCTGCGCCTGGAGACCCGGGGCGCCGAGCACTGCGACGCGATCGTCGCAGCCCTCGGCGAAGCCGGGTTCCGGGTGGTCGAAAGGCGGTGAGCTCGGGTCAGCCGGTGAACGGCTTGGCCTCGAGGACGCTCACCTTCTGGATGCGGCCGTTGGGCAGGGTGTACTCGCGGGACTCGCCGCGGCTGGCGCCGAGGATGGCCTGACCGAGCGGGGACTGCGGGGAGTACACCTGCAGCGAGCCGTGTACGCCCTCCTCGCGGGAGCCGAGCAGGAACGTCTCCTTGTCGTCGTCGTCGCCGTCGTAGGCGATGGTGACGACCATGCCCGGCTCGACCACGCCGTCGTCCGCGGGAGCGACGCCGACCTCGGCGTTACGGAGCAGTTCCTGCAGGTGGCGGATGCGCGCCTCCTGCTTAGCCTGCTCGTCCCGCGCGGCGTGATAGCCCCCGTTCTCCTTCAGATCGCCCTCCTCGCGCCGAGCGTTGATCTCGGCCGCGATCACCGGGCGATGCGCGACGAGCTCATCCAGCTCGTGCTTGAGACGGTCGTGGGCCTCCTGGGTCAGCCAGGTCACGCCGGTGCCGGTCATGGCAACTCCTCTACTACTGCTGATCACCGTCGGCACCGCCGGGAAGCCGGTGGTGCCTGCGCGGGTGCCGCGAGCCGGTCGCGACGCGCGTGCCCGCACTCGAATTGGCACAGAAACACAGCACGGCCCCCTCGGGGGCCGTTATTTGCTGACGCCCATGATAACACGATGGCCGCGCGGGTGTCCGATTCCTCGCCGACCTGGGCCTTCGGACCTGCGGCGATGATCCTCTCGGGCAGTGGCGGGCGGCGCGCGGACGGGACTGTCGGTGGGGCCGTGGACAATGGTGGACGCCCCGGTCGTGGTGCGAGCGGCCGCGACATCGGAGCGGGGCACCGGGCGTGGCAGGAAGGTGTACCAGTGAGCGACGCATTCTCCGCGGCGGGCCCGGAAGACCCGGAGCACCCGACCGCGCACACGGACTCCGAGGAGCTCATCGCCACCGGCGCCGACACCGCGATGGTCGATGCCGCCGAGGCGCGCGACCGGGCGGCGGTGGCGGCGCCGCTGCGGCTGATGGCGGTGCACGCCCACCCCGACGACGAGTCCAGCAAGGGCGCGGCGACCCTGGCCAAGTACTCGGCGGACGGGATCGGGGTCGTCGTCGTGTCCTGCACCGGCGGCGAGCGCGGCGACGTGCTGAACAAGAAGCTGACGATCGACAGCGCCGAGATCCCGGCCCTGCGGATCCGGGAGATGGCCCGGGCGGCGGAGATCCTCGGGGTGGCCCACGTCTGGCTCGGCTTCCACGACACCGGCTACCACGAGGGTCCGCCGGAGAACTGGGAGCTGCCGGCCGGCTCGTTCGGTGTGCTGGATCCCGAGGTGGAGATCGAGGCGCTCGTTCGGGTGGTCCGCCGGTACCGCCCGCACGTGATGACCACCTACGACGAGACCGGCGGCTACCCGCATCCGGATCACATCCGCTGCCACGTGGTCTCGGTCGGCGCGTTCGAGGCCGCCGGCGACCCCGACGCCTATCCCGACGCTGGCGAGCCCTGGCAGCCGTTGAAGCTCTACTACAACGTCGGCTTCTCCCGCGCCCGCATCACGGCGATCAACGAGGCGGTGCGGGAGCGCACCGGCGAGGGCCCGTACGACGAGTGGATCAAGCGGTTCACCGATCACCCGCGGCCGGACCCGGGCACCCGGATCACCACCCAGGTCGTCGTGGCCGACTACTTCTCCGTCCGGGACGAGGCGCTGCGGGCGCACGAGACGCAGATCGACCCGGACTCGACCTGGTTCGCCGTGCCCCACGAGGTGGAGGCCCAGGTGTGGGCGACCGAGGACTACGAACTGGCCCGCTCGCTGGTGGACACGACCCTGCCGGAGGACGACCTGTTCGCCGGCGTGCGGGAGAAGGTGGCGCAATGAGCCGGGTGCTCGACGCGATCATGTTGGCCGTCCCGCAGCCGGGCGAGGACGATCCGGACAGCACCGGCCAGGGCCCCGAGTGGGGCAAGGCGGCGCCCATCGGGCTGCTGGTCATCCTGCTGCTGTGCGTCGCCGCCGTCTTCCTGTTCCGGTCGTTCAATCGTCAATTGAAGAAGGTGCCGGCGAGCTTCGAGGCCGACCCGCCGGCCGAGGGTCTCTCCCCATCGCAGGCGCGGGTGCCGGCGGTCGAGGAGCCGGCGGATGCGGCGCCGGCCTCGGACGAATC
>JBDHZW010000061.1:0-22364 GCA_039812105.1 Nakamurella sp.
TGTTTGATCACCGGGGCGGGTATCCGGCCGGCCAGCCGCACGCCGGCCGGGGCCGCGCCGACCACCCGCGCCACGGCGTCGGCGACCGCGTCCCGCCGGAACGGGGCCAGTTCCTGGAGTCGGTCGCTGTCGGTGAACCAGTGCCCGTGGAAGTTCCGGGTGGCGAACCAGTTCCGGTCGAACCACCGGCGGACGTCGCGGACCCCCATGGCCGCCCTGAGCAGCTGTTGGAGCTGCCAATTCGTCAGCCGCCATTGCTCACCGCCGCCGACGTTGTAGACGCCGCCCCAGAAGTCGGCCGGCAACCCGGCGTCGGTCAGGGCCACCAGCAGCCGGGCCGCGTCGTCGTCGGTGACCCACTCCATCACCCCGTTCAGCGTCGAGTGGGTCAGGATGGGATCACGCATGCCGACGATGCCGGTGTGCAGGATGCCGGTCTGGCGCAGCCAGGCCCAGCGGGGCAGCCCCGAGTCGACCAGCATCCGCTCGGCGACGACCTTCGTCTGGCCGTACACGTCGTACTGCGACACCCGCAACGGATCGCCGACCCGGCCCCAGTGCACCGGCGGGTTGCGGTTGCCGGTCTGCGCGACCGAACCGACCCCGACCAGGCCGACGGCACCGGGGTCGGGCTGGGCGCGGACGGCGTCGATGAGGTGCGCCATGCTCTGCTCGTTCACCCGCCGGGCCAGGTCGGGCCGCCGGTCGGCGAGCGGGGAGACGACGGCCCCGACGTGCAGCACCAGGTCGACCCCGGCCACCGCGGCCTGCACGTCGGCGGCCGAAGTCAGGTCGCCCCAACACACCTGCAGGTTCGGCATGTCGGCGAAGTCCGCCAGCACGGCCCGGTCCCGGTCCGTCGGCTGGGCGAAGGCGCGGACGACGACGCGGTCCGCCTGCTCGCGGAACTGCCGGAGGGTGGCCCGGCCCCAGTTGCCGGTGGCCCCGGTGAGGAGTACGAGCCGGCGCCCGCCGCCGCCGGTCACGGCCGGACCGGGCGGATCGATCCGGACCGGTGCGCCGTCCGCGCGGCGGCGTGGTCGGCCGCGCGGGGTCGTCGCGGCCGGCCGACCCCGCTGGTCGGCGGTTGGGGCTGGTGCTTCGGCATGCCGGCGGCTCCTCGGTCGAGTGACACTAGCGCGCGCTAGTTCATGGTCTCAATCGTAGAGAGCGGCAGCTAGCGCGCGCAAGTGCGCCCGGTCTCCGGCTGTCGGGGCCCCGCGTCAGGTGGTCTCCCGGGCGACCACGACCGCGTCGGCCTCCGGTCCGGCCGTCGGCGGCGCCGTCCCGTTGGCCGAACTCAGCGCCAGCTGGGCCAGGTAGCGGCCGAGGCCGGCGGCGTCGATCCGGACGGTGGACAGCGCCGGCACGAACAGCCGGGCGATCGGGGCGTCGTCGTGGCCGATCACGGCCAGCCGGCCCGGCACGGGCAGGCCGGCGCGCACCGCCGCTCCGCAGACCATGGCCGCGATGTCGTCGTTGTAGGCCACGACCCCGTCGATGCCCTGATCCACCCATCCCTGCACCTGCTCGGGGGCGGACTCCTGATAGACGGCGGCCTCGGCGAGCAGGGTCACCCCGGGGATGGACTCGGCGGTGTCCCGGGCAAGGGTCCGGCGCTGGTCGACGAGATCGGCCAGCCGCCGATCGGTCGATCCGGCGAAGGCGAGCCGGCGGTGCCCGCGTTCGACCAGGTGCTCGACCTGGAACCGGGGGCCGTCGGCGTAGCGCGACATGCCGAACTCGGCCGCGGTGGCCGGGATGGGCGGGACCACGTGCCGGATGCCGCTGCGGCGCAACTGCTCGAGCTGGTCGTCGGTGAACGGGGTCAGGCCGATCACGACGTCCGGGTTCAGGCTCTCCCAGAGCGGGCGGGCATGGCCGCCGGGATGCGGCGTCGTGGTGACCAGCGAGTACCCGGCCTCGTCCAGCGTCAGGGACGCCTCGTCCAGGTGGGTGCGCATGCTGTAGTCCAGCGGCCAGTCGGGCAGCACGAGCAGGATGATGCGGGTCTG
Source organism: Nakamurella sp. (assembly GCA_039812105.1). Classification (GTDB taxonomy): domain Bacteria; phylum Actinomycetota; class Actinomycetes; order Mycobacteriales; family Nakamurellaceae; genus Nakamurella. The sequence goes on from JBDHZW010000061.1 coordinate 2,016, forward strand.
GCCGCTGGCCAGGGCCCGGGCCACCGTGTGCGGGCGGTAGCCCAGCCGCCTGGCCTCCGCCTGCACCCGCTGCCGGGTGGCCTCCGAGATGGTCTGGCCGGGCGTGTCATTCAGCACGAAACCGACCGTGGCCCTGGAGATTCCGAGCGAACGAGCGACGTCGGCGGCGGTGACCCGGCGCGTCGTGGCAGGGCGGTTCATGTGTCGATTCCCTTCGTGCCGCCGAACGGTTCCCACACAATACTTGCGCGCGCTAGTGCTCGTGCCTTAGGGTGCCACTAGCGCGCGCTAGTCATCCGTGTGACCCCCAACCCGAACCACCGAGACGATGGAGTCCCTTCATGGCCAGCAACCGGAACCCGGACGAGCAGCTCGTCGCGCCCGTCCCCGCATCCGTCCCCACTGCGCCGGTGGATCCGGTCGCGATCCTCGAAGAATCGCTACCCGCGACCGGCGACCTGCCCCGGGTGGGGCCCCGCTACATCTGGTTGATGGTGCTGGCGCAGTTCGGCGTCTTCGTCGCCTTCATCACCCCGCTCGCCATCTCGCTGACCATCCGGGTGAACACCCTGGAGCCCGGGCATCCGGAATTCCTCGGCTACATCACCGGCGCCGGCGCCCTGTTCGTCATGCTGACCGCACCGTTCATGGGGGTGTGGAGCGACCGGACCCGCACCCGCATCGGGCGCCGCCGGCCGTTCATGATCGGTGGGCTGGTCGTCGGGGTGCTGTCGCTGGTGATCATGGCCCTGGCTCCGACGGTCCTGATCCTGGGCCTGGGCTGGGTGCTGGCCCAGTGGGGGTGGGGGACGGTGCTGAGCAACCTGCAGATCTCCACCGCGGACCGGCTCCCCGAGGAGCAGCGCGGAAAGGTCGCCGGGCTAACCAGTTTCGCCACCCAGATCGCGCCGGTCTTCGGCGTCATCACCGCGCAGTTCTTCGTCGCCGACCCGCTCAAGCTCTTCCTGATCCCCGGTGCCGTCGGGGTCGCGCTCACCCTGCTGTTCGTGACGCTGGTGCACGAGGACGACAGCCGGGGCCTGCCCAAGGAGCCGCTCTCCCTGGCCGGTCTGCTGCGCAAGTACGTCTACAACCCGCGCCGCTACCCGGACTTCGGCTGGAACTGGTTGGGACGGTTCTTCTTCTACTTCGGCCTGACCCTGAACACCACCTTCACCGCGTTCTTCTTCGCCACCCGGCTCGGCATCACCGTGGAGCAGGTCACCGGCCTGATCGGTTCGATCAGCCTGTTCGGGGTCCTGTCGGTGACGGTCGGCGCGCTGACCGGCGGGCTGCTGTCCGACCGGCTGCACCGCCGGCGCCCGTTCGTGCTGCTCGGCGGCACGGTGATGGCCGTCGGCATCCTGACCATGGCGTTCACCGATCAGCTCGGGCTGTTGATCGCCGGATCACTGATCAGCTCGGCGGGGCTGGGCATGTTCGCCGCCGTCGACCAGGCCCTGCTGCTGGACGTGCTCCCGGAAAAGGCCACCGATGCCGGGCGGTTCATGGGCATCACCGGCTTCGCCACGTCCATCCCGCAATCCGTCGCGCCGCTGGCCGCGTCCGGCATCCTGCTGATCGGGGTCACCGGTGACGACCGCAACTACACCCTGCTCTATGTGGTGGCGGCGGCGCTCATCCTGGTCGGCGGACTGCTGGTGCTGCGGATCCGATCCGTCCGCTGACCGGACCGGCACCCGATCCCGAACCACCCCGGCCCGACCACCGTCGCCCCCCGATCGAAGGATTCCACCGTGAGCATCACCGTCACCCCTGTCCGGTTCGAGCACCACCGCGATCCCGTCGGCATCGGAGAGGCGCGTCCCCGGCTGAGCTGGATCGTGCGCACCGCGCCGTCCGGCTGGCAGCAGGCCGGCTACGACCTGGCCGAACGATCGGGCTCGACGGTCACCGTGGACGGCGCGGACAGCGTGCTCGTCGACTGGCCGTTCGACCCACTGGCCTCGCGCGAGCGGCGCGAGGTACGGGTGCGGGTGCGCGGGGTGGACGGTTCCATCTCCGGCTGGAGCGAGTGGGCGCCCGTCGAGGCGGGGTTGCTGCAGCCGTCCGACTGGACCGCCGGGATGATCGGGCCCGCCGGTGATCTCGCCGCGCAGGACTCGGTGCTGCTGCGGGGGAGCTTCACGGTCCCGGACAGGCCGGTCCGGCGGGCCCGGGTGTACGCGAGCGCCCACGGCGTGTACCAGCTGGAGCTGAACGGTCGCCGGGTCGGCGACGACGAACTGGCCCCGGGCTGGACCGCCTACGAGTCGCGGCTGCGCTTCCAGACCTACGACGTGACCGAGCTGCTGCGATCGGGCGAGAACGTGCTGGGCTCCTGGCTCGGCGACGGCTGGTGGCGCGGATACCTCGGCTGGGACGGCCGGAAGGCGCTGTACGGCACGGAGGTGGGTGTGCTGGCCCAACTGGAGATCGACTACGCGGACGGGACCCGTCAGGTGGTCGGCACCGGCCCGGACTGGCTGGCCGGCGAGAGCCCGATCCGGTCGGCCGACCTCTACAACGGCGAGGACTTCGACGCCCGCCGCTACGACATCGCCTGGTCCACCGTCGATGCCGGACCGGCTGGGTGGACGCCGGTCCGCCTCCGGGACCTCGACCCGGCGATTCTCGCCGCGCCGGACGGCCCGCCGGTCCGGCGCACCCGGACCCTTCCCGTGCAGGCGGTGACCACCTCGCCGTCCGGGGCCACCGTCCTGGACTTCGGGCAGAACCTGGTCGGCCGGTTGCGGATCGCCGTCCGCGGCGGCCGCGCCGGCGACGTGATCACCCTGCGGCACGCCGAGGTGCTGCAGGACGGCGAGCTGGCCACCGAGCCGTTGCGCGCCGCCCGCGCCACCGACACCTACACCCTGGCCGGCCCGGACGCCGTCAGCTGGGCTCCCCGATTCACCTTCCACGGCTTCCGGTACGCCGAGATCACCGGCTGGCCGGGCGAATTCGCGCCGGAGGAGGTGGTCGCCGAGGTGCTGCACTCGGACCTGGAGCGCACCGGCCACTTCACCGCCGACCACCCGTTGCTCGACCGGCTGCACCGGAACGTGGTCTGGGGCATGCGCGGGAACTTCGTGGACGTGCCGACCGACTGCCCGCAGCGCGACGAGCGGCTGGGCTGGACCGGTGACCTGCAGGTGTTCGCGCCGACCGCCGAATTCCTGTTCGACACCGCGGGTTTCCTGGTTTCCTGGCTGCGCGATCTGTCCGCCGAACAGCGCCGCTACGGCGGCACCCCGATGGTGGTGCCCGCCGTGACCACCGGCTACACCGGTCCGATGGCCGCCTGGGCGGACGCCGCGACCGTCGTGCCGTGGACCCTCTACCAGTCCTCCGGCGATCTGGAGGTGCTCCGCCGGCAGTTCGACAGCATGGTCGCCTGGGTCGACGAGGCCTCCACCGCGGCCGGTCCGAACCATCTCTGGGACCGGGGCTTCCAGTTCGGTGACTGGCTGGACCCGGCCGCGCCGGCGGGCAGCCCGGAGGCGGCGCTGACCTACCCGGAGATCGTTGCGACCGCCTACCTGGCGCGGTCGGCGCGGATCGTCGCCGACACCGCCGACCTGCTCGGCCGGGCCGAGCAGGCCCGGCGCTACCACCAGCTCGCCGACGAGGTGCGCACCGCCTTCCACCGGGAGTACGTGTCACCGTCCGGCCGGATCCTGTCCGACTCGGCGACCGCCTACGCGTTGGCCCTGCAATTCGATCTGATCGAGGATCCGCAGCAGCGGTCCCGGGCGGCCGACCGGCTGGCCGAGATCGTCCGGGCCAACCGGTACCGCATCGCCACCGGCTTCGTCGGCACCCCGCTGATCTGCGACGCGCTCTCGGCCAACGGCCACCTGGACGTCGCCTACCGGCTGCTGCTGCAGACCGAGGCGCCGTCCTGGCTGTACGCCGTCACGCAGGGCGCGACCACCGTCTGGGAGCGCTGGGACTCGCTGCTGCCCGACGGCACGGTCAACCCCAGCGGCATGACGTCCTTCAACCACTACGCGTTCGGCGCGGTCGCCGACTGGCTGCACCGGGTGGTCGCCGGCCTGGCGCCCGCCGCCCCCGGCTACCGGCGGTTGCGGGTGGCGCCGCAACCGCCGCGCCGCGGCCTGACCGAGGCCGCCGCCCGCCTGCGCACCCCGTACGGCGAGGCGGCCTCGTCGTGGCGGCTGATCGACGGCGAGATCCGTTTGCGCGTCACGGTTCCGGTCGGTGTCACCGCACGGGTGGTGCTGCCGTCCGGGGCCGACCACGAGGTCGGGCCGGGCAGCCACGAATGGGCCGAACCGTTCGAGGTGGACCCCGCGCAGCCGCCGGCCGCCACCGTGGACACTCCGCTGGGCGAGTTGGTCGACGACGAGGCGGCCATGGCCGTGGTGACCGGCGTCATCGCCAAGTACGTGCCCGAGGCGGCCGACCAGGCCGGCCGCGGGCTGCGCGGGCAGGAGAGCGTCACCCCGCGCCAGATCGCCGGGATGCTGCCGCACGCGGAGGCGGTGCTGGCCGACCTGGAACGCGGGTTCGCCGCCGTCGCGGCCGGCGAGCCGGTGCCCGCCGACGTGCTGACCGCGCCCGAGCCGACGGCCGAACCCGACGACGGGCTCGCCGAGGCGGCGGCGCTGCTCACCGGCCGGGACTTCTGGACGACGAACGAGGCCCCCGGCCTGCGGTCGCTGACGCTGGTCGACGGCCCGCACGGGGTCCGTTTGCAACGGGACCTGAGCGATCATCTCGGGTTGCACGCCAGCGAGCCGGCGACCTGCTTCCCGCCCGGCGCCGCGATCGCCGGCAGCTGGGACCCGGACCTCGTCCGGGAGGTGGCCACGGCGATCGGCCGGGAGGCGCGGGCGCTCGGGGTCGACGTCGTCCTCGGACCGGGCATCAACATCAAGCGGTCCCCGCTGGGCGGGCGGAACTTCGAGTACCTGTCGGAGGATCCGCTGCTGTCCGGCGTGCTCGGCACCGAGTGGGTGCGCGGACTGCAGAGCACCGGCGTCGGCGCCTCGGTCAAGCACTTCGCCGCGAACAACCAGGAGACCGACCGCATGCAGGGCTCCGCCGAGGTCGACGCCCGCACCCTGCGGGAGATCTACCTGCCCGCGTTCGAGCGGGTGGTGACCCGGGCCCGGCCGGCCACGGTGATGAGCGCCTACAACGCCATCAACGGCCGTTACGCGTCGGAGAACCGTTGGCTGCTCACCGATCTGCTGCGCGACGAGTGGGGCTTCGACGGGTTGGTGGTGTCCGACTGGGGCGCGGTCAAGGACCGGGTGCAGGCGCTGCGGGCCGGACTCGATCTCGAGATGCCCTCCTCCGGTGACCAGGGCACCGGGGCGATCGTGCGGGCCGTCCGGGACGGGGCGCTGACCCGCGCCGACGTCGACACCGCCGTCGGCCGGCTGCGCCGGCTGGCCGACCGCACCGCGCCGGCCGGCCGGGTCACGGTGGACGCCGACGCGCACCATGCGCTCGCCCGCCGCGCCGCCGGGGCGTCGATCGTGCTGCTGCGCAACGAGAACGGCGCCCTGCCGATCCGGCCCGGCAGCCGGGTCGCGGTTCTCGGCGACCTGGCGCAGCACCCGCAGTACCAGGGCGGCGGCAGCTCGCACGTGAACCCGACCCGGGTGGACCGGCCGCTGGACGAGCTGCGCCGGGCGCTCGGCGCGGACTGCGTGGAATACGCACCGGGCTACACCCAACGGCCCGGCCCGGACGCCGCGGACCTGATCGAACGGGCCCGCGCGGCCGCCGCCGGCGCCGCCGGCGCCGACGTCGCCGTCGTGTTCGCCGGCCTCTACGAGGACGACCAGTCCGAGGGTTTCGACCGCACCGACATCGACCTGCCGCCCGGGCAGGTGGCGCTGATCGAGGCCGTCGCCGCGGCGGCGGAGCGCACCGTCGTCGTGCTGATGAACGGCGGTGTGGTCGGCCTGGACCCCTGGCACGACCGGGTCGATGCGATCGTCGAGGGCTGGGCCCTGGGCCAGGCGGTCGGCGGGGCATTGGCCGACGTGCTCAGCGGAGCGGTCAACCCGTCCGGCCGGCTGGCCGAGACGATCCCGCACGCGCTCGCGGACACCCCGTCGTACCTGAATTTCCCGGGCGAGCGGGGCACGGTGCGCTACGGCGAGGGCGTGTTCGTCGGTTACCGCTACCACACGACGACCGGTCGGGCGGCGCGGTACCCGTTCGGGCACGGGCTGAGCTACACCACCTTCGAGCACGGTGACGTGCAGGTCCGGGTCACCGGGCCGGACACCGCCACCGTGTCGCTGACCGTCCGCAACACCGGTGACCGGTCCGGCGCCGACGTCGTGCAGGTGTACGTCGCGCCGGCCGCATCGCCGGTGCGCCGCCCCGTCCGGGAACTCGCCGGATTCGCCAAGGTCAGCCTCGAACCGGGCGAGACACATACGGTGGAAATCGATCTCGATCGGCGGGCGTTCGCGTTCTGGGACGTCACCGGGGACCGGTGGTGGGTTCAGCCCGGCGAATACGGCGTGCAGGTGGCCCGTTCGGCCGCCGACGTGGTCGTCGCGGTCCCGGTGACGCTCGACGGCGACGTCGATCGTCCGGCCGCGTTGAGCCTGGACTCCACCGTCGGCGAGTGGTTCGGCCACCCGGTGGTCGGTCCCGCCCTGATCGAGGCGATCACCGCCGGCGCGTCCGAGGACCAGCGGGCGGCGGCGCAGGAGAACCCGAACATGCTCAAGATGGTCGAGTCGATGCCGATGGGCCAGTTCGCCCGCTTCCCCGGCGTCGAGATCCCGGACAGCGCGCTGGACGAGTTGATCGAGCTGAGCGTCGGGGCGGAATCGCCGTGAACGTGGGCAGGAGGGCGGCCGAGCGGCGGGCGGTGGCCGCGCTGACCGCCGGACTGGACATCGAGGAGGCGATCGTCGCCGGCCGGCACGGCCCGATCCCCATCCGGCGGTACCGCCGGATGGGACCGCGGCCGACCCGGATCCTGGTGTGGGCACACGGCGGGTCCTTCTCGCACGGCGGGCGCGACCAGCATGACGAACCTGACGATGGTCCGGGGCGACCTGGTCGACTACCCCGGCGACGTCGGCACCCCGTTGGCATAGACCTGCGGGCGGGGTCACGCCTTCGCGGCCAGTGCCCGGCTCTGCTGACCGCCGGGCACTGGTATCCGGTGTGCGTGGTCGACGTCGACGGGTACCCGGAGCAGGCCCAGCGGATCGCCTTCCTCGCCCAGGTGATCAACGCCGCAGTGCCGGCAGGCGGCGATGGTGGCCGGGTGGTGGTCGGCCCGTCGTCGGGGTGAACCAGTGGTGCCGGCCGGGCTCGCCGCGCCGGACCGAACCCGGATGAGCCGGAATTTCGGAGCGCGCGAAATCAACAAATCGAAATCCGGCAAGCCACCAATGGGTCTCACGGCGCGCGAGACGGTGCGCGACACTGGCAAAGTGAGTGATTTCGAAGAGGCCCGGGAAATCGAGGCGTTGATCGATCGCCTGTCCACGGAATTCCCCGGCGTGCCACCTGCCAGCGTCCACCAGGTGGCGAGTGCGGCCTGGGCCGAGGTCGCCCACAATCCCGTCCGTGACGCCGCTCCCGCGCTCGCGGAGAATGCCGCGAAGGATTCGCTGGGCCGCTATCCGACCGCGCCGCTGTCGCCGGAGTCAGCCGCCGACGATGCGAATTGAGCAGGCTGGCTGCGGGTCGTGGCCAGGAGCCCGCGATTGCCGCATCGGGCACTGCCGAGAACGTCGGGAAATCTGATTGACCCCTTCCCAAAAAGGGCACCCGAACGGCGTCACGGGTCCGCCGACGGGCCTGCGCGTCACCGGAAGGACGACCACTGATGATCATTCTTGGCGCCATCCTGCTGATCCTCGGATTCGTGTTCTCGATCCCGATCCTGTGGACGATCGGAATCATCCTCGTCGTCGTGGGGGTCATCCTGCTGATCCTGGGTGCGACGGGCCGGGCGATCGCCGGCCGGCGGTACTGGTACTGAGCTCGCCGGTGCGATGCGGCGTTCGGGCCGCCTCCAGGATTCGCGGCATGTCGACGGGGAACCCCAACAGCTCCGGTTGCCGCGTCCGCTGAACCGCGCACGCGCACCCGCGGCCAAGCTGAACGGGGCAGGTTCACTGGATGCCGGACTCCGGTCGATGCCGACCGGTGCCGGTAGCGTGGACGGGATGAGTGTTGCCGTTCCGCCGGCCCTGCCGTCGACGCCGGTCCTGGGTGGCCGCTTCGCCGCCGAGCTGCCCGAGCTGGCCCTGCCCTGGCGCGCCGAACCGGTGGCCGAGCCCGAGCTGCTGGTGCTGAACGAGCCGTTGGCCCGCCGGCTCGGCCTGGACCCGGACTGGTTGCGCGGGCCCGAGGGGCGCCGCCTGCTGGTCGGGAACCTGGTCCCGGACGGGGCGACGCCGGTCGCCCAGGCCTACGCCGGCCACCAGTTCGGCAGCTACTCGCCGCGGCTCGGGGACGGCCGGGCGCTGCTGCTCGGCGAGCTCGCCGACGCCGACGGCCGGCCGGTCGACCTGCACCTGAAGGGCTCCGGCCGCACCCCGTTCGCCCGCGGCGGCGACGGCCTGGCCGCGGTTGGCCCGATGCTGCGCGAGTACGTCGTCAGCGAAGCGCTGGCCGCGCTGGGCATTCCGACCACCCGCTCGCTCGCCGTGCTGGCCACCGGCAGCCCGGTCTACCGCGAGACCGCCCTGCCCGGCGCGGTGCTGGCCCGGGTGGCCAGCAGCCACCTGCGGGTGGGCAGCTTCCAGTACGCCCGGGCGGCCGGCGACGTCGAGCTGCTGCGGCGGCTGGCCGACCACGCGATCGACCGGCACCACCCGGCGGCGGCCGATGCCGACCAGCCGTACCTGGCCCTGTACGCCGCGGTGGTGGCCGCCCAGGCCGCGCTGATCGCGCGGTGGATGCTGGTGGGCTTCGTGCACGGGGTGATGAACACCGACAACATGACCATCTCGGGCGAGACCATCGACTTCGGGCCCTGCGCCTTCCTGGACGCGTTCGACCCGGCGACGGTCTACAGCTCGATCGACACCGGCGGCCGGTACGCCTACGGCAACCAGCCGGCCGTCGCGCAGTGGAACCTGGCCCGGCTGGCCGAGGCGATGCTGCCGCTGTTCGCCGACGATCAGCCGGCGGCGGTCGAGTTGGCGACCGCCGCACTGGACGGCTTCGCGCCGGCTTACGGCACCGCCTGGGTGGGTGGGCTGCGGCGCAAGCTCGGCCTCCCGGACGGGATCGAGGACGATGTCGCCGGGCCGCTGATCGACGACCTGCTCCGGCAGCTGCGGGACAGTTCGGTCGACTTCACAGGCCTCTACCGGGATTTGGGCACCGCGGCCCGCGGCGACGACGAGCCCGCCCGCGGCCGGTTCCTGGACATCGCGGCGTTCGACGCCTGGCTGGCCCGCTGGCGCGACCTGGATCCGGACCCGGACGCGATGGACCGGGTGAACCCGGTGTACATCCCGCGCAATCACCTGGTCGAGGAGGCGCTGACGGCCGCCACCGACGGCGATCCGGCGCCGCTGTCCCGGCTCCTTCAGGCGCTCGCCGATCCCTTCCGGCCGCGGCCCGGGTTCGAGCGGTACGCCGAACCGGCCCCGGAGGACTTCGGCCGGTACCGGACGTTCTGCGGAACCTGACCTCGATCCGGCGGGGCGCCGCCGGCCGGGGGCGTGTGAAGTCGCCGCGGCCGGGGCACCCAGGGTCCGGGCGTCGTCCGGGGCTCGGGAGGGAGATCGTCCGATGGGTGTCGACGGCAGGAATCTGCTTCGGGTCACCGCCGGCAGCGCGGCGGTGACGCTGGCGCTGCAGGCGGCGACGGCCACCGTCGCCCTGCGCCGGGGCCGCCGCGACTACGCCGACGGGATCTGGGGTCCCGGGTTGGCCGGGATCGCGCTGACCAGCGCGGCCCTCGGGAACGGGAACCGTTGGCGCCGCTGGGCGCTCGCCGCCGCGACGACGGGGTGGGCGGCCCGGCTGGCCGGGCAGATGGTGACCCGGCTGCGTGGGGGTGACGAGGATCCCCGGTACACCGACTATCTCGAGGGCGACTCGCGCCGGGCCGTGGTCGGCAAGGTGTTCCTCACCCAGGGCGCCGCGCAACTGCTGGTGTCCGCTCCGATCCAACTCGCCGCCGCCAGCGCGTTGCCCTCGACCGGTCGGCGCTGGTTGTTCCCGGCCGGGATCGCCACGATGATCGTCGGGACCGTCATCGAGGCGACCGCCGATCGGCAGAAGGCCGGCTACCAGCGGCGCAGCCGAGACGACCGGCCGGCCGTGCTGGACACCGGACTGTGGGCCTGGTCCCGGCATCCCAACTATTTCGGCGACTCGGTCGTGTGGGACGGCGCCTGGCTGGCGGCCGCCGCGTCCGCGCCGGCCGGCTGGACCCTGCCCGCGCCCGCCCTGATGAGTTACCTGCTGATCTTCGCCACCGGCGCCCGACGGACCGAGCGCCGGATGCAGGATCGGCCCGGCTACCGCGACTACCAGGAGCGGGTCGCCTTCTTCTTCCCCCGGCCGCCGAGACGAACCACCGGATAGCGCCACATCGCGCACGGCGGCGGGGTTTCCCGGCCAACCGAACGGGTACTTGCCGTTCGGCCCTGCGGCGGCAGCGCCGTTCGCGACGATCGTGGGAGTGCGCCATGAAAGCAGTGACCTGGCACGGCAAACGGGACGTGCGAGTCGACGACGTGCCGGACCCGACGATCCGCGAACCCACCGACGCGATCGTCCGGATCACCTCGACCGCGATCTGCGGCTCGGACCTGCACCTGTACGAGGTGCTCGGGCCGTTCCTGACGGCCGGGGACGTTCTGGGTCACGAGCCGATGGGCATCGTCGAGGAGGTCGGGTCCGGCGTCACCCACATCAAACCCGGTGACCGGGTGGTGATCCCGTTCAACATCTCCTGCGGGCACTGCGGCATGTGCGGCGACGGCCTGCAATCGCAGTGCGAGACGACGCAGGTCCGCGAGCAACGCAAGGGCGCCGCGCTTTTCGGCTACACGTCGCTGTACGGGTCGGTGCCGGGCGGCCAGGCTGAATACCTGCGGGTGCCGCAGGCCCAGTACGGGCCCATCCCGGTCGGCCCGGACGGTCCCGACGAGCGGTACCTGTTCCTGTCCGACATCCTGCCCACCGCGTGGCAGGCGGTGAAATACGCCGACGTTCCCGACGGCGGCACGCTCGTCGTGTTCGGCCTCGGGCCGGTCGGCCAGTTCGCCGCCCGGATCGGCCGCCAGTTCGGGCACCGGGTGATCGGCATCGACCCGGTCCCGGAACGCCGGGCGATGGCGAGCAGGTACGGGGTGCAGACCCTCGACCCGACCGGAATCGACGACGTGCCGGCCGCCGTCCTGGAGCTGACCGCCGGGGCCGGCGCCCACGGGGTCGTCGACGCCGTCGGCATGGAGGCGCACGGCGGCACCGGTGCCGGCGCCGCCAAACTCGCCCAGGCCGCCGCCGGAATGCTGCCGGATCCGTTGGCGCGCAAGCTGATCGAGAACGCCGGGGTCGATCGGCTGACCGCCCTGCACGACGCGATCGGTGCCGTGCGGCGCGGCGGGACGGTCTCGATCAGCGGCGTCTACGGCGGGGCGGCCGACCCGATGCCGATGATGGACATGTTCGACAAGCAGGTGCAACTGCGGATGGGCCAGTGCAACGTCAAGAAGTGGATCGGCGAGATCCTGCCGCTGGTGCAGGACGAGGCCGACCCGCTGGGCGTGCTCGACCTGACCACCCACCGGCTGCCGCTGTCCGACGCGCCGGCCGGCTACCGGACCTTTCAGCAGAAGGCCGACGGCTGCATCAAGGTGGTGCTCACCCCGTAGCTCGGCGAGATGGCGACCTCGTTCCAGAACGGCGATCCGTCGCTGCGGTAGTTCTTCAGCACCACGACGGCATCGCGCCCGGCCTGCAACGCCCGGCTCAGCACGGCGGTGTCACCGGGGTCGGTGGTGGCGTCCTGCAGGAACCGGCAGGTGCGCCTGAGCACCTCGCCGATCGGATAGCCGGTGAGGGTAGGCGAACGCGTGGTTGGCGTACACCAGCGGTTGGTCCGGGCCGTCGTCCGCGATCGTGATGCCGGGCGGGGCCGCGGCCACCGCAAGGACGGTCACCTCGGGCAGGCCGCAGTACGACCACCGAACGGCCCGGCGCGGGGCCGTTCCCCGGTACGGTCCACCGCAAACGCCGTGATCGCGGGCAGTAGTGAGCCGAGCCGCACACCGGTCGATCCGTGCTGGAACGTCCCGGATTTCGGGCATCCGGTGAGGTTTCGGACCGGATCCGCCGGTGCGGTCGAGGATGGCACCCCTAGGGGTGTGTTCGTTAGCTGGTTTGCAGCTAACGTTGCTAACAGGTGGCCGGCGACGTCCGGACCGCCGTGGGCGAGCCGCCGTCGGAGTGGCCCCCATCACCCGAGCCCGGCCGACCGGCGGGACCGGGTGCCCGAGAACCAAACCCGAAGGAGCGTTATGACCATCAGCACCGACGTGTACAGCCGCAGCGCGGCCAACGCCCGCGAGGCGACCGAGCGGTCGGTCGATTCGTGGAAGCAGGGCGCCAAGCTGGTCGCCGGCCAGGCCGACCTGGTGACCCGGTTGCCGCAGATCGATCTGACCGGGCCGGTGAACCTGTACTTCGAGTGCGTCCAGCAGGCGGTCGACCTGCACCGCGGACTGGCCACCCGGTGGGCCGAGCTGGCCAACTCGCTGTCCGGTTCCGTCCGGGAGCAGGCCGAGCGGGTCGGCGGCGTCGTCACCGACCAGGTGGACGCGGTCGCCGATCTCGCCACCACCGGCGCCCGGCAGGCGCAGGAGCTGGCCGACGAGCAGGCCGCGCAGGCGGAGGAAGCCGCCAAGGAGCAGGAGCGGGAGATCAAGCGGGCCGAGCGCGCCGCGGCGAAGCAGGCCCGGGAAGCCGCCCGCGAGCCTTACCAGGGGCTCTCGAAGGCGGAGCTGTCCGACCAGTTGACCGAGCGGGGCCTGCCGAAGACCGGCACCGTCGACGAACTGATCGAGCGGCTGGTCAGCGCCGACAGCGAGTAGGTCCCCGGCGCATCGCGCCGAATTCGACGACGACGACGCCGGTGCCGGCCGCCTCTGGTTGCCGGGCCGGCGTCGCTCGTCCGCGCGGTCCCTCCCGCTGATCGGGTCGGATCCGCCGCGCCGCCACCCACGACCGAAGGAGTCCTCGGCATGAGCGCCCTGGCCACGAGAAACGACCCGACCACCGACACCCTGTTCGTCCATCGGGAAGGGGCGGGGGAGCCTCTGGTGCTGCTGCACGGTCTGGGCGAATCCCACGTCGGCTGGCGCCCGGTGCTGGACCGGCTGGCGGGCGAGTTCGACGTCATCGCCGTCGATCTGCCCGGCTTCGGCCGGTCGCCTGCCCTGCCCGAGTTCGTGCCGCCGACGGCCGCCAACGTCGCGACCGCCGTCTACCGGACCCTGGATCGACTGGGCGTGAACCGCTTCCACGTCGCCGGCTACTCGCTGGGCGCCCGGGTGGCGATCGAGCTGGCCGGCACCGACCGGGTCCGGTCGGTGGTCGCCATCGCCCCGGACGGTCTCGGCACCCCCGTCGAACGCCTCCAGGGATACCTCGCACTGGCCGCGGGCCGGACCGTCGCCATCGGCCTGGCCCCGGTGGCCGAGCAGCTGAGCCGGACCCCGGTGGGCCGCTCGGTGTTCTTCGCCGGCAACCGCAGCCTGCCCTGGCAGCTGCCGCCGGCCGACGCCCACCTCCTGCTGGCCGGTTACGCGGCCGCGCCCGCCTACGACGCCGCGAACTGGATGTCCATGTTCGACATGCCGACCCACCTGCACAAGATCACCGCGCCCACGCTTTTCCTGCAGGGAACCAACGATCCGCTGATGCCGCAACAGATCTCCCGCTACCTCGCGCTCGTGCCGGGGTCGCAGTTGCGGTGGCTGCCCGGGCTGAGCCACGTGCCGATCTCGGACGCGCCCGACCTGGTCGCCCGGCACATGCTGACCTTCCTGCACCGGCAGTCCGTGAGCGGGCGGGAGGCCACCGGATGACCGGCCTGACCGACGTCGTGGTCGTCGTCGCCGCCGTGACCGTCACCGCCGCGGCGCTCGTCGGGGTCGGGGCGGCGCTCGCGTTGTCGTCGTGGGCGGTGTTGTGACGATGATCGGGTTCCCGCCGGCGCCGGCCGACCGGTGGTCGCTGGCCACCTGGCAGAACCCGCCGACGAACCGCTGGTCCTACCAGCACATCCGCGAAGTGGTGCCGACCGCCCGGGTCTCCCGCGGCACCGGCCCGGTACGGCCGCTGCCGATCGGGCCCGCGCTGGACACCACTGGCCCGGTGATCCAGCGGCTGGACGGCCGTTCCTCGACGGTGCCCGAGCTGCTCGACGACACCTACACCGACGGTTTTCTGGTGCTGCATCAGGGTCGCGTGGTGGCCGAGCGGTATCCCGCCGGCATGCCGGCCGACCGGCCGCACATCCTGATGTCGGTGTCCAAGTCGGTCGTCGGTTGCCTGGTCGGCATCCTGGTGGGCGAGGGCGTCATCGACGTCCGGGCCACCGTGGACAGCTACGTGCCCGAGCTCGCCGCATCCGGGTACGGCGGCGCGCTGGTGCAGGACGTCCTGGACATGCGTTCCGGGGTGACGTTCTCCGAGAACTATCTGGACCCGTCGGCGCACGTGCGGTTGCTGGAGCAGGTCATCGGCTGGGCGCCGCGCACCCTTCCCGACCTGCCGACCTCCATCTACGACTACCTCGGCACGCTGCCGGCCGCCCGCGCGCACGGGGCGGCGTTCGAGTACCGGTCGTGTGAGACCGACGTGCTGGCCTGGGTCTGCGAACGGGTGACCGGCACCCGGCTGGCCGACCTGCTGTCGGCGCGGATCTGGTCGCGGCTGGGCTGCGAGCAGGACATGGACGCGGCGGTCGACCCGGCCGGCGCGGTGTTCGCCGACGGCGGGTTGTCCGCCACCCTGCGGGATCTCGGCCGGTTCGGCCAGCTGCTGCTCGACGGTGGCGTCGCGCAGGGTCGGCAGGTGGTGCCGGCCGGCTGGCTCGCCGACAGCCTGGCCGGGTCGGCCGACACCCGGGACGTGTTCGCGCTGTCCGGCAACGGCAACTGGCTGCCCGGTGGTGGCTACCGCAACCAGTTCTGGCTGCCCGGCGGCCGAGAGGTGTTGTTGTGCCTGGGCATCTACGGGCAGCTGATCTGGGTGGAACCCGCCCGGGAACTGGTGGTGGTCAAGCTGTCGTCGTGGCCGGTGCCGCAGGATCCGACGATGCTGCTGGACACCTTCGCCGCGATCGACCTGATCGGCGCCCGGCTGAGCCCCGCCTTCGCGCCGGTCTGATCCACGTCAGCGGGAGACGGTCACCGGAAGACGACGGTGCTGTGCCCGTTGAGCAGCACCCGCTGCTCGCTGTGCCAGCGGACGGCGCGGGACAGCGCCAGCGCCTCGGCGTCCTGCCCGACGGTCGCCAACGCCCGGGCGTCGTAGTTGTGGTCGATCCGGATGACCTCCTGCTCGATGATGGGCCCCTCGTCCAGGTCGCCGGTGACGTAGTGGGCGGTCGCGCCGACCAGCTTCACGCCGCGGTCGAACGCCTGGTGGTAGGGCTTGGCCCCCTTGAAGCCGGGCAGGAACGAGTGGTGGATGTTGATCGCCCGGCCGTGCAGGGCGGTGCACAGCTCGTCCGAGAGCACCTGCATGTAGCGGGCCAGCACCACCAGGTCGGCCCGGTACTCATCGACCAGGTCCAGCAGCCGGGACTCGGCCTGCGGCTTGGTGTCCGGGGTCACCGGCACGTGGTGGAAGGGGAGGCCGGCCGCCTCCGCCATCGGGCGCAGCGTCTCGTGGTTGGACACCACGGCCACCAGTTCGCCGCCGAGATTGCCGCCGCGCCACCGGAAGATCAGGTCGTTGAGGCAGTGGCCCATCCGGGAGACCATGACCAGGATCCGTTCTGGCTGCTCGCCGGTGATCCGGTAGGTCATGCCGAATTGGTCGGCGACGGCGCGGAACGACTCGGTGAGCCGCTGCGCGTCGGTGTCGGTGGCACAGACGAACGCGGTGCGCAGGAACAGGTGCCCGCGGACGGCGTCGTCGAACTGCTGGTGCTCGACGATGTCGCAGCCGTTCTGGAACAGGAACGAACTGACCGCGTGCACGATGCCGGGGCGTTCCGGGCAGCTCAGGGTCAGGATGAATGGGTGGGTCACGGGTGCCTCCTCAGCACTCGACGACATTGAGAGCGAGTCCGCCCCTTGCCGTTTCCTTGTACTTGTCCTTCATGTCGGCGCCGGTCTCACGCATTGTCTTGATCGCCTTGTCCAGCGTCACGTGGTGCTTGCCGTCGCCGTGGATGGCCATCCGGGCGGCGGTGATCGCCTTGATCGAGCCGACCGCGTTGCGTTCGATGCAGGGGATCTGCACCAGCCCGCCGACCGGGTCGCAGGTCAGCCCGAGGTTGTGCTCGATGCCGATCTCGGCGGCGTTCTCCACCTGCTCCGGGGTGCCGCCGAGCAGTTCGGCCAGGGCGCCGGCGGCCATCGCGCAGGCCGAGCCGACCTCGCCCTGGCAGCCGACCTCGGCCCCGGAGATCGACGCGTTCTCCTTGAACAGCAGACCGATCGCGGCGGCCACCAGCAGGAACCGGACGACGCCGTCGTCGGAGAAGGAGTCGACGAAGTCCCGGCAGTAGTGCAGCACGGCCGGCACGATCCCGGCCGCGCCGTTGGTGGGCGCGGTGACCACCCGGCCCCCGGCGGCGTTCTGCTCGTTCACCGCCAGCGCGTACAGCGTCACCCACTCCATCGCCCGGAGCGGATCGGTGTGGTCGTCGCCGGCGGTCAGCCGCTGGTGCAGGGCGGCGGCCCGCCGGCGCACCTTCAACCCGCCGGGCAGCACCCCGGTGGTGGCGATGCCCTGCTCGACGCATTCCTGCATCACCGACCAGATGTGCAGCAGGCCGTCGCGGATCTCGGTCTCGCCGCGCCAGGCCAGCTCGTTGGCCAGCATGATGTCGCTGATGCTCAGGCCGGTCTCCCGGGTGCGGGCCAGCAGCTCGTCGCCGGTGCGGAACGGGTACTTGACCGGGGTGGCGTCCTCGACGATGACCGGCCGGCCGGCCTCGTCCTCATCGAGCACGAAACCGCCGCCGACGGAGTAGTACTCGCGCCGGCGCAGCTCGCTGCCGTCCGCGGCCAGGGCCCGGAAGAGCATGCCGTTGGTGTGGAAGTCCAGCCGCTTGCGGCGGTGCAGCACCACATCCTCGGAGATGTCGAAGGCGATCGGGTGCTCGCCGGCCAGCCGCAGCCGCCCCTGGGCGCGCACGCGATCCACCCGGGGCTGGGCGGCCACCGGGTCGACCAGGTCCGGCTGCTCACCCTCCAGGCCGAGCACGACCGCCTTGACGCTGCCGTGCCCGTGGCCGGTGGCGCCGAGCGAGCCGAACAGCTCGCAGCGCAGCCCGGTGACGCGGGGGAGCAGGCCGTCCCCGCGCAGCCCGGTGACGAACAGGTAGGCGGCTCGCATCGGTCCAACGGTGTGCGAGCTGGACGGCCCGATCCCCACCTTGAACAGATCGAAGACGCTGATGGTCATGGTGCCCTTCGGTCGACGGACGCACGATCGCAGATAAGTACACAACTGATATGTTAGTGATAGAGTGATGGTATGACGCTCAGTGTCGTGAGGCAAGCCCCGGTGGCTATCAGCCCGTACGATTTCGGTGTGACCGCCGGACCCCTCGAACTCAACACCAGCGCCGGTCTGTCGATGGCCGACCGGGCCTACGCCGTGATCAAGGACCGGCTGATCATGCTCGACATCCGGCCCAACGACCCGATCGACGACACCGCCCTGGCGCAGGAACTCGGTTTCGGTCGCACCCCGGTGCGGGAGGCGCTCAAACGGCTGGAGAGCGACCGGCTGGTGGTCGCCTACCCCCGGCGGGGCACCTTCGCCACCGGGGTCGACATCGCCGACCTGGCCGGCATCTCCGAGATCCGGGTGCAGCTGGAGCCGCTGGCCGCGCGGCGGGCCGCCGAGCGGGCGTCTCGGGCGACCCGCAACGAACTGTCCGAGCTGGCCGCGACCATCGAGGCGTTGAACATCGCGGCCATCGACCGCACCGAGCTGATGCGCTGGGACATGACCGTGCACCAGGCGATCTACCATGCCGCGGGCAATCAGCACCTGGAGGACGTGCTGATCCGCTACGACAACCTGGCCACCCGGATCTTCTGCCTGTTCCTGGACCTGCTCCCGCACGTGGACGCGCACGTGGGCGAGCACATCGAGCTGCTCCGCACCATCGCCGACGGTCAGGTGGAGCGGGCCGAGGAGCTGGCCCGTGTCCACGTCATCGGCTTCGAACAGGCCATCCGCGACGCCATCTGACCCCCCGGCCCCCGGCTGAGCGGCCCCGAGCGGCGGGTGCGGGCGGCGGGTGCCGGGGTGCAACAGCGAAGGCGAGGCGCGCCGCGGCGACCGACGCTGCGGGGCCACGCTGTCCGTCGCCGGATCGTCCACTCTGCGCCGCGCCGGCGCACTCCGCGACGCCCGGGCGCACTCTGCGACGCCCGGGCGCACTCTGCGCGGCGGATCGACGGCGCAGAGTGCGCTCCCCATGGGCAGAGTGCGCTCCCCATGCGCAGAGTGCGCCTGGGCAGCGAAGGCGAGGCGCGCCGCGGCGACCGAGGCTGCGGGGCCACACTGTCCGTCGCCGGATCGTCCACTCTGCGCCGCGCCGGCGCACTCCGCGACGCCCGGGCGCACTCTGCGCGGCGGATCGACGGCGCAGAGTGCGCTTGCCCCGCGCAGAGTGCGGGCGCGGTCAGCGGGCGGCGGAGGCGACGGTGTGCTGGAGCAGCAGGGCGGTGGTGATCGGGCCGACGCCGCCGGGCACGGGGGACAGGCCGGCGGCCGCGCCCTGTACCGAGGGGTCGACGTCACCGATCAGCCCGCCGTCCGCGGCGACGGTGGTGCCGACGTCGACGACCATGGTGTGCGGCCCGACGTGCTCGGCGGTGACCAGGCCGGGCTGGCCGGCGGCCACCACCAGCACGTCGGCCCGGCGGGTGTGCTCGGCCAGCTCCTTGGTGTGCCGGTGGCAGACGGTCACCGTCGCGTCCCGGTGCACGAGCAGCAACGAGGCGGGCGTGCCGACCACCGTGGACCGGCCGATCACGACCGCGTCCGCCCCGGACAGCGGCACCGCGTAGTGGTCCAGCAGCACCATCACGGCCTCGGCGGTGGCCGGGGCGAACGCCGGCAGCCGGGCCGCGAGCAGGCCCAGGCTGATCGGATTGGCCCCGTCGATGTCCTTGGCCGGGTCGATCGCGCCGGCCAGCGAGTCGAAGTCGGCGGCCGGCGGCAGCGGGGTCTGCAGGATGATGCCGTGCACCGCGGGGTCGGCGGACAGCGCGTCCAGCTCCGCCCGGATCCGGACGGTGCCCGCGTCCGGACCGAGATCGACGATGCTGCACCGCACCCCGCAGCGGTGCGCGGCGCCGGCGATGGACCGGACGTAGGCGGCGGCCGATTCGTCGTCGGTGGCCAGCACCACGGCCAGCTGCGGCTCCGTGCCTGCGGCGGTGAGGTCGGCGGCGGCCGCGGTCACGTCGGCGCGGATCCGCCGGGCGACCACGGATCCGGACAGGGTGACGGTCATCGGGCGAGCCCGTCCCGGACGCCGGCGGTGACCTTGTCCGCGCGCGCGGCCAGGTCGTCCACGCCGGCGACCGCGGCGCGCAGCTCGGCGACGACGGCCGGGTCGGCGATCCCGCCCAGGTTCACCTCCACGTTCACCCGGGCGGTAGTGGCCGCGGCCCGGGCGGCGTCCGCGGCGGCGGCCACGTCGGTGATCACGTTGCGGTTCCCGATGGGTTCGAGTTCCTCGGCCAGGCCGAGGATCTCGTCGGCGACCCGGATCACCTCGGCGGGCACCCGGGCGGCCCCGAGCAGCGCGGCGGAGACGGCGGCCGCCCGGTCCGGGGCGTCCTTCGGCAGCCGGTACGCCGTGCCCACCGCGCCGAACGCGGTGATGTCGTCCTCGGCCAGCCGCAGCGACCGCACCCGCAGCCGGTCGGCCGCACGGACGATCGTGGCGATGCGGTCCGCGTACTCGGCGTACCGGGGAGTGTCGCTGTACCGGCCGACCATGGCCACCAGCGCGGCGGCCTGCGCGGCGTGCAAGGCAGCGGTGGCGCCCCCGCCCGGCGTGGGTGATCGGTCGGCCAGCCGGGTCAGGAAAGCGGCGACGGTGTCGTAGCGCACAAAAGCTCCTGCGGGGTCGGTGGGTCTGCTGTTGATCATGGG
>JBDHZW010000062.1:0-22234 GCA_039812105.1 Nakamurella sp.
GGCCGCCGCGCCGAAGACGACGACCCGGGCGACCCGCTCGACCGCCGCCAAGACCACGGCCGCCCCGAAGGCCGCCGCGGCCAAGACGACCGCGGCGAAGACGCCGCGCCGCTCGACCAAGGCCGCCGCGGCCGCCGCGACACCGGCGAGCTGAGCCGGATCCAGCGCCGGAAGGCCCCGGCGGAGTGGGCACGTCCCCACTCCGCCGGGGCCTTTCGTCTGGACGGGAACGTCGCCGGTCAGACCTGGGGCGCCGGGTAGGGATCGGCCTGCACCAGGCGCCGGCCGTCGAAGGACAGGAACCAGTAGGCCGCCTTCGGCGTCTGCACCCCGGCCACCGACACCTCGTCCCGCGTCGCCAGCGATTTGACCACTCCGGGGATGACCCCACCCTGGCTGCAGACCACGGTGGTCTCAGCGGGTTTGCCGGCCCGCGCCAGGCCGACCGCCAGGTCGACGATCCGCCGGCGGGCGGCCGCCGGATCGTCCCGGTAGGCCTCCTCGCTCAACGCCTTCTCGAACTCGATGCCGGTGCCCAGCTTCTCCGCCAGCGGGGCGACGGTGGCCCGGCACCGCTCCAGCGGCGCGCTGCGCACCTGATCCGGGGCGAACACGCTCAGCTCACCGACCAGAGCGGCCGCCTGGCGGCGCCCCTTGGCGTCCAGGGGCCGCTGATCGTCGTCGCCGGACCAGTTCGCCCGCCGGCCCGCCCGGGCGTGCCGCACCAGCAGCACCCCCTGTTGCGCAGCGGGTTCCAGCCCGAACGTGGCCAGCACGGCCCGGTCGAACTCGTAACTCATCCGGTCCCGCGCCGCGTCGACGGGCAGCCAGGCCAGCTTGTCGACCTCCTTGTTCGGCGTGAAGAACCCGGCCATGCGGCGAGCGGCGAAGTAGTGCACCGTCTTCGGCCCGGCGCTGGTCGTGTACGACACCGTGGTCAGCGAGCGCCCGATCGCCGCCCGGAAGCCGGTCTCCTCCTGCACCTCGCGGGCGGCCGTCACCGGGACCACCTCGCCCGGCTCGGCCTTGCCCTTGGGCAGCGACCAGTCGTCGTAACGCGGCCGGTGGACCAGCGCGATCCGCAGCCCGTACCGCTGGGACGGCTTCCACAGCACCGCCCCGGCCGCCCGGATCACCGCCGGCGCCTCACTCGCCACGGGCCACTCCGCCCCGCAGCAGCAGTTCCTGGACGTCCACGCCGGGACCGTCGGCGGGGGAGGGGATCCAGCCGTCCGGGCCGAGGATCCAGCAGCGGGTGTCGGCCGCGGTGATCAGGTCGAACAGCCGCGCCATCCGCTGCATCGCCGCGCCGTCCTTGACCTGGACCAGCGCCTCGACCCGGCGGTCCAGGTTGCGGTGCATCATGTCCGCGCTGCCGATCCAGTACTCCTCGCTGGTGCCGCCGCCCTCGACCGGGACGGCGCCGTTACGGAAGTAG
This sequence comes from Nakamurella sp., assembly GCA_039812105.1. Lineage (GTDB taxonomy): Bacteria > Actinomycetota > Actinomycetes > Mycobacteriales > Nakamurellaceae > Nakamurella. The sequence goes on from JBDHZW010000062.1 coordinate 1,439, forward strand.
AAGACCCGGGAGTGCTCCAGGAAGCGGCCGACGATCGAGCGCACGGTGATGTTCTCGGACAGGCCAGGGACACCGGCGCGCAGGGCGCAGATCCCGCGGACCGTGACGTCGACGGTCACTCCGGCCCGGGAGGCCCGGTACAGCGCGTCGATCACCCGCTCGTCGACGATCGAGTTCATCTTCAGCCGGACCAGCCCACCGCGGCCGGCCTTCTGGTGCTCGATCTCCCGCTCGATCCGGGTGATCACCCCGCTGCGGATGGAATGCGGGGCCACCAGCAGGTTCCGGTACTCGGTCTGCCGGGAGTAGCCGGTCAGCACGTTGAACAGGTCGGTCAGGTCCGCGCCGATGTCCGGGTCGGCGGTGAGCAGGCCCAGGTCCTCGTAGATGCGCGCGGTCTTCGGGTTGTAGTTCCCGGTCCCCAGATGGCAGTAGCGGCGCAGGGTCTTGCCCTCCTGCCGGATCACCAGCGCGGTCTTGCAGTGGGTCTTCAGACCGACCAGGCCGTAGACCACGTGCACCCCGGCGCGTTCCAACGCCTTGGCCCAGGAGATGTTGGCCTGCTCGTCGAACCGGGCCTTGATCTCGACCAGCGCGACGACCTGTTTGCCGGCCTCGGCCGCGGAGATCAGCGCGTCCACGATCGGGGAGTCGCCCGAGGTGCGGTAGAGGGTCTGCTTGATCGCCAGCACCCGCGGATCCGCCGCGGCCTGCTCGATGAACCGCTGGACCGTGGTGGCGAACGACTCGTACGGGTGATGCAGCAGCACATCTCCGTCGCGCAGCGTGGAGAACACGCTCTTGGGCGTCTCCCCCTCGGCGAACGCCGGGTTGGTGGCGGGCACGAACGGGGGGTCCTTGAGCACCGGCTTGTCCACGCCGTAGATCTGCCAGAGGCTGGACAGGTCCAGCAGTCCCGGCACCTCCACCGCGTCGGCCGGGTCGACGTCCAACTCGGTCAGCAGCCAGGTCAGCACCTTCTCGCTGATGGTGTTGGTGACCTCCAACCGGACCGGCGGGCCGAACCGGCGCCGGGCCAGTTCCCGTTCCAGCGCCTGCAGCAGGTCCTCGTCCCGGTCCTCCTCGACCTCCAGGTCGGCGTTGCGGGTGAGCCGGAAGGCCTGGTGCTCCACCACGTCCATGCCCGGGAACAGCTGGCCCAGGTGGGCCGCGATGAGCTCCTCCAGGGGCAGGAAGTCGAGCGCCCCGCGGCGCACCTGGACGAACCGATCGACGTTGGGGGGAACCTTGACCCGGGCGAACCGCTCGGTCTTGGTCTCCGGATTCCGGACGACGACCGCCAGGCTCAGGCTCAGCCCGGAGATGTACGGGAAGGGGTGCGCCGGGTCGACGGCCAGCGGGGTCAGCACCGGGAAGATCTGCGCGGTGAAGTATTCGGCCAGCCGCCGGCGGTCGTCGGCCTCGATCTCGTTCCAGGCGACGATCCGGATGCCGGCGTCGGCCAGCGCCGGCCGCACCTCGTCGACGAAGCACCGGCCCTGCCGCTCCACCAGCTCGCGGGTGCGGGCCGAGATCAGCGTCAGCTGTTCGGATGCGGTCAACCCGTCCGCGCTGGTGACCGACAGGCCCATGTCCCGGCGGCGTTTGAGACCGGCGACCCGGACCATGTAGAACTCGTCCAGGTTCGAGGCGAAGATGGCCAGGAACTTGGCCCGTTCCAGCAGCCGCTGACCGGGGTCCTCGGCCAGCGCCAGCACCCGCGCGTTGAAGTCGAGCCAGGACAGCTCCCGGTTGGAGAACCGGTCGTCGGGCAGCGGATCTTCCTCGATCTCGGCGATGACGGCGCTGTCCACCGCCACCTCGGACGGCCCGCCGTGGAACGGTTCGACCGCCGGCTCCACCACTTCCCGGCCGGCGGTCTCGCCGTTGCTGCGGGCGTCGACCGAGGTGGTCGTCGCGGTGCGGGAGCCACGGCTGGTGCGGGTGGTCGGCTTGGCGGTTCGGCTGGCGGTCACCGCGACATTGTCCAGCGTGGCCGTCGCCGGGCGCCACACCTGCCGGTGAAAGGTGCGTATCGGTCCGGCGCGGGCTCGGCCCCGGCGCGGAACGGTGCCCGGGCGTCGGGTCCGCCGATGGGGTGGGGCATCGGGCTGGACGACCGGATCCGCCGCGGGGCGCACTCTGCGCGCCGGGGAGGCACTCTGCCCGCAGCGCAGCCACGAGGGTGGGCACTGGGCGCACTCTGCGCGCCGGGGAGGCACTCTGCGCGCCGGGGAGGCACTTTGCGCCGTGGATCCCCGGTGCAAGGTGCGCCCGGGCCGCGCAGGGTGCGCCGGGACCGCGCAGAGTGCGCCGGGACCGCGCAGAGTGCGCCGGGACCGCGCAGGGTGCGCCCGGGGCGCGCAGGGTGCGCGCACCGGCGCGGAACGGTGCCCGGGCGTCGGGTGCGCCGATGGGGTGGGGCATCGGGCTGGACGACCGGATCCGCCGCGGGGCGCACTCTGCGCGCCGGGGAGGCACTCTGCGCGCCGGGGAGGCACTCTGCGCGCCGGGGAGGCACTCTGCGCCGTGGATCCCCGGTGCAAGGTGCGCCCGGGCCGCGCAGAGTGCGCCGGGACCGCGCAGGGTGCACCGGGGCCGCGCAAGGTGCGCCCGGACCGCCCAAGGTGCGCGGAGGTGACACGGAACATCCGGTCGCCGAATCGTCCGCGGTCGCGGGAATCGACCTCCGCTGACCCCGGGACCGATCCGATTGTGTTGGATGGCGGCCTCGCCTGCTGGGCCGACTAGGGTGACGAGCGAGACCGGCACGAAGGAGAGCACAGGGTGGCGCGCAGTCCCGTTCACGAGAAGGGCAACGCCTGGCTCACCTTCTGCCAGATCGTGATGTACCCGGCCGCGTGGGTGCTGGGACGGCAACGGGTCGCCGGCGCCGAGCACGCCCGGCGCCGCGGCGGATACCTGCTCGTGGGCAACCACATCTCCCACCTGGACCCGCTGTTCGACGCGGTCGCGGTGCGCAAAACCGGCCGGATCCCCAGGTTCATGGCCAAGGCGTCGCTGTGGAAGGTGCCGGTGCTGGGCCAGGCGCTGGCCGGGTCCGACCAGATCCCGGTGGAACGGACCGGCGGCGGTGCCGGGCAGCAGAGCCTGGACGCGGCGACCAACGCGCTGAACGCCGGCCGAGTGGTGCTGATCTACCCGGACGGCACCGTCACCCGCGATCCCGAGATGTGGCCGATGAAGCCCCGGATGGGGGTCGGCGCGCTGGCCCTGGCCGGCGACTTCCCGGTGATCCCGGTGGCGCACTGGGGCTCCAATCAGGTGTACAGCTCGTACACCGCCGGGCGCCGCTTCCACCCGTTGCCGCGCAAGGACGTTCACACCGTGTTCGGCGAGCCGATCGACCTGTCCGACCTGCGCGCCGGTCCGCACGACGCGCGGGCGATCCGCCTGGCGTCCATGCGCATCATGACCACGGTCCGGGACATGGTGGCCGAGATCCGCGGCGTCACCGCGCCGAACGACTTCTACGACCAGCGCAAGGCCGAGCGGCTCGCCCAGCGCGCGGCCACCGACGGCGAGGCGGGTGGTCAGCCGCCGCCCGGCCCGGCGCCCGAGACGTCCGGGCGGTGAGCACCGACCCCGGCGCCCTGCAGCGGCTGACCGTCCTGGGTGCGGGTTCCTGGGGCACGACCTTCGCCAAAGTGCTCGCCGACTCGGGTCGCACCGTCACCCTGTGGGCCCGCCGTGACTCGGTGGCCGCCGCGATCCGCGACCAGCACCGCAACCCCGACTATCTGCCGGGGGTCGACCTGCCCGAGAACCTCTACGGAACCTCGGATTTCGACGCCGCTCTGGTCGACGTCGACGCGGTCGTGCTGGCCGTGCCGAGCCAGGCCCTGCGGGAGAACCTGCGGGTGTTCCGGGACAGCCTGCCGCCGACGGTGCCGGTGGTGTCGCTGGCCAAGGGCGTCGAGATCGGCACCGGCCTGCGGATGAGCGAGGTGATCGCCGGCGTCGGGCAGATCGACCCGGACCGCATCGTCGTGCTCACCGGACCCAACCTGGCCGCCGAGATCGCCCTGGAGCGGCCGACCGCGTCGGTGCTCGCCTGCACCGATCACGACCGGGCCCGCGCCGTGCAGGAGGCGTGCGCGACACCGTACTTCCGGCCGTTCACCACCACCGACGTGATCGGCGCGGAGATCGCCGGCACCGGCAAGAACATCATCGCGCTGGCCTGCGGCATCGCCGACGGCCTCGGCCTGGGCCTGAACGCCGCCGCGTCGCTGATCACCCGGGGCCTGGACGAGGTGACCCGGCTCGGCGTCGAACTCGGAGCCGAGCCGCGGACCTTCGCCGGCCTGGCCGGTCTGGGTGACCTGGTCGCCACCTGTTGGTCGCCGCTGTCCCGCAACCGGACGCTGGGTGGCCGGCTGGCCGCCGGGATCGGCCTGGAGGCGGCGCTGGAGGCGGCCGGCGGTCAGGTGGCCGAGGGCGTGGTGAGCTGCCGTTCGGTGCGGGACCTGGCCGTCCGGCACAAGGTCGACATGCCCATCACCGAAGCGGTCTACCAGGTCTGCTACCGGCACCTGCCGCCGACCCAGATGATGCGGTACCTGATGGAGGCGCCGCACAGCACCGAATGAGCGCAGGGCGGGTCACCGAATGAGCGCAGGGCGGGTCACCGAATGAGCGCAGGGCGGGTCACCGAATGAGCGCGCCGGTGTTGCTCGGCCGCGGCGGGGTGCGGCCCCGTTAGGGTCGGTGCCATGACTGACCGGATCCGGGTGGCCGTGGTGTTCGGCGGGCGCAGCGGCGAACACCCGGTGTCCTGCGTCTCCGGTGCCGGTGTGCTGGCCAACATCGACACCGACCTGTTCGACGTCACCGCGGTCGGCATCACCCCGGCCGGCCGCTGGCTGCACGTCGACCCGGCCGCGTTGCCCTCCGCCGGGCTGGCCGAACTGCCGACGGTCAGCAGCGGTTCCGTGGTCGCCCTGCCGGTCGATCCGACGGCGTCCGCGCTGGTCTCGCTCGATCCGGCGGCCCCCGGCGCGCTGGACGTCGACGTTGTCTTCCCGGTGCTGCACGGCCCCTACGGCGAGGACGGCACCATCCAGGGCCTGCTGGAGCTGGCCGGGGTGCCCTACGTCGGGGCCGGGGTGCTCGCCTCGGCGGCGGCGATGGACAAGGAGTTCACCAAGAAGCTGCTGGCCGCGGAGGGCCTGCCGGTGGGTGACTGGGTGACGCTGCGCCCGGGCACGTCGACGCTGACCGCCGAACAGCAGCAGCGGCTGGGCCTGCCGGTGTTCGTCAAGCCGGCCCGCGCCGGGTCGTCGCTGGGCGTGAGCCGGGTGGCCGATTGGTCCGAACTGGAGCGGGCGATCGGGTTCGCCCGGGAGAGCGACCCCAAGGTGCTGGTCGAGGCGGCCGTCGTGGGACGCGAGATCGAGTGCGGGGTGCTGGAGTACCCCGACGGCCGGGTCGAGGCCTCGCCGACCGCGGAGATCCACGTGGCCGGCGAGTACGAGTTCTACGACTTCGACGCCAAGTACCTGGACGACACCGCGGCCAGCTTCGACATCCCGGCCGACCTGCCGGACGACGTCACCGCCCGCATCCACGAGCTGGCCCGCCGGGCGTTCGTCGCCCTGGACGCGCAGGGCATGGCCCGCGTCGACTTCTTCGTCCGGCCGGACGGCGATCCGGCCGACCGGGTGGTGATCAACGAGGTGAACACCCTGCCCGGCTTCACCCCGATCTCCATGTACCCGGCGATGTGGGCCAAGGCCGGGGTGTCCTACCGGGATCTGATCACCGTGCTCGTCCGCACCGCACTGGCGCGGGGCACCGGCCTGCGCTGAGCCCGGCCCGCTTCCAGCACGGAGGCGAACCCGGTCCGGCGGCGGACTACTCGCCGTCGGCGGGTTGCAGCACGCCGTTGGTGCAGATGTCCCGTTCCGGAAGGGTCGCGGCGATCAGCTTGGACGCGTCCTGCCAGGGGCCGGTGGAGGTCACCTCGTCCGGGATGGTCAGCGCGATCCGCACCGACCGGTCGACGACGAAGTAGCTGGTGTCGCCGCCGCCGGAGATCGGCAGCCAGGCCACGCCGTCCACCTCCTGGACCGACGACGAGCAGGTGAGCTCGCCGGGCGTCGGGACCCCGCAGCGCAGGATCACCGCCGGCTCGCCCCAGGCGGCGACCCCGGTCAACGACGGGTCGTCCCCCTGCTGGATCGTCCGCCGCGGCAGCCCGCCCAGCTGGTCCGGCAGCGCCGCGTCCAGGGCCGCACACGCCGGTGTGGTGGCCCCGGGCGCCTCCACCGCGGACACCGGCAACGGGTCGTCGACGGACGTCGTCGGCCGGGAGTTGACGACGGCCGCGGCGACGATGACGGCGACGACGGCGACCACCGCGACGCCGACGGCAGCGAACACCCGCCACCGGGGGAAGCCGTCGGACGGCAGCCGGTCCGGCCCGGTCGGCGGTGGCGCGGGTGAGGGCGGGATGGGCCGGGTCGCAGTCAGAGGTGTACCACCGGGCAGGTGAGTGTTCGGGTGATGCCGGCGACTCCCTGCACCCGGGCCACCACCAGCTTGCCCAGCTCGTCGACGGTCTGCGCCTCGGCCCGGACGATCACGTCGTAGGGCCCGGTGACGTCCTCCGCGCTGGTCACCCCGGGGAGTTCGGCGATCGCCTGGGCCACCGCCGCGGCCTGGCCGACCTCGGTCTGGATGAGGATGAACGCCTGCACCACGGTGTGCCCCTTTCGTACTCCCACCACTGCTGCGGATCCGCCGCCCGAGCCTATCGGTCCGCGGCACGGCCGGTCGCCGGCACCCGAATCGGGAATGATGGGCCGTCGGGACCGATCGAGGCGTTCAGCGAGGTGCACCATCAGCAGCCAACCGGCCACTCTGGCCACCACCGGCGAGTTCGCCGTGATCGACGCGTTGGTCGCCGGGTCCGGCCAGCCGGCGACGACCCTGCTCGGCCCGGGCGACGACTGCGCCATCGTGGCCGCCCCGGACGGCCGGGTGGTGGCGACGGTGGACGTGCTGGTGGACGGCGTGCATTTCCGCACCGATTGGGCGTCCGGGGAACAGATCGGACGGCGGGCCGCGCTCGCCTCGCTGGCCGACGTCGCCGCGATGGGTGCCACCCCGACCGCGCTGCTGGTGGGCCTGTGCGCGCCCGCCGACACCCCGACCGACCTGGTGATGGACATCGGCCGCGGGCTGAACGCGGAGGCGAGCGCGGTGGGCGCGGGCGTCGTCGGCGGCGACATCACCCGTTCGACGGTGCTGACCATCTCGGTCACCGCGCTGGGCGACCTGGCCGGCCGGGACGCCGTCCGCCGGTCCGGAGCGAGGGTGGGTGATGTGGTCGCGGTGGCCGGCCGGCTGGGCTGGGCGGCCGCCGGGCTGGCGGTGCTGTCCCGCGGGTTCCGTTCGCCGGCCGCCCTGGTCGGCTCCTACCGCGTCCCCGAGCCGCCGCTGGCGCAGGGGCCGGTCGCCGCCCGGGCCGGGGCCACCTCGATGATCGACGTGTCCGACGGCCTGATCGCCGACCTGGGCCACCTGGCCGACGAGTCCGGCGTGCAGATCGAGGTGGCCACCGCCGTGGTGCCGGTGCACGCCCGGCTCACCGAGGTCGCCTCCGCGCTGGGCCGCAACCCGATGGAATGGGCGCTGACCGGCGGCGACGACCACGCCCTGGCCGCGACCTTCCCGGACCGGGCGTCGGTCCCGGCCGATTGGACGCCGATCGGCGTGGTCCGGGCCGGCAGCGGCGTGCTGGTGGACGGCGCCCCCTGGGAGCAGTCGGGCGGCTGGGACCACTTCGGCTGATCGCCGGCCGCTCCCGGTACATTCCCGGTCCATGCCGGCCCCGCTGAACACGCTCGTCGACCCCGACTGGGCCACCGCGCTGGCGCCGGTCGCCGACCGGGTCACCGCGATGGGCGAGTTCCTGCGGGCCGAGGTGGCCGCAGGCCGCCCCTACCTGCCGGCCGGCGCACAGATCCTGCGGGCCTTCGAGCGCCCGTTCGGCGGCGTCAAGGTGCTGATCGTCGGCCAGGACCCGTACCCGACGCCCGGGCATCCGATCGGTCTTTCCTTCGCGGTCGACCGGCACGTCCGGCCGATACCCCGGTCGCTGGCCAACATCTACCGGGAACTGCTGGCCGACACCGGCATCGTGGCCCCCCAGCACGGTGACCTGACCGCCTGGTCCGACCAGGGCGTGCTGCTGCTCAACCGGGTGCTGACCGTGCAACCGGGCAAGCCCGCCTCGCACCGCGGCAAGGGCTGGGAACCGGTCACCGAACAGGCCATCCGGGCGCTGGTCGCCCGCGGCGGACCCCTGGTGGCGATCCTGTGGGGCCGGGACGCGCAGACGCTGCGCCCGCTGCTCGGCGACACGCCGGCGATCGAGTCCGCGCACCCGTCGCCGATGTCGGCGGACCGCGGGTTCTTCGGCTCCCGACCGTTCTCCCGGGTGAACCGGTCCCTGGTCGAGCAGGGCGGCGTGCCGGTCGACTGGACCCTGTGACGCGGAGCCCCGCGCCCGCCGTCTCCGGGCGACTGACCGCCGCGCTGTTCGCCGGCGGGATCGCCACCTTCGCCGAGTTGTACGCGGTGCAGGCGGTGCTGCCCGGGTTGGCCGCCGAATTCGACCTCAGCCAGGCCCAGGCCACGCTGGCCGTCTCCGTGGCCACCGGGGCCCTGGCGGCGTCCGTGCTGCCCTGGGCGGCGGTGGGCGACCGGTTCGGCCGCGCCCGGGCCATGCGGGTGTCGGCGATCGTGGCGGCCGTGTGCGGCCTGCTGGTCGCGGTCGCGCCGACCTTCGAGGTGTTGTTGGCGGTGCGCGCGGTGTCCGGGGCCGCGCTGGGCGCGCTGCCCGCGCTGGCCGTCGCCCACCTGGTGGCCACCGCGCCACCGGCCCGGGTCGCCGCCGTCGGCGGTCTGTACATCGCCGGGACCACCATCGGCGGGCTGTCCGGCCGGGTCCTCACCGGCGCGGTCGGCGGCGCGTTCGGCTGGCGCTGGGGGCTGGTGACGACGGCCGCGTTCGTCGCGGTCGCGGCCGCGGTCTTCGCGGTGCTGCTCGACTCCGGCCCCCGGGCGCGGCCCGATCAGCCCCGGCCGGGCCAGTGGTCGCGGGTCCGGCTGGCACTGGCCGACCGGGTGGTGTTGGTGTTCTACCTGCAGGCGTTCCTGCTGATGGGCGCGTTCGTGACGGTCTACAACCTGCTGTCGTTCCGGCTGCTGGCCGACCCGTACCGGCTGCCCGCGTCGGTGGTCAGCCTGCTGTTCCTGACCTATCTGGTGGGCACCGTGGGCTCGTCGGCGGTCGGTCGGCTGGTCGGCCGGCTGGGCCGCCGGCGGGTGCTGGCCGGGGCCGGCGCGACGATGGCGATCGGGGCGGCGATCACCGTGCCCAGCCCCCTGTGGTACGTGCTGGCCGGGCTGGTGCTGCTGACCTTCGCGTTCTTCGTCGCCCACGCCATCGCGGCGACGTGGGCGGGGGAACGGGTGCCGGCCGCCCGGTCGCAGGCGTCGGCGATCTACTCGCTGGCCTATTACGCCGGATCCAGCCTGGTCGGTCTGGTGGGTGCCGCGCTGTATGCCCGGTTCGGCTGGACGGGGTCGACGGTGCTGGTGGTGACCGCCACCGGCGCGGCCGCGATTGTCGCGTTCCTCGGCGCGCCGCGCCGGGATCGGCCGGACGACCGGCAGAGTTCCACCTTGTGAGTTCCGAACCGGCACCGATCCCGCAGGGCATCCTCAAGCCGGCCCTGTGGATGTGCCTGCGGCTGGCGGCATCGATCGTCGCGTTGGTCTGGGTGTACTACAAGATCCCGGTCAAGGGCGCCGACGGCGATTCCGACCTGCCCTGGCTGCTGCTGGAACTGGTCATCTTCGGTGCGATCGTCGGCGTGCAGGTGCCGTTGATCAGCCGGGCCCGCTACCCGCTGCTCCGCGGGATGGAGTCGCTGGCGCTGACCATCCTGCTGTTCCTGCTGATCTTCGCCCGGGTGTACCTGTCGAACGCAACCGGCAATCCGGCGGTGTTCACCCAGCCGCTGGACAAGGACACGGCGCTGTACTTCACCGTGACCGTGTTCGCCACCGTCGGCTTCGGTGACATCGTGGCCGCGTCCAACCCGATGAAGCTGCTGGTCACGGTGCAGATGCTGCTGAACCTGGTGGTGTTCGGCCTGGTCATCCGGGTGATCTCGTCGGCGGCGCAGCGTGGGGTGGCGCGCAAGAAGTCCGGCGGCGGCTGAACCGGGTCAGACCCGGACCAGCGGTGGGGCCTTGGGCCCGGGGACCGGTAGCAGGAAGGTCACCACGAACGCGACGGCGACCGCGATGACGACCTGCGGGGTGACCGAAATGCCGTCGGCCCCCAGCAGCAGGGTGGCCAGCAGGGTCGAGGTCATCGGCAGCCGCAGCATGGCCGCGCACATCGCGCCGATGCCCATGGCGATCGCCGGGGCCAGTGCCATGCCCGGCAGGCCGGACGCGGCGATGCCGATCGCGGCGCCGATGAACATCGACGGGAACACCGGTCCGCCGCGGAACGCGCTCAGCGACAGGCTGTAGGCGAAGCTCTTGCAGATCACCAGCAGGACCAGGGCGCCGATGGAGAACTCGGTGGCGTGGCTGACCAGCTCCGGCATCGCGTCCTGGCCGGAGAACAGCACCTGGGTGAAGCTGTTACCGGTGGCCAGCTGGTAGCCGGCGGCGGACAGCCCGATCAGCAGCCCCAGTCCGGCGGTCACCAGCACCCGGTTGGTGTGCACCAGCGGCCGCAGCGACAGCCCGCCCCAGCGGATCAGCCAGCCCAGGGCGGCGCCGACCACGCCCATCGCGATCGCCCAGCCGAGGGTGGCCGGGGTCGGTTCGACATCGGGCGGCACCGTGCCCATGGACAGCGAGAACGTGCCAAGTCCGGTCAGGTTGCCCAGGCCGAGGAAGATCAACGCCCCGATGCCCGAGGCGAGCAGGCCGGGCAACGCGACCAGGCTCAGCGTGGCCCCGCCGACCCCGGCCACCTCCATGATCAGGAACGCGCCGAGCACCGGTGAGCCGAGCAGCGTGCTGACCGCCGCGAAGCTGCCGGCCGAGGCCATGATGGTGGCCGCCATCGGCGGGGCGTCCTTTCGGACCAGGTGCACGGTCAACGCCGCCAGGCCGCCGCCGATGGCGATCAGCGGCGCCTCCGGGCCGAGGACGGCGCCCAGGCTCAGCGTGGTCAGCGCGGCCAGGAAGACCCCGACCAGTTCCTTGCCGCTGGGTGGCCCGCCGCCGGTCTGGAAGCCGAACGCGGGGGAGTGGCCGCAGTTGCCGGGCAGGTAGCGGATGGTCAGGCCGGTGAGCAGGCCGCAGAGCACCAGCCACGGGACGGGCCACCAGGCCGGGGCCGGACCGCCCAGCACATCGTGCGGCAGGGTGGTGAACAGGTACGTCTGGATCTTGCTGACCAGGGTGAGGAAGCCGTAGGCGACCGCGGAGATCGGCACGCCCAGGATCGCCGCCAGGATCAGCGCCGAGAGGTACGCGGGTGAGCGGATCACCTTCCGCGGGTCCATCGCCGCGGGTTCGGGAGCCGGCGCCCCGGGCTTCGCGCCCGGCCCGGGGGCGGGGGGCGGTGGCGCGGCCGGCGGGGTGGTCGAGTCGGCCATCGGGCACCTCTCGTGACGGAAGGGTCGTCCGAGCGGACAACATATCCCGTGTCGTGGGCCCGGTCGGCGACCTGTTCGGCGGTTCACCCGAGGCGGATGGCGTGGCTGCGGCCTCGGTCCTGCCGACAGCCGACACCAAAACCGGCGCCGACCACCCGCGCCTACAACAGCGTGGCGTCCCAGGTGCCGATCGCGTACGCGGTCCGCACCGGCCTGATCGAGCGGTCGATGCGGTCGAACGCGTCGACGGCGGCGAGCAGCGACGGCAGCACCATCAGCGCGCCCACGCCCGAGTGCCCGGTCATCGACCAGTCGGTCAGCGGCTGCCGGCCGAGCAGGTCCAGCAGCCGCGGGTGCCCGCGTTCGGGGGCGGACGAGGACACGATCAGGAAGGTGTCGGCGCCCGGGGCCAGCCGGTGCGCCAGCACGGCGGCGACCGTGCTGGGCAGATCGTGCACGATCACCGGGGTGCGGCGCACCGCCGCCTGGGCGACGAATCCGGTGAGCGCGGCGAGGTCGGGCCCGCCGCCGACCCGGAGCATGTCCAGCGCGTCCCCGCCGGCCCGGCGCACCCGGAACAACGCGTCGCGGACGGCGGCGGCCTTGCGGATCCAGGCGTTGTCGTCGATGCCGGAGCCCCGGGAGGTGGCGTCCACCGGTTCCATCGCGGTCAGCGCGGCGGTCAACACCGCTCCCGGGGTGCTGGCCCCGACCCCGCAGGTGGCGCCGATCAGCAGGTCGGCGCCGGAGTCGACGGCCGCGTCGGCCCGGTCCCGGCCGACCTGGACGGCCGCCGCGCAGCGGTCGGCGTCCATCGCGTCGGTCAGGTCGATCCGGGCCGCCGGCCGGGCGTCGCCCATCCGGTCGGGGAGCTGCGGGGCGGGCGTGGACAGCCCGACGTCCACCACCGACACGGACGTCCCCGACTCGCGGGCGAGGTCGGCGGCGAAGCCGGACCCGCCGGCCAGGTCCGCCGCCCGGCGGGCGGACTCGCTGCGGGGCGAGGCCGAGATGTCCAGGGCCGCGACGTCGTGGTCGGCGGCGAACACCGTCAGCCGGGGGCGGGGTCGAAGCGGTGCCTCGATCGACCCCCGGGCGCCGGCCAGCAGGTCGATGACGTCGGCCCACACCCCGAAGGCGCCCACCGGCAGCAGGTCGCGAACCTCGGCGGCGGCCAGCACGGCGCCGGCATCCAACTCGGGCACCGGCGGCAGGTCGACGAACACCGGGCACAGTATGCCGACCCTCGTCAACCAGGGACCGACCGCGGCCGCCCGTCTGGCGGAATACAGTGGGGCCGATCGTAAAGGGATGTGAAAAACCGCTGCTCACAGCTGACTGTCAGACTCGGTGGCTACCGTCGCGGGTACCGGCATCGGTGAGGTCGATCACACGAGATCGAGAAGGGAGCAGGACGATGGTGTACCTGTGGCGCTACGCGGACGAGGCGGGCGTGGTGGCCGACGGCCCCGACATCGCGTTCGGATCGCAGGAAGAGGCGGAGACCTGGCTGGGGGAGACCTGGCCCGACCTGCTGGCCAGCGGAATCGCCGAGGTGTCGCTGTTCAACGACCGGCAGGCGGTGTACGGGCCGATGGCGCTGGCCGAGTCGGCCTGACCGGACCGGCCGAGCACTCCTTCTAGGATTGGCCGGTGACCTCCACCGCCGCCCACCGACCGTCCGACCTGCCCAAGCAGTACGACCCGGCGGCGGTCGAGGTACCCCTGTACCAGCGGTGGCTGGCGGCCGGTTACTTCAAGGCCGACGAGGCCCGCGTGCTGTCCGGCGAACGCCGGCCGTTCTCCATCGTGCTGCCGCCGCCGAACGTCACCGGCAGCCTGCACATCGGGCACGCCCTCGACCACACCCTGATGGACGTGCTGACCCGCTGGCACCGGATGTCCGGCGACGAGGCCCTGTGGCTGCCCGGCATGGACCACGCCGGCATCGCCACCCAGACCGTGGTCGAGCGGCAGCTGGCGGTCGACGGCAAGACCCGGCACGACTACGGGCGCGACCTGTTCGTGCAGAAGGTGTGGGACTGGAAGCACGAGTCGGGTGGCGCGATCCTGGGCCAGATGAAGCGCCTGGGCGACTCGGTCGACTGGGATCGCGAGCGATTCACCCTGGACGAGGGACTGTCCGACGCCGTCCAGACCATCTTCAAGCGGATGTTCGACGACGGGCTGATCTACCGCGCCGAACGGATCATCAACTGGTGCCCGGGCTGCCTGACCGCGCTGTCCGACATCGAGGTCGAGCACTCCGACGACGAGGGCGAACTGGTCTCCATCCGTTACGGGGATGGAGACGACAGCATGGTGGTGGCCACCACCCGGGTGGAGACCATGCTCGGCGACACCGCGATCGCGGTGCACCCGGACGACGAGCGGTACCGGCACCTGATCGGCCGGACGGTGCGGCTGCCGATCGTGGACCGGGAGATCCCGGTGGTCGCGGACGACCACGTCGAGCCGCAGTTCGGCACCGGCGCGGTCAAGGTGACCCCGGCGCACGATCCGAACGACTTCGAGATCGGTCGCCGGCACGACCTGCCGATGCCCACGATCATGAACGAGTCGGCGCAGATCGTCGGCACCGGAACCCGTTTCGACGGGATGGACCGGTTCGCCGCGCGGATCGCGGTCAAGGCGGAGCTGCGGGCCCAGGGCCGGATCGTCGCCGAGAAGGTTCCCTACGTGCACGCCGTGGGCCACTGCTCCCGGTCCGACGACGTCATCGAACCCCGGCTGTCCACCCAGTGGTTCGTCCGGGTCGAGACCCTGGCCAAGGCGGCGGGCGACGCGGTCCGCGACGGGCGGACGACGATCCACCCGCCCGAGCTGGCCGCCCGCTACTTCGACTGGGTCGACAACATGCACGACTGGTGCATCTCCCGGCAGCTGTGGTGGGGGCACCGGATCCCGGTTTGGTACGGCCCGGACGGGCAGATGCGGGCGGTCGGCCCGGGCGAGGAGCCGCCGGGCGAGGGCTGGACCCAGGATCCGGACGTGCTGGACACCTGGTTCTCCTCCGGGCTGTGGCCGTTCTCCACCATGGGCTGGCCCCGGCAGACCGACACCCTCAGCGCCTTCTACCCGACCTCCGTGCTGGTCACCGGCTACGACATCCTGTTCTTCTGGGTCGTCCGGATGATGATGTTCGGGCTGTACGGCACCACCGCCGAGGACGGCGAACCGCAGGTGCCGTTCGCGACGGTCGCCCTGCACGGGCTGGTCCGCGACCAGTTCGGCAAGAAGATGTCCAAGTCGCGCGGCAACACCGTCGACCCGCTGCAGTGGATCGACACCTACGGCGCCGACGCGTTGCGGTTCACCCTGGCCCGCGGCTCCAACCCGGGCGCCGACCAGGCGATCGCGCAGGAGTGGGTGGCCGGCGCCGGCCGGTTCTGCTCGAAGCTGTTCAACGCCACCCGGTTCGCCCTGCTCAACGGCGCGGTGCTGCCCGACGTCCCGCTGATCGAAGCCGATCTGACCCCGGCCGACCGGTGGATCCTGGACCGGCTGGACGAGATGATCGCCGGCACCACCGATCTGCTGGGCGACTTCCAGTTCGCCAAGGCCGCGGAGAGCCTCTACCACTTCGCCTGGGACGAGGTGTGCGACTGGTACCTGGAACTGGCCAAGGTGCAGATCGCACAGGGCGATCCCGACCACGTGGTGGCCACCCGCCAGGTGCTCGGCACCGTGCTGGACGGCCTGCTGCGGCTGCTGCACCCGTTCGTGCCGTTCGTCACCGACACCCTGTGGACGACGCTGACCGGTGAGGAGTCGCTGGTGATCGCCGACTGGCCGGCCCCGTCCGGCCGGACCGCCGATCCCGCGGCGGCGGACTGGGTCGCCGACATCCAGACCCTGAGCACCGAAATCCGCCGGGCCCGGACCGATCAGAAGGTGCCGCCGAACCGGTCGCTGCCGGCCCGGATCGACGCGCCCACCGCCGGTCTGGATGTCGCGGCCGCGGCGTTGACCCGGCTGACGGCGCCCGGCGCCGACTTCCAGGCGACCGTGACGCTGCCCGTCCGGCTGACCGGCGGCACCGCGACGGTGCAGCTGGACACCAGCGGCGTTCTCGACGTCGCCGCCGAGATCGCCCGCGCCACCAAGGATCTCGCGACCGCCGAGAAGGAGGTCGGGGACTGCGGGCGCAAGCTGGGCAACGCCGACTTCCTGGCCAAGGCGCCCGAACCGGTGGTCGGCAAGATCCGCGCCCGGCTGGAGAAGGCGCAGGCGGACGTCGCCCGGCTGACGCAGCGGCTGGCGTCGCTGCGCGAGGGGGTGCGATGAGCGAGCTGGCGAGCGAATCATCGGCGCCGGATCGCTCCGTTGATTCTCTGATGGGGGTGCGATGAGTCCGGAGCGGCCGGACGACGATCCGCTCGGCTGGGACGCGGACGCGGTGGAACCGGCCGACCTCGCACCGGTCGGTCCGGACGATGTCGGACCGCAGCTGGAGCGGGAGATCGCTGCCGCGACGGCCGATCTGGACGACCAGACGCCAGACGGCACCACCGGGCTGGTGCCCGACTCGCCGCCGCTGACCCTGGGCCACGTGGAGTCGCTGCTGGACACCCGGCGCAACGAGGTGCAGATCTCGCCCACGCTGGACCGGATCACCGCGCTGCTGGACGTGCTGGGCAACCCGCAGCGCAGCTACCCGGTGATCCTGATCGCCGGCACCAACGGCAAGACGTCCACCGCGCGGATGGTCGACGCCCTGCTGACCCGGTTCGGGTTGCGCACCGGCCGGTTCACCTCGCCGCACCTGCAGTCCGTCACCGAGCGGATCGCGCTGGACGGCGAGCCGATCGACGCCGACCGGTATGTGCAGGCCTACGAGGATGTCGCGCCGTTCGTGACCATCGTCGACCGGGGATCGGCGCGGGCCGGCGGGGTGCCGCTGTCCAAGTTCGAGATCCTCACCGCCATGGCCTACGCCGTGTTCGCCGACGCGCCGGTGGACGTCGCGGTCGTCGAGGTCGGGCTGGGCGGCACCTGGGACTCGACCAACGTCGTCGATGCCACGGTCGCGGTGATCACCCCGGTCGGCATCGACCACACCGAGTTCCTCGGGCCCACGCTGCGGGACATCGCGACGAACAAGGCGGGCATCGTCAAGGCCGACAGCGTGGCCATCGTCGGCCCGCAGGAACCCGAGGCGATGACCGCGATCCTGCGCCGGACCGTCGAGGTGGACGCCGCGGTCGCCCGGTTCGGCAGCGAGTTCGCCGTGCTGGACCGGTCGTTCGCGGTCGGCGGGCAGCGGCTGACCCTGCAGGGGCTCGGCGGGGTGTACGAGGACGTGTTCCTGCCGCTGTCCGGCGAGCACCAAGCGGTGAACGCCGCGCTCGCGCTGGCCGCGGTGGAGGCGTTCTTCGGCGCCGGCGCCGCCCGCCAGCTCGACATCGCCCCGGTGCAGGACGGTTTCGCCGCGGTCGCGTCGCCCGGCCGGCTGGAGCGGGTCCGCACCTCGCCGACCATCATGGTGGACGCCGCGCACAATCCGCACGGTGCCGCCGCGTTGGCCGCGGCCCTGGCCGCCGAGTTCTCCTTCACCCGGCTGGTCGGGGTGCTCGCGGTGCTGGCCGACAAGGACGTCCGCGGCGTGCTGGAGGCGCTGGCCGACTCGTTCGACGAGGTGGTCGTCACCCGCAACTCCTCGCCCCGGTCGATGGACCCGGCCGAACTGGCGTTGATCGCCGAGGACGTCTTCGGCGAGGGAGTCGTGCACATCGCCGACCGGATGGACGACGCGATCGCCCTGGCGGTCGAACTGGCCGAGACCGACGTCGAGGACGTGTCCGGGACCGGGGTGGTGATCACCGGGTCGGTGGTCTCGGCCGGTGACGGGCGGGCGCTGGCCGGGCTGGCCCCCTCGTGAGGCACCGATGACCGACGGCCCGACGAGAACGGCCGGGTATGCCCAGCGCGCGGCGGCCATCAACAAGGGGCTGCGCGGCGTCATGTCGGCGACCCTGGTGCTGGAGGCGATCGTGGTGCTGCTGGCGCTGCCCGTCGCCATCAACGTCGACGGCGGCGTCGGCCCGGTGTGGGTGACGCTGATCTGCCTGCTCGCGCTGGCCCTGATCGGCTGCTGCGTGATCATCAAACGCCCGTACGCGTTGACGGTCATCCTGGCGCTGCAGGTGCTGATGATCGCCGGGTGGTTCGTCACCCCCACCCTGGGGGTGATGGGACTGGTGTTCGCCGGGGTGTGGGCGCTGATCCTGTGGTTCCGTGCCGAACTGTTCCGCCGGCTGGCGGCCGGTACGCTGCCGGAGCCGCCCGGCGACAGCCGCTGAGCGGGCAGAGAGCCGCACAAACGGTACGACCGCACAACAGGGAGTAGACCCACCGATGTCCGAACGCACCCTCGTCCTGATCAAGCCCGACGGCGTCGAGCGGCGCCTGGTCGGCGAGATCCTGGCCCGGATCGAGCGCAAGGGCCTGACCCTGGTGGCGCTGGAGCTGCGCACCGTCGAGCTCGCCGTCGCGGAGGAGCACTACGCCGAGCACAAGGGCAAGGGCTTCTACCAGAGCCTGCTCGACTTCATCACCGGCGGACCGCTCGTCGCCGCGGTGGTCGAGGGCCCGCGGGCGGTCGCCGCGTTCCGGCAGCTGGCCGGCGGCACCGATCCGGTGGAGAAGGCCGCCACCGGCAGCATCCGCGGCGACTTCGGCCTGGAGACCCAGTACAACCTGGTGCACGGGTCGGACTCGCCGGAATCGGCCGCCCGGGAGATCGCGCTCTGGTTCCCCCACCTGTGACGGCGGACCCCGGGCTGGACTCGGCCGCCCCCACGGTCCGCCGGGTCGGCCCGGGCGGCCGGTCGGGCAGCGCCGACGCGGCAGCTCCGGTCGCGACCCCGATGGCGGCGGACAGCGCCTTCGGGGTCGCCCTGGTCACCCTGTGGCATCAGGTCGCGCGGGCCGGCGGAGTGGTCGGCTTCGCCGAATCCGCCGACCGGGCGGACATCGCCCGCCGGGCCGCCCCGCTGGTCGAGGATCTGCGCAAGGGCCGGCTCCTGGGGGTCGCCGCCGACCAGGGGCGGCGGCTGGTCGGCGCCGGGGTGCTGCGGCCGGGCACCGGCGCCCGGGCGCACACCGGCCGGATCGAGCTGCTGATGGTCGAGCCGGCGCTGACCGGGTGCGGCCTGGGCCGCCAGTTGCTGGACGCGCTGCTGGACGGCGCCCGCGCCCGCGGGCTGGCCCGGGTCGGCGTGGAGTTCGCGCAGGAGCAGCGGGTGCAGCGGTTCTTCGAACGGTTCGGCTTCGCCGTCTGGGGCCGGCGGCCGGGGTGGCAGCGCACCGGATCGGGACCGGACCGCGACGAACTCGTCATGGGTGTTGCCCTGTGACCCGGCGGGTGGTCGACCTGTCGCACCCGATCGTCGAGGGGATGGTCACCTACCCGGGCATCCCGGGTCCGGTCCTCGGCTCGTACCTGACGTTCGACGAGTCGGCGGCGCACTACGCCGCCGGCACCGAATTCTCCATCGGCACGATCTCGATGGCCGCGAACACCGGGACCTATCTGGACACCCCGGCGCACCGTTACCGGGACGGGCAGGACCTGTCGCAGCTGGGCCTGGACCGGATGGTCGACCGGCCCGGCGTCGTCGTCCGGGCCCGCGACCGCCGCACCCCGGGCGGCCGGCCGGTCGACGAGGCGCATCTGCGGTCCGCGCTGGCGTCGCTGGACGTCGCGGGGATGGCCGTGCTGGTGGAGACGGGGCACAGCGACCGGTGGGGCACCCCGGGATACTTCGCCGATCATCCGTACCTCACCGACGACGCGGCCGAGTTCCTCGTGTCGGCCAAACCGGCGCTGGTCGGCATCGACTCGCTGAACATCGACTCGACGCACACCGGGCGGCGTCCCGCGCACACCTGGTTGCTGGCCGCCGGCATCCCCGTCGTCGAGCACCTGACCGCGCTGGCCGAGTTGCCGGACACCGGCTTCCGGTTCACCGCGGCGCCGCCGGCGGTGCGCGGGATGGGCACGTTCCCGGTGCGGGCGTTCGCCGTCGTCGGCTGACTGCGGGCCGTTGGCCTCAGCGGTGCTGGCCGCGCCGTCCGGTGGCCAGGAAGGCCCAGCCGACGGCGACCGTGCCCAGCAGCAACAGGCTCAGGCCCAGGACGACCGGCCAGACGATGTCCAGACCGGTGCTGGCCAGCACCATCGCGGTCGGCGGCGCCGGATCCCCGGCGGCCGGCTCGGTGACCGGCGTCCAGATCGTGGCCGCCGCGGCCGGGCCGGCGGCCAGCACGCTCACCCCGAACAACACCGCCAGGAGGGCGCCGACGGTGAACCACCGCGGCACGGTCCGGGACGAGGTCATGGGGGCGATCCGTTCTTCGTTCTTGTTCGGGGACGGCGGGTCGGCTGGCATTGCTGGTCGCACGGCGACCCACCAACAGGACGTGTGAAGGCCCGGTGTGGTTGCGTCGGGTTCGCCGACTTGTCGGGAGGAACCAACCTCCCAGTGTAGGAACGGTGTCCGGCGCACGGCGGCACGCCGCGCCGGAACCGCCCACCGTGGAGGAGGCGGGGCCGTCGGATGGCGCCGCCCTGGGTCCCACACCCGCGGCTGTGGGATAATCGCCAGTGGCGCTCGGCGGGTCACGACCGGCCGGCGCTGGGGTGGATGATGTCGCACCTGCCGCATCGCACGGCGGGTCGCCGCGGTGTCGTCCCGCCCGACCATCAGACTTCCCGGCGGCCCGACCGGCCCCGGCATTGACGTGTAGGGCCCCTGCGCGGACGCGTTCGCTGCGCGCCCGGGGGCCCGTGAGAGGAACCGTCGCGATGACGTTGACCCTGGAAGCCGCCCTGGCCGACCTGCCCGCCAAGCCGCGGGTGCACGAACTGTCCAAGCGGGTGGGCACCACCAGCAAGGAGATGCTCGCCGTGCTCGGCGAGCGGGGCCTGACCATCAGCAGTGCCTCGGCCTCGGTGCCCCGCGAAGTGGCGATCGCGGTGATCGAGCAGTACCTGGGGGAGCCGCCCGTCGAGGTGCTACCCCCGCCGGGCGAGCTGGTCGACGAGCCGTCAGCGGTGTCGGACGACGCCCCCGCCGGGGAGCCGGCCGACCGGTCCGCCGGGGAGCCGGCC
>JBDHZW010000063.1:0-21952 GCA_039812105.1 Nakamurella sp.
CCGGGTTGCATCCGGGTTGCATCCGGGTTGCAAGGGCCCAAGGCCATTCCCGCAGGGTGAGAACTACTCATGAAGCGGCACTCTCGGCTCTCCTAGGGTGGGATCGGTGGCCCTGCCATCCGGGCACGGGCGCCTGTCGACACAGGAGAAGCCATGGCGAGCAAGATCCGTACGGTCATCAGCCCCGGCCGTTATGTGCAGGGCAAGGGTGCGATCAGCCAGTTGGGGGAGTACCTCAAGCAGATCGGCAGCACCCCGCTGATCGTCGCGGACGACCTGGTCTGGGGATTGGTCGGGCACGACGTCGAGGCGTCGCTGACCTCGGCCGGTCTGCCCGTGCACCGGGAGACGTTCAACGGGGTACCGAGCGCCCGTGAGGTGGACCGGCTGGTCGGGGTGATCAAGCAGACCGGCGCCGACGTGGCCGTCGCGATCGGGGGCGGCAGCACCATCGACGCGGTCAAGGCTTCGGGTTACCTCGCCGGCATCCGCTGGGCCAACGCACCGACGGTGGCGTCCACCGACGCGCCGTGCTCGGCGCTGTCCGTGATCTACACCGACACCGGGGAATTCGAGGAGTACCGGTTCTTCCCGCGCAACCCCGACCTGGTCCTGGTCGATTCGCAGATCGTGGCCAATGCGCCGGTGTCGCTGCTCGTCGCCGGGGTCGGCGACGCGCTGGCCACCTGGTTGGAGGCCAGGGCCACCGCCCGGTCGAACTCCAAGACGATGGCCGGCGGCCTGCCGACGGTCACCGGCACGGCGCTGGCCGAGCTGAGCTGGGACGTGTTGTGGGGCAACGCTCTCGACGCGATCGACGCGGTCCGGGACCACCAGGTCACCCCGGCGGTGGAGAAGGTGATCGAGGCCAACACGCTGCTGTCCGGCCTGGGCTTCGAGTCCGGCGGGCTGGCGGCCGCCCACGCCATCCACAACGGGCTGACCGCGGTCGAGGCCACCCATGGCCTGGCCCACGGTCAGAAGGTCAACATCGGCTCGGTGACCCAGCTGGTGATGGAGGGTGCTCCCTCGTCGGAGATCAGGGACTTCATCGAGTTCACCACCCGGGTCGGCCTGCCGACCACGCTCACCGAGGTCGGTCTGAAGGCCGACGACGAGAAGTCGCTGCAGACCATCGCCGAGGCCGCGACCGTGCCGGGTGAGACGATCCACAGCATGCCGTTCGAGGTCACCGCCGACGACGTGGTCAGCGCCCTCGCCTCGATCGAGCGGCTGGCCCGCGGGGTCCGGCAGCGGGCCGGCCTGCCCGACCCGGTGCCGTACGTCGCGCACCACTGAGCGCAGCCGTTCCTCGAAGTTGATCATGGCGAACTCTGCTCGACACGCCGGCGACACGCCGAATTCGCAGCAGAGAACGTCATGATCAACTCCCGGGGTGGGCCCGCGCGGCGGTCTCAAGCCGCGCGGCCCAGCAGGGTCCGGATGTGCCCCACCAGCGGGTCCGGGTATCGATAGATGTCGGCGGCGGTCGCGTACACGAGCGTCCAGCCGGCGTGGGTCAGTTGGTTGTGCCGGCGGCGGTCCCGGCCCAGCCGCCCGTCACCGGTGTGAAAGTCCTCGCCGTCGTACTCCAATCCGACCTTCACCTCCGCCCAACCCATGTCGATCCAGCGGTCGTCGGGCGGCACCGGAACCCAGATCTGCAAATCCGGGACCGGCAGTCCGGCGGAAATGATCCGAAACCGGGCCCGCGACTCCATCGGGGACTGGGCGCGAGGGTCGGCGTAGTCACGCCAGCGACGGACGGCGGCGATACCGCGACGACCTTTCGCCCGGCCGACCGCATCGTCGAGCTCGTCCGGGCAACACCTGGTCGATGCCGCGTCGAGGACCGGGAGGATGTCGATCTCCCGCGCCGAGGCCGCCACGTCGACGGCCGTGTCGGCGGCGGTGGTCACCGTGATGCCCCCGATCTCGACCGTCGGAGCGCGGGGCACCCACTGATGCAGCCGCACACCGGAACGGTGCCGCAGCGAGCGGCCGTCAGGGGTCGTGACGTGCAGCAGACCGTCGTCGAGCACGCCGAATCCGTGCAGTGCGGCGGCGGTCTGATGACAGGCGATCACCGGTACGCCCACCGCCAGACCGAGGGTTCTCAGCCGGGTGAGGACGCCGACGTCGGGTGCGCAGTAGGCCCCGCGCCAGGGGTGGAGGAGTTGCTCGTCCTCGATCTGTCGCCGCACTCGGCGCCAGTGCGAGTCGGCGCGGACTTGCCGGGTGGACCAGGCGTCGGGATTGGGGGCCGGCGGGATCGAATCGGGCACGCGCCGAGCGTGGCGCCGCGAGCCGCGTGGCCCAACGGTCGATCCGAGAATGTGGAAGGAATTCGGACAGGTGGACAAACCGGCGGGTCAGTGGAGCGGCGACCCCGCCGCGAAATGATCATGACGTTCTCTGCTGCGAATTCGGCGTGTCGTCGGCGTGTCGAGCAGAGAACGTCATGATCAACTGGGGAGGGGAGCCGGCTGATCCGCACCGAGGTCGCGCAGCATCACGGTCAGCCGGGCCGAACACACCCGCCGGTCCCGCTCGTCGCTCAGCACGATGTCGAAGGTGCAGATGGTCCGGCCGACGTGGATCGGCGTCGACACCGCGGTGACCAGCCCGTCGGTCATCGACCGATGATGGGTGCAGTTCAGGTCGATGCCCAGCGGCGCCTTCCCCGGCGCGACGAGCGACCCGTGGAACGAGCCCATCGTCTCGGCCAGGGCCGCGCTGGCCCCGCCGTGCAGCAGTCCGAACGGCTGCCGGTTGCCGTCCACCGGCATGGTCGCCACGACCCGGTCCCGGGTGAACTCGGTGATCTCGATGCCCAACTTCTCGGCCAGTTCGCCGCGCATCCGGTTCACGATCGTCAGCACGTGCGCCGGATCGGGGTCGGCGCCGAGGGCGGCGATCGCGCGGGCGCCGGCGGGCCCGGGGTGTTCGGTCATGCACTCTCCAAGAAAGGGGACTGTCGGACCCTGAATCTAGACTCGCCCCGTGGCGACACTGACAAGAGATGCGACGACGGGTGCGACCGAGACGCCGGCCGCGGGGGACGGCACCACAACCCCCGACGAGCGGGTGTTGCTGCTGATGGACGGCCACTCGCTGGCCTACCGGGCGTTCTTCGCGCTGCCGCCGGAGAACTTCTCCACCACCACCGGGCAGACCACCAACGCCGTCTACGGCTTCACCTCGATGCTGATCAACCTGCTCCGGGACGAGCAGCCGACGCACGTCGCGGTGGCCTTCGACCTGTCCCGGCAGACCTGGCGGCGCGAGGAGTACGTCGAGTACAAGGCGAACCGGAGCACGTCGCCGTCCGAGTTCACCGGTCAGGTCGACCTGATCAAAGAGGTGCTGACCGCGATGCGGATCCCGTACCTGACCGCGGAGAACTACGAGGCCGACGACATCATCGCCACGCTGACCACCCGGGCCGTCGCCGAGGGCCTGAACGTGCGCATCTGCACCGGCGATCGCGATGCCCTGCAACTGGTCTCGGACCAGGTGACGCTGCTCTACCTGCAGCGCGGGGTCAGCGAGATGGCGCGGTACACGCCGGCCGCGGTGGAGGCCAAGTACGGACTGACCCCGCTGCAGTACCCGGACTTCGCGGCGCTGCGGGGCGACCCGTCGGACAACCTGCCCGGCATCCCCGGGGTGGGGGAGAAGACCGCGACCAAGTGGATCCGCGAGTTCGGCAGCCTGACCGCGCTGGTCGACCGGGTGGACGAGGTGCGCGGCAAGGCCGGCGACGCGCTGCGCGAGGCACTGCCGCACGTGCTGACCAACCGGCGGCTGACCGAACTGATCCGCGAGGTGCCGATCGACGCCGACCCGGCCACCGATCTGGAGCGGCTGCCCTACGACCGGGAGGCCGTGCACAAGATCTTCGACGACCTGCAGTTCCGGGTGTTGCGGGAGCGGCTGCTGGAGTACTTCGAGCAGGCCGACGAGACCAGCACCGAGGGATTCGAGGTCGCCGGCAGCCGGCTCGCGCCGGGGACCGTCCGGGCGTGGCTGGACGAGCACGGCACCGGCCGGGTCGGCCTGGTGGTCCGCGGGACCTGGGCCCCCGGCGGGGGTGACGTGCACACCCTGGCGTTCGCCGCCGCCGACGGTGAGGCCGCCGTGGTCGACGTCGTCGGCGCCGACCCGGACGACGAGGCCGCGCTGGCCGGATGGTTCGCGGACCCGACGCCGCGGATCGTCGGCCACGACCTGAAACCGGCGATCAACGCGCTGACCGCGCGCGGCTGGCCGGTGGACGGCGTCGCCTGCGACACCGCGCTGGCCGCCTACCTGGCGCTGCCCGGCCAGCAGACGTTCGACCTGGGCGACCTGGTGCAGCGCTACCTGCACCGCACCCTCGACCCCGAGCACAGCACCAATGCCGGTCAGCAGCTGTCCCTCATCCCCGAGGAGAACGAGAGCGCCCAGGCCGAGAAGGATTCCCGGGACATGGTCAAGGCCCGGGCGATCATCGACCTGGCCGAGGCGCTCGAGCAGCACCTGGACTCGCTGGGCCAGAAGTCGCTGCTGGCCGACATCGAGCTGCCGGTGATGACCGTGCTCGGCGTCATGGAGCGCGACGGCATCGCCGTCGACGTCGACTACCTCGACGATCTGCAGTCCACCTTCGCCGCCGAGGTGACCAGCGCGGCGCAGGCCTGCTACGCGGAGATCGGCCGGGAGGTCAATCTCGGCTCGCCCAAGCAGCTGCAGGTCGTGCTGTTCGACGAGCTGGGCATGCCCAAGACCAAGCGCACCAAGACCGGCTACACCACCGACGCCGACGCGCTGGCGGCGCTGCACGAGCAGACCGGTCACCCGTTCCTCACCCATCTGCTGCGGCACCGGGACGTCACCCGGCTCAAGGTCACCGTGGAGGGCCTGCGCAAGTCGGTCGGCGACGACGGCCGCATCCACACCACCTTCCAGCAGACCATCGCCGCGACCGGCCGGTTGTCCAGCACCGAGCCCAACCTGCAGAACATCCCGATCCGCACCGACGAGGGCCGGCTGATCCGGCGGGCGTTCGTCCCCGGCAAGCACGCCGACCTGCTGCTCACCGCCGACTACTCGCAGATCGAGATGCGGATCATGGCCACCCTGTCCGAGGACGAGGGCCTGATCGAGGCCTTCCGGTCCGGCGAGGACCTGCACACGTTCGTCGCCATGCGGGCGTTCGGGCTGCCGGCCGACCAGGTCACCCCGGAGCTGCGGCGGCGGATCAAGGCGATGTCCTACGGGCTGGCCTACGGGCTGTCCGCGTACGGACTGTCCGGCCAGCTGAAGATCTCGGTGGACGACGCCAAGGAGCAGATGGAGGCCTACTTCTCCCGGTTCGGCGGGGTGCGGGACTACCTGCGGGACACCGTCGCCCGGGCCCGCAAGGACGGCTACACCGAGACGATCTTCGGCCGGCGCCGGTACGTGCCCGACCTGAACAGCGACAACCGGCAGAAGCGGGCCATGGCCGAGCGGATCGCGTTGAACGCGCCGATCCAGGGCAGCGCCGCCGACGTCATCAAGGTCGCCATGGTCAACGTGCAACGTCGGATCGAACGGGAGGGTCTGCGCAGCCGGATGCTGTTGCAGGTCCACGACGAGCTGGTCTGCGAGGTCGTCGGCGACGAGCTGGATGCGGTGACCACCCTGCTGACCGAGGAGATGGGCGGCGCCTACCCGCTGTCGGTGCCGCTGGAGGTCTCGGTCGGGTCGGGGGCGAACTGGGACGCCGCCGCGCACTGAGCGCGAACCAGGCCGAGATCGGGGCGACCCCGTGCGTCGGCACGCCGGGACGGCCCGACTCCCATACGCTCCGTGTCGACAATCGGCGGCACGTCCCGGGAGCGAAGGTCGATCCAATGAACAACACCACCTACGACCTGTCCACCTGGGGCGTCGGGGCGATCATCGGCGCCAGCCTGCTCGGCCTGCTCATCTGGCTGGTCTTCCTGATCGCCTACATCAAGATCATCAGCAAGGCCGGCTACTCCGGCTGGTGGGTGCTGATCATGTTCGTGCCCATCGTGAACGTGATCATGCTGCTGGTCTTCGCCTACAAGGAGTGGCCGATCCAGCGCGAACTGAAGGAGCTGCGGGCCTGGGCGAACCAGATCCAGCGCGGCCCCGGGCCGCAGCAGTTCGGCGGCGGCCAGCCGGGCGGCCCGCAGAACCCCTATCAGCAGCGGTAGCCGCGGTCGCACAACCGGCCGACGAAGATCGCGGTGCCGGGGAAGTACTCGCCGCGCAGCGGCGACCACTGTCCCCATTCCTGCGTGAAGCCCTCCGGCCACTCGGGTTCGATCACGTCCTGCACCACGAACCCGGCCGCGACCAGTTCCCGGATCCGGTCGCCCATCGTCCGGTGGTGCTCGACGTAGGCGGGCACGTCGTCGGCGTCCACCTCGACGTAGGGCGAGCGGTCGAAATAGGACTGGATGACGCTCAGCCCGGCCGGACCGGGGTCGTCGGGGAACGCCCAGCGCATCGGGTGGTTGACCGCGAACACCCACCGCCCGCCGGGTCGCAGCACCCGGGCCACCTCCCGCATCAGGCCGGCCGAGTCGGCGACGAACGGGACCGCGCCGAACGCCGAGAACGCGACGTCGAACGCGTCGGCCGCGAACGGCAACTCGCAGGCGTCCGCCTGGACCAGCGGCACCGCGATGCCGGTGCGGGTGGCGGCGGCCCGGGCGTGCGCGAGCATGCCGGCCGACAGGTCCAGGGCCACCACCTCGGCGCCCTGCCGGCGCAGCCAGCGGGCGCACGGCGCCGACCCGCAGCCCACCTCCAGCACCCGTCGGCCGACCACCTCACCCAGCAGCCGGACGTCGGACTCGCGCAGGTTCTCGGGGCACCAGACGAAGTCGGCGTCGCCGAGGAACTCGCCGTGCTCGGCGTGGTAGCCGTCGGCGTCCGCGTCCCACCAGCGACGGTTCGCCGCCCGGCTGGTCGCCTGATCCGCCGGACGCACCCGGGGCCGGGTCGGGCCGAGCGGCGGAGCGGCCGGTGATCCGTCCAGCGGGACGGTGGGGGACGTCGGCTCGGTCACCGCGCTATGGTGCCAGCAGGCGTCCGAACCGGCGGCCGACCGCCCGATCAAGCCCAGGGGCGATTTACCCGAACGGGTGGTCATGGCGTAGTCTGGTTGCTGCGTTGTGGGTCTGTGCTGTCTCGGACTGGAGCAGACCGCACTCGTCAGGTCTTCTCGAAAGCATCGCCTTGCAGTAGTGGGTCAGTCCCGGGGGCGTGGTTCCAGGTCGCCCGGACGAAACGGACCCGCCGCGTGCCGCCACCCCACAGATCCGGTGCCGCCACCCGGCGCGTGCCCGGATCCCGACAACACCCCGTCCGGAGCACCCCACCACATGTCAGCCCCTACCGTTCCAGCCTCGACCAGCCCGCAGGTCGCCATCAACGACATCGGGTCGGCCGAGGACTTCCTCGCCGCCATCGACTCCACGATCAAGTACTTCAACGATGGCGACATCGTCGAGGGCACGATCGTCAAGGTCGACCGGGACGAGGTCCTGCTCGACATCGGCTACAAGACCGAGGGCGTCATCCCCTCGCGTGAGCTGTCCATCAAGCACGATGTCGACCCCAGCGAGGTCGTCGAGATCGGCGAGCACGTCGAGGCCCTGGTTCTCCAGAAGGAGGACAAGGAAGGCCGCCTCATCCTGTCCAAGAAGCGCGCCCAGTACGAGCGCGCCTGGGGCACGATCGAGAAGATCAAGGAGGAGGACGGCGTCGTCTCCGGCACCGTCATCGAGGTCGTCAAGGGCGGCCTGATCCTGGACATCGGCCTGCGCGGCTTCCTGCCGGCATCGCTGGTGGAGATGCGGCGCGTCCGCGACCTGCAGCCGTACGTCGGCCGCCAGCTGGACGCCAAGATCATCGAGTTGGACAAGAACCGCAACAACGTGGTGCTGTCCCGCCGGCAGTGGCTGGAGCAGACGCAGTCCGAGGTGCGCAGCGAGTTCCTCAACCAGCTGGGCAAGGGTCAGGTCCGCAAGGGCGTCGTGTCCTCGATCGTCAACTTCGGCGCGTTCGTCGACCTGGGCGGGGTGGACGGTCTGGTGCACGTCTCCGAGCTGTCCTGGAAGCACATCGACCATCCGAGCGAGGTCGTCGAGGTGGGCCAGGAGGTCACCGTCGAGGTCCTGGACGTCGACATGGACCGGGAGCGGGTCTCGCTGTCGCTCAAGGCGACCCAGGAGGATCCGTGGCGGCACTTCGCCCGGACCCACGCGATCGGTCAGGTCGTCCCGGGCAAGGTCACCAAGCTGGTGCCGTTCGGCGCGTTCGTCCGCGTCTACGACGGCATCGAGGGCCTGGTGCACATCTCCGAGCTGGCCGGCCGGCATGTGGAGATCCCGGAGCAGGTCGTGACGGTGGACGACGAGATCTTCGTCCGGGTCATCGACATCGACCTGGAGCGGCGCCGGATCTCGCTGTCGCTCAAGCAGGCGAACGAGGGCATCACCGCCGACACCGAGTTCGACGAGGTGCGCGCCCAGTACGGCGTGGTCGACCACTACGACGATCAGGGCAACTTCGTGCCGCCGGAGGGCTTCGACGTCGAGACCGGTGAGTGGCTGGAGGGCTTCGAGACCCAGCGGGCGGCGTGGGAGAAGCAGTACGCCGACGCGCACGCGGTGTACGAGTCGCACCTCAAGCAGATCGCGGCCGCCGCGGCGGCGGACGCGGACGCGGCCGAGCCGAGCAACTACTCGTCGGACACCGCCGGTGCGTCCAGTTCGCAGGCCCCGGCAGGGTCGCTGGTCAACGACGAGCAGCTGGCCGCGCTGCGCGAGCGGCTGGCCGGCAACTGAGCCGCAGGTCACAGGAATTCCCGAGGGGCCGTCACCGTTCCGGTGGCGGCCCCTCGGCCTGTCCGACCCCCTCTGACCTGCCGAAAGGGTGTTGACACGCCGGTGAAGTCGGCGTTGGCACCTGCCCGATCCGGTCGACCGTGACCGTTACGGTGGGAGCATGCGACGTCACCTGGTGTTGGCCGCTGCCCTCTGTGGGGTACTGGCCGTTTCCGCCTGCGCATCCGATACGGGCACCCGCCGGACCGTCACCGCGGTCGTCACCGTGTCCAGCGGCGACGCCGCGCCGTCCGGCTCGGGCGAGGCCCAGCCCTCGGGCTCGGAAGGGGCGTCGGGTGAGGCGACCGCCTCCGGTTCCCCCACCCCCGAGTCCTCCGCGGCACCCTCCAGCCCGGCGGTGTCGGCGGCGCCGGTCGTCACCGGCATCGACCCGCTCAAGGTCGACTGCGGCGCCATCATCAGCGCCGACGACGTCAAGAAGTACCTCAACCTGGACATCCCGAACGACCGGCTCAAGGTCAATGTGGCCGAGGTGAACGCCGACGTCGGGCAGACCGGCTCGGTGCGCTGCCTGTACGGCCTGTCCGACGACAAGAAGTCGGGTCAGGTGACGTTGCGGCTGACGACCTACACCGACCCGACCGCCGCCCAGAACCAGGCGGGGGTCACCATCAAGAACGAGACGGACAACGGCGCGCAGGTTAGCGCCACCACCGTCAACGGCTACCCGGCCCAGATCGCACTGCGGGACGGCGGGCTCATCGTCATGGACTACGACAACTGGACCCTGGCCATCGCGGCGCCGTCGACGGTGGACGCGGCCACCCTGACCTCGGGCCTGCCGCAACTGGCCGGGGCGGCGCTGACCCGGATCATCAAGAGCTGAGCGGTCTTTCAGCCCACCGCGGGGAGCGGCGCGCCCGCCGTGCCCCGGCGGGCCCGGGTCGCCCGCAGCAGATGCCGGCCGGGTCGGAACAGATGGCTCAGCCACCCTCGATGCACCACGGCGACCAGTGCGGTCACCGGCACCAGCCCGGGCCGGCCGAGCCGGTGCCGTCCACCCGAGGTGTCGGTCGCGGGGCGGGGCAGGGTGATCGTCACGGAGGTGACGGTACGTCCCGATTCGGTCGACCCCCGGTAGCCGGGCGCGCGTGTCGGAGTCGCGATGCGATGATGCAGCGGTGATCACCGCATGATCGTGCTGGCCGTCACCGGTGGGATCGGATCCGGCAAGTCGACGGTGTCGTCGGTGCTGCGCGAGCACGGCGCGGTGGTCGCCGACTCCGACCAGCTGGCCCGGGAGGTCGTCGCTCCCGGCAGTCCCGGGCTCGCCGCGATCGCCGAGTCGTTCGGACCGTCCATGCTCACCGCCGACGGCGCGCTCGACCGGGCCGCGCTGGCCGGCCTGGTGTTCGCCGACCCCGACGCCCGCCGGCGGCTCGAGGCGATCACCCACCCGCTGGTCCGCGGCCGGTTCGAGCAGATCCGGTCGGCCGCTCCGGACGATGCCATCGTGGTCAACGACATCCCGCTGCTCACCACGCTGGCGGTCGCCGCCGGCTTCCACCTGGTCGTCGGCGTCCGGGCCGACCCCGAGGTGCGGGTGGCCCGGCTGGTGCGGCGCGGTTTGGCCGAGGCGGACGCCCGCGCGCGGATCGCCGCGCAGATCAGCGACGAGCAGCGGGCGCCGCTGTGTGACGTCGTGCTGGTCAACCACGGCGATCGAGCCGACCTGGCCGACGAGGTCGACGAGCTGTGGCGGAACCGGCTGGTGCCGTTCGACCGGAACGTGCGAGCGCGCCGCCGGGCGCCCCGCACCGGCCCGGTGCTGGTTCCGCCCCACCCCGGCTGGCCCGACGACGCCCGCCGGCTGGCCGCCCGGATCTCGGCGGCCTGCGGGGGAGCCCGGGTCGACCACATCGGTTCGACCGCGATCCCCGGCATGCCGGCCAAGGACGTCATCGACCTGCAGCTGACCGTCGACTCGCTCGACCGGGCCGACGAATGGGGGCCCGGTCTGGACGCCGCCGGGTTCCCGAGCCCTCCCGGCGACTGGTGGGACACGCCCCGGCCGGCCGACCAGGACCCCGGCCGCTGGCGCAAGCGGCTCCGGTTCAACGCCGACCCCGGTCAAAGTCTTAACCTCCACTTGAGGGTGAAGGATTGGCCGAACTGGCGATGGTCGCTGCTGTTCCGGGACTGGGTCCGCGCCGATCGAGTCGCCTTCGACGAGTACCTGGCGCTCAAGCGGTCGCTGGCCCGGGAGTACGCGGACGACCCCGACTCCACCCGGTACGCCGAGGCGAAGGAACCGTGGATGGACCTGGCCCACCATCGGGCCGAGCGGTGGGCCGCGGCCACCGGCTGGCGACCTGCGGCAGCCGGCATCGAGGACATGGGCACTGTCGGACCCTCCGCGTAGCCTGCATTCCGTGGCATTCGCAACCGAACACCCCGTTCTCGCCGTCTCCGAACACCGGCCGGTCGGCGACATCCCGCGCACCTCGGGCCGGTTCGAGGTGGTCAGCGACTACCGCCCGTCCGGCGACCAGCCGCAGGCCATCGAGGAGCTGGAGAAGCGGCTGCGGGCGGGGGACAAGGACGTCGTGCTGCTCGGCGCCACCGGCACCGGCAAGTCGGCGACCACCGCCTGGCTGATCGAGCAGGTCCAGCGGCCCACGCTGGTGATGGCGCCCAACAAGACCCTCGCGGCCCAGCTGGCCAACGAGCTGCGCGAGCTGTTCCCGAACAACGCCGTCGAGTACTTCGTCTCCTACTACGACTACTACCAGCCCGAGGCGTACGTCCCGCAGACCGACACCTACATCGAGAAGGACAGCTCGATCAACAACGACGTCGAGCGGTTGCGGCACTCGGCGACCATGTCGCTGCTGTCCCGGCGGGACGTGGTGGTGGTCGCCTCCGTGTCCTGCATCTACGGCCTGGGCACCCCCCAGTCCTACCTGGACCGTTCGCTGCCGGTGGCGATCGGCGACGAGATCGACCGGGACACCCTGCTCCGCGCGCTGGTCGAGGTGCAGTACTCCCGCAACGACGTCTCGTTCAGCCGCGGGTCGTTCCGGGTCCGCGGTGACACCGTCGAGATCATCCCCGCCTACGAGGAACTCGCGGTCCGGATCGAGTTCTTCGGCGACGAGGTGGAGCGGCTGTACTACCTGCACCCGCTCACCGGCGACGTGGTCCGTGAGGTCGACTCGCTGCGCATCTTCCCGGCCACCCACTACGTGGCCGGTCCCGACCGGATGGCCAAGGCCATCGCCGGCATCGAGGCCGAGCTCGCCGGGCGGTTGGCCGAGCTGGAGAAGCAGGGCAAGCTGCTGGAGGCGCAGCGGCTGCGCATGCGGACCAGTTACGACGTGGAGATGATGCGCCAGGTCGGGTTCTGCTCGGGCATCGAGAACTACTCCCGGCACATCGACGGCCGGCCCGCCGGGTCCGCCCCGGCCACCCTGATCGACTACTTCCCGGACGACTTCCTGCTGGTCATCGACGAATCACACGTGACGGTCCCGCAGATCGGCGCCATGTACGAGGGCGACGCGTCCCGCAAGCGGGTGCTGGTCGACCACGGTTTCCGGCTGCCGTCGGCGCTGGACAACCGGCCGCTGACCTGGGAGGAGTTCGCCGACCGGATCGGGCAGACGGTCTACCTGTCGGCCACCCCCGGCCCCTACGAGATGGGCCGCACCCAGGGCGAGTTCGTCGAGCAGGTCATCCGGCCGACCGGCCTGGTCGACCCGGAGGTGGTGGTCAAGCCCACCCGCGGGCAGATCGACGACCTGATCGGCGAGATCCGCACCCGGACCGAGCGGGACGAGCGGGTGCTGGTCACCACGCTGACCAAGAAGATGGCCGAGGATCTGACGGACTACCTGCTGGAGCTGGGCATCCGGGTGCGCTACCTGCACTCCGAGGTGGACACCCTGCGCCGGGTGGAGCTGCTGCGGGAACTGCGGCTCGGCGAGTTCGACGTGCTCGTCGGCATCAACCTGCTCCGGGAGGGTCTGGACCTGCCCGAGGTGTCGCTGGTGGCGATCCTGGACGCCGACAAGGAGGGCTTCCTGCGGTCCGAGACGTCGCTGATCCAGACCATCGGCCGGGCGGCGCGCAACGTCAACGGCGAGGTGCACATGTACGCCGACAAGATCACCCCGTCGATGGAGCGGGCGATCGACGAGACCAACCGGCGCCGGGAGAAGCAGGAGGAGTACAACCGGGCCAACGGCATCGACCCGGCCCCGCTGCGCAAGAAGATCAACGACATCCTGGAGCGCGTCTACGCCGAGGCGGACGCCTCGCTGGACGCCGGGCAGGCGCTGCCGATGGGCGGGTCGGGACGCAGCCAGTCCCGCGGCCGGCGGGCGCAGGGCGAGCCGAAGGTCAAGACGTCCGGGGTGTACGCCGGGCACAACACCGCCGGCATGGCCCGCAGCGAACTGGCCGACCTGGTGCAGCAACTGACCGACCAGATGATGGCCGCCGCCCGGGATCTGAAGTTCGAACTGGCCGGCCGGCTGCGGGACGAGATCCAGGAGCTGAAGCGGGAGATCCGGGACATGGACGCCGCCGGGGTGACCCGGCCGAAACTGCACGCGGTCAAGTAGCGGATGCCTCGGTCCGCCGGGGACGTTTCCGCGGAAACGTCGCTGTCTCGCGCGGCACCGGTCAGCTGGTGACGTCCTTGCGCCGGAAGTGCAGCACGGCGATCGCGCCGAACACCACCGCGTAGGCCAGGCTCAGGAAGCCGCCACGGACCATGTCGTCCCAGCGCACCGGCTCGACCAGGGCGCCGGTCCAGGCGAACGCGTACTTGGTCGGCAGGTAGTTGCGCAGGTCGCCAAGGGCGTCGATCTGGTTGAGGATCTGCGACAGGATCGAGATGAGCACCGCGCCGCCGACGGCGCCCAGCGGGGCGTCGGTCAGCACCGACAGCATCAGCGCCAGGCCGGCTACCCAGGTCAGCTGGATCGCGACGTAGCTGACGATCAGCGCGATCCGCAGCAGCCCGTCGGCGAAGGTGAATTGCTCGCCGACCGGGGTGGACAGCGGGTTCCAGCCATAGGCGATGCCGCCGACGATCAGCGCGCTGATCGGCAGGATCAGCAGCGCGAACAGCGACAGCAGGCCGGCGACCAGCACCTTCTGCCGGATCAGCCGCACCCGGGGCACCGGCATGGCCAGCAGGTACCGCAGCGACGACCAGGACGCCTCGGACGCGATCGTGTCCCCGAAGAACAGCGAGATGACCACGATCAGCAGGAAGCTGGCCGAGAAGAACAGCGACACCAACGCGAAGTTGATCGACCCCGACGTGGCCAGGTCGACCAGGTTGACCGCGCCGCGTCCCCCGGAGTTCGTGCCGAAGGCGAACGAGATGACCAGGATGATCGGCAGCAACGCCATGAATCCGAGCGCCAGCTGGGTGCGTCGCCGCCGCAGCTGCCGGCTCAGCTCGACCCGCACCCGCAACGTGCGGTTGGCGTCGAACCCGACCGGCGTGCCGTCCGCGCTCACCGGAACCGAGTCGCGGACCGTCTGCATCACCGCCACCGCGGTGTCCGCGGAGTGGTCCTGGTGCACGGGACTCATGTGGACCCTCCCTGCTGAGTGCTGCCGACGGGGGTGCGGTCGTCCGGCGGTGCCGGCGAACCGCCGGTTCCGGCGCCCAGGCCGGCCAACGGGTGATCGGTGGACGACCCGGCGGCCCCGGAGGCGTCCACCATGGCGAGGAACACGTCCTCCAACCGGTTTCGCGGGGACGCAGAGCTGACCGCCACCCCGGCGGCGACCAGCGCCGCGACCGCCTGGGCCGGCGGCACCGAACCCAGGTCGGCCTGCACGCCCGCCTCGGTCCGCTCGATGTCGCGGGCCATCGTGCGGAGCACCCGCTCGGCCGCGTCCTGGTCGTCGACGGCGAACACCATCTCGCCGGACGTCGACACGAGCTCGGCCACGGTCCCGGCGGCGATCGTCCGGCCCAGGTGCACGACGACCACGTGCGTGCAGGTCTGCTCCACCTCGGACAGCAGGTGGCTGGACACCAGCACGGTCCGCCCGGTGGCCGCGTACCGGCGCAGCACCTCGCGCATCGCGTGGATCTGCGGCGGGTCCAGGCCGTTGGTCGGCTCGTCCATCAGCAGCAGCTCCGGCAGGCCCAGCATGGCCTGGGCGATGGCCAACCGCTGCCGCATGCCCTGCGAGTAGGTCCGCACCTTCCGGTCGATGGCGTTGCCCAGGTTGGCGATCTCCATCGCCTCGGCCAGATGCGCGTCCTGCGCCGGCCGGCCGGTCGCCTTCCAGTACAGCTCCAGGTTGGCCCGGCCGGACAGGTGCGGCAGGAACCCGGAGCCCTCGACGAAGCTGCCGATCCGGGACAGGATCGGCGAGCCGGGCTTCACCCGGTGCCCGAACACCCGGATCTCCCCCTCGGTCGGGGTGATCAGCCCCATCACCATCCGCAGGGTCGTGGTCTTGCCGGCCCCGTTGGGTCCGAGCAGGCCCAGCACCTGGCCGGCCTCGACCCGGAAGGTGACGTCGGTGACCGCCTTGACCCCGCCCGGGTAGAACTTGCCCAGCGCCTTGATCGACAGCGGCACGTCGACCAGCGCCGGGTCGACATCGGCCCGCCGGGAACGCACCCGGCCGCCGAGAACCAGGGCCAGCACCACGATCACGGCCAGCACGATCAACCCGACCAGCTGGAACACCGGGATGTCCGGCGCGGACACCCGCTCGCCGCCCACCTCGGGCGCGCTCACCCCGGTCACCGAGAGTCCGGTGCCGGACGAGCCGTCGGCGAGCGCGATCCGGTAGGCGGCCGGCGCGGTCGGCCCGGCGTAGGCCTGGTCGGTGGTCGCCAGCGCCACCTCCAGCGTCGACCCGGCCTCCACCTGCAGCGCGGCCGCCGGCAGGCTGATCGTGACGGTGACCGGCGACCCGTCGTCCGGCAGGTTCGTCAGCCGGACGGGGGCGACCGCGCCGCCGGCCAGCGACTTGGTGCCGCCGGGGGACACCTTGGAGATCGACCCGTACAGCACCGCGCCCTCGGCCGCGTCGGTTCCGCCGGCCGCGTCGAGGGTGCCGGGGATCGGCACCTTGGACACGGTGACCGTGATCCGCGGGGTGCCGGCCAGCACGGTGAGCGTGTCGAACGGCGCCGAATCGAACCGCGCCGTCTGCCCGGGCAACCCGCCGGCCAGGGTGGACAGGGCGGTCGACGCCAGCCCGGAGATGCCGGGCAGGCTGGACACCGAAGCGGGCGCGGCGCCCGGCGGGTTCACCACGTACTGGGGATCGCCGGACAGCGCGATCTCGGTGCGGTTGGTGGTGGAGCCGGCCGCCAGCCCGGGGTAGGCGGGCACCTCCAGGGTGCGGCTGCGGGCGGAACCGGTGTCGGACAGCGGCCCGTCGACCGTGTACCGGAACGCGGTGGACGGCGGTGGGCCCACCCCGGCCAGGTAGTACTGGAACCAGTCGGTGATCCGCGCCTCGGTCGCCGCGTCCGGCGTGCTGCCGCCGTCGTGACCGCCGTTGTACCAGGTCACGGCCACCGTGGCGCCGTTGGCGGCGATCGCCCGGGCGTTGGCGTCGGCCTCGGAGAGCGGGAACAGCGTGTCCTTCTCGCCCTGGACCAGCAGGGTCGGCGCGGTAATGTTGCCGACCACCGTCTTGGGGCTCGACCGTTCGAGGAGGGCCGAGAACTCCGGTCCGATCCGGCCGGTCTGCGCGGCTTGCGCGTAGCCGGCGCACAGCTGGACCATCATCCGCCCGCAGCTGCCGGCCAGCGCCGCGGCCGCCGCCTGCGGGGACACGCCGGTGGTGGACCCCGAGTCCGGGCTCGGCGCGGCGGACGAGGTACCGGTGCCCCGGCGGACGAAATTGCTGTCGCCGGTGTCGCCCTGGGCGATGCCGGACGCGGACAGCGCGGCGCCGGTCGTCACCGAGGCCATCAGGGTGGACGTCCAGAACTTCTTGAACACCCCGTCGTCGACACCGTCGGCGGCCGCCGGGGTCCGGGCCGCCAGGTCTGCCTGGGTGGTCTGCGCGTTCGGGAACAGCGACTGTTCCAGGTCGTTCCAGGTGATCAACGGGACGACCGCGTCGACCCGCCGGTCGGTGCCGGCCAGCATCAGCGACAGCGCCCCGCCGTAGGACCCGCCGGTCACCCCCACCCGCGGGTCGCCCGGCCCGTCCAGCTGCACCTCGGGCTGCTCCGCCAACCAGTCGATGATCGTTCGGGCGTCGGGGATCTCGTAGTCGAGCGAGTCCAGGCCGATCTGCCCGGTGGACGCGCCGAACCCGCGGGCCGAGTAGGCCAGCACGACGAAGCCCTCCCGGGCGAACTGCTGCGCGTCGGACGCGACGGAGTCCTTCGACCCGCCGAAGCCGTGGGCCATGATGATGGCCGGGGCCGGGGTGCGCTGCGGCAGGTACATCGTCGCGTCCAGCCGGACCGGCTCGTCCACTCCGGGACCGCCGGGGGCCGTGATGGTGACGTCCCGTTCGGCGACCGGCGCCGGCGCCGGCGCCGGCCAGGCCACCCAGACGACGGCGGCGACGAGCAGCACGACGAGGACGACCGCGGTGATCTTGCGCTGCCGGGTGTTGACCAGCCGGCGCAGGCGGGCCCTCACCGGGGGTGGCCGAGATCCGTCATCCCACCAGCGTGCCAGACCGCTCCGACACCGCCGCCGATCCTCAGGTTCGGTCGGGCGGCGGATCGCCGTCCGACGGATCGTCCCGGGTGCTGTGCAACTGGTCGAGATGTCCGGTCGCCATGTCCATGCGTTGATCGAGCAGGGCCTCCTCCAGGTCCAGCCCGTATTCGATCTCCCGCATGACCTCCTCGGAGATGCGTCCGGAGTTGCGCATGCCGACGAACACGTCCCGCTCGATGTTCATCAATTCGCGGTTCCAGTCGACCAGCCGGGTCAGCCGGGTGCGGCCGGTGTCGGACGACGACCGGCTGTCGGTCAGCGCCCGCCAGTCGCGGGTCTGCACCCACATCCGCATCCGGCGGGCCCGCTCGGGTGGGACGTCGTTGTCGGCGATGTCCTTTTCGACGGCGTCGGCGATCGCCTTCTTCGCCTCGTCCAGCGCGGCCATCCGTTCCGCGTCGACCTCCGCCGCCGGGTCGCCGGGGAAGTGCAGCCACTTGATCATCGCCGGCAGGGACAGACCCTGGACCACCAGCGTGCCCAGGATGACCGCGATCGTGCAGGTGAGCAGCAGGGCCCGGTACGGGGTGTCCAGCGGCAGCGTCTGGGAGGCGGCCAGCGAGACGACCCCGCGCATGCCGGCCCAGGACACCGCGGCCAGCGGCCGCCAGTCCGTGAACGCGCTCGGCCGGCGCAGGATCCGGCCGAGGGTGTTGAGCAGGAAGATCCACACCGGGCGGATCAGGATCACCGTCAGCAGGACCGCCCCGGAGATCATCAGCACCGGGTGCCGGCCGATGTCCGGTGCCGTGACGATCGCCCACAGCTGCAGGCCGATCAGCGCGAACACGGTGCCTTCGAGGATGTACTGGACGGTGCTCCAGGTGGCCGTCAGGGTCAGCCGCACCTGCGGTTTCAGGTCGTACGGCGCGCGGTAGCCGAGCACCAGACCGGCCACCACGACGGCCAGGATGCCGGAGGCCTCGACCGCTTCGCCGAGTTGATCGGCGACGAACGGGGCGACCAGCGACAGCGCGGTGGTGGCCAGCGTCGACCCGGTGTGCCGGCGGGCCCAGGACAGCGCGACGCCGACGGCCAGCCCGACCAGGATGCCGCCGGCGGTCGCCCAGGCGAACTCCAGCACGGCCTGCCCCCAGGACATGCTGCCGATCGACAGGCCGACCAGCGCCACCCGGAGCAGCACCAGCGAGGTGGCGTCGTTGAACAGGGACTCGCCCTCCAGCACGGTCACCACCCGGCGCGGCAGCCCGGCCCGCCGGGCCACCGCGATCGCCGCGACGGCATCGGGCGGCGCGACGATCGCGCCCAGGGCCAGTGCGGCGGCGAACGGGATGCCGGGGATCAGCACGTACACCACCGCGGCCACCGCGAACGCGGTGACCAGCACCATGCCGACGGCCAGCTGGGTGATGGACCGCAGCAGGGTGCGCAGGGCCACCACCGACGCCTCGGTCGCTGCGGCGAACAGCAGGGGCGGGATCAGCACGGTCAGCACGATCTCCGGGTCGACCTCGACCTGCGGCACGCCGGGGATGAAGGACACCGCGACGCCGGCCGCCAGCAGCAGGATGGGCGCGGGAATGCCGATCTTCCCGGCGATGCCGTTGACCGCGACCACCCCGATGACCAGGAAGATCAGTGGCTCCAGGACGTGCATGTGGCTGGCCTCGGCTTTCCTGCGGTTCCGGTCCAGGACCGGCTGTCGGACCTGCGCCCTACCATGGGCCGTAGATGGAATTGTTGGCCATGGCAGTGTCATGGACGTCCAGCCCAGCCAGAAGGAGCGCCTCTCGATGACCGACCTCGATCTCGGATCCGGCTCAGGGTCCACGGGAGGCGCGTCCGGCGGCGCGCTGGTGCTGACGCCGCCGGCACCCGTCCAGGTCGTCGAGCCGACCCAGGCGGCCGGCGCGATCGCGGTGGCCGATCCGCGCAAGGCCGAGCTGCAGACCCGGGCCAGTTCCTTCGCGATGGAGCTGTCCGCGATGGACGTCCGCTCGCCGGAGTTCGCCAAGAAGATCGAGGCGATCACCGCGCTCGGCGACCGGGAGATGCGCGAGTCGGCCAACGTGTCCAGCCGGATGCTGGACCGCCCGGCCGCGGTGCTGCAGGGCAGCAAGGGCGGCAGCAGCGGCGACGCGCAGACGCGGGTGGCCAAGACGCTGTCCGACCTGCGGGTGACGATCACCGAGCTGGACCCGAACCGGGCCGACCTGACCGGCATCAAGAAGGTGCTGAAGTGGATCCCCGGCGGGGACAAGATCGACCGCTACTTCGCCAAGTACCAGTCCGCGCAGAGCCACCTGGACGCCATCGTCCGGGCGCTGGCCTCCGGCCAGGACGAGCTGCGCAAGGACAACGGCGCCATCGAGGTCGAGAAGGCCAACATGTGGACGCTGATGGGCAAGCTCACCGAGTACAACGAGCTGGCCACCGCGCTGGACGTCGCGGTCGAGGACCAGGTCCGGGTCCTGGAGTCGCAGGGCCGCACCGAGGACGCGAACACCCTGCGGTCGGACGCGCTGTTCCCGATCCGGCAGCGCAAGCAGGACATCATGACCCAGATGGCCGTCGCCGTGCAGGGTTACATGGCCCTGGATCTGGTTCGCAAGAACAACCTCGAACTGATCCGCGGGGTGGACCGGGCGCAGACGACCACGATCGCCGCGTTGCGCACCGCCGTCATCGTGTCCCAGGCGCTGGCCCGGCAGAAGCTGGTGCTCGACCAGATCACCGGCCTCAACGCGGCCACCGGCGACCTGATCGCCCGGACCTCGGAACAGCTGAAGATCCAGGGTGCGCAGATCCACGAGCAGGCGGCCAGTGCGACGGTGTCCGTGGAGAAGCTGCAGCAGGCGTTCGACAACGTGTTCCAGGCGATGGACGCCGTGGACACGTTCCGCGCCCAGGCGGTGGACAGCATGGCCCAGACGGTCAATGCGCTGCAGGGCCAGATCGACCGGGCCCAGCCCTATCTGGAACGGGTGCGGCGCGGTGAGCTGAACTCCGGATCCTGATCGGGGGTTTCGCGCAGCGTGGTGATGAACTGGCTGTTCGGCCGGGACGAGGAGCGTCGGCCGAACGACCCGATCGTGCGTCCGCCGACCCCGGAGGAGGACAGCCCGCAGGCGCTGGCCGCCCTGCGGTTCCAGGCGAACCGGTTCATCAACGCGCAGGCCGGCCAGCTGCCGGTGGAGGCGGTGGTCACCGCTCGGCGGGTGACCGACGTCGTCGACACGGTGCTGTTCACCACCCGGGACCGGGACCTGGACATCCATGCCCGGGTGTCCATCAACGGCATCCTGCGCGACTACCTGCCGACCACCCTGCGGACCTACCTCGCTCTCGACCCGGCGGCCCGGCACCATCCGCGGCCCAACGGCATCACCCCGACCGCGGCGCTGAACGAGCAACTGGATTTCCTGCTCTCCTCGGCGTCCGAGGTGCTGGCCGCGGTGCAGAACGACGACGCCAATTCCCTCGTCGCGCAGGGCAACTTCCTGCGCTCCAAGTTCGGTCAATCGGAGCTCGACCTGTAATGGCCCCCCCGCTGCGCCGCGGCGCGAACGTCGCCCTCACCCAGGAGATCCCGTCGTTGACCGGGGTGGTGCTCGGCGTGCGTTGGAACGCCGGGGCCGAGCAGGCCCTGTCGGACAACCTGGTCGCCGCCACCATCCTGTGCGACCGGGACAGCCGGGCGCCGTCCGACCGCTACTTCGTGTTCTTCAACCAGATCGCCTCGCCCGATGAGTCGGTGACGCGGCGC
This sequence comes from Nakamurella sp., assembly GCA_039812105.1. GTDB lineage: Bacteria > Actinomycetota > Actinomycetes > Mycobacteriales > Nakamurellaceae > Nakamurella. Next base: position 21,318 of record JBDHZW010000063.1, read on the forward strand.
GACGAGTTGCTCGGCGACGACCGGGAGCAGGTCGAGGTCGACCTGCCGGACGTGCCGGCGGAGATCCACCGGATCGTGGTCGCGCTGTACGTCAACGACGGACCCGGCGCCCGGCGCTCCCTCGGCCAGCTGCGCGACTGTTCGATCCGGGTGCTGGACCAACGGAACGGGCAGGAGTTGGTGCGGTCGGAGAACCTCGCGCCCGGGTTGCGGGCCGAGACCGCGATCCTGCTCGGCGAGCTGTACCGGCACTCCAGCGGGTGGAAGTTCAAGGTCATCGGCCAGGGGTACGACAACGGGATCGCCGGCATCGCCGCCGATTACGGGGTGCCGCTGTGACCCCGGTGGCGAAGCGGTGAGCGTCGACCCCCGGGCGCCCGGCCGGGCACCGGCGCGCACCGATCTGCCCTGGCTGCGGCACCGCTCGCGGGTGGCGGTCACCGGGACGACTCGGCCCGGGCCGGTCACGCCCGGCGGGCGCGGGGGGTCCACGTCGGCACTGGCCGACTTCGTCGCCGGGCGGAGCACCGCCCGAAAACAGGCGGCCCCGCCGCGCTCCGACCCGCTCGACCTGGCGGCCCCGGCCCCCACACCGCCGGCGACCCCGACGCCCCCACCGGCACCGCGGACGCCGA
>JBDHZW010000064.1:0-21608 GCA_039812105.1 Nakamurella sp.
CCGGTCGCGGGCGAGCCGGTCGGCCCGGTCCTTGAGGCGGTCGGTGAGCATCGCGGCCGGCGCCAGCACCAGGACCCGCTGCCGTTCTGTGGTCCCCAGCAGCAGATCGGTCGCCGCATCCATGGCCTCCAGCGCGGTCATGCCCGGACGTCCAGGTGACGGATACCGGACGAGCAGGATCGACTCCTCCGGCTGATCGCCCGGCCGGGCACTGCCCAGTTCGGGGGCGCGGTGGATGTCGTGCACGCGCAACCGCCGTCGGGCCAGCCGGCCGGCCGGGTCGTCGGCATCATCGGTGACCACAGCGAAGGGACGGCCATCGGCGCGTTCGGCCACCGCTATCGGCAGGTCGCTGCCCCCGTCGGTCGGATCGACCACGGTCAGCGTGTCGTAGCCGGCGTCGCCGGCCAGTGCGATCACCGCGTCGCCGATCAGCCGGTGCGCGGTCTCGGTCAGTGCGACCGTGCTCTGCGCGGGAACGTACCGACGGAACCGCTCGCCGATCAGCTTCTCCAACGCGGCGACCGGGTTGTACGCGGCGTCGACCAGCAGATCGCAGTAGTGCGCCAGCGGCCCGATCCGGTCCTGCAGGGCCTCAATCTCCCGGTAGACCAGTCCGTCGTCCGGGTCGGCCTCGTCGGCCAGGTCCAAAACGTCATCGGCGTCGACGCCGCCCAACTGCCGTCCGGTGATCGCGGTCAGGCACAGCAGTGCGGTCAGGCCCAGGAAGATCGTCTCGTCGCCGGCGGGTGAGCCGCCGTCCAGGCCGGCGAAGGCGGCCAGGTCGGCTCGAGCGTCCGGGTTGTTTCCACGACCGGTGGTCTCCAGCCAGGCCACGACCTCCGGTCCGTCGAACCACTCCTGCCCGCCGGTGATCTCGATCGGAGTCGGAAAGGGCAGGTCGGAGCGGGCGCTGCGGGCGCGCCACATCGACACGACCGGCCGTTGGACGTGCGCGAGGCCGGCAACGTCGGCGAGGCCGAGGCGCAGCGCCACGGATGCGGTGGTCATCGACTCCCCTCTCCGGATCGATCAGTCTGGCATGAAGTCAACCCCGGCCCGCATGCTGCGTCAATGAAGCAGCTGATATCCCCCCTTATCAAAGAATCTCATTGTCGGTTATCCCGACTGATTCCAGTCTGGTCACCACGCCGCAGCCACCCCGACCCGACCGGAGGAACCCCATGACCAGCTTCGCCGCTCCCGCCCCGTCCGCCCGCTACGACACGCACCGCGACGCGGTCGTCGTCGAGTCGCTGTTCATCACGGACCCGGTGGTGGTCACCGAGTCCCGCCGGTGGTCGACGGGCCGCCGCGGTCCGGTCGTCGCGCCCGATCGGATGGACAACACCGACCTGTCGGGTTTCATCAGCCAGGCCCTGACCATCGGCGTCCATGCGATCGCCGGCGCCGGCGGGGTGCAGGACCATGTGCGCCTGGAGACCCTCGTCGCGCAGGTCGGCGACCGCACGACCGAAGCAAGCAGCAAGGCGGCCAGGGCAACCACTGAAGCCATCGCTACCGCGACCACCGCGATGGAACGGGCGTCTGCCGAGGCGAAGAAGGCGATCGCCGACGCCGGAGTGGCTGCTCGGCAAAGCTTCTCGGAGAACGTGGAGGGCGCCCGCAAGTCCCTGGTCGACGAGATTGGCCGGCTGCTCGGCGGGGATAACCCGGAACTGCTGGGCCGGCTGACGCCCGTGCTCGACCGGTTCGGACGTGAACTCGACGACCGGGCCACCAAACAGACCGCCGACCTGATCGACAAGGTGACCCGCCAGTTCGACCCGGCCGACCCGACGTCGCCGATCGCCAGGCACAACGCCGAACTCACCCGGCAGCAGCGTGACCTGAGCCAGGCGTTGGAGCGCAACCATCGGGATCTCGAAACCAAGGTGGACGAGCTCACCACGGCGGTTCGGGCCGCGCACGCCGCGGCCGATGCGGCGACCGCGACCGCGAAGCTGACCACCCTCAAAGGCGGTGCCTTCGAGCAGCAGGTCCATGCGCTGATGGAGGACATCGCCGTCGGCCTCGGCGACGAGTACGCGCCAACCGGGGCCAGGCCGGGCGTGGTGCCGCGGAGCAAGAAGGGGGACGGCGTGCTGTCGGTCGACGGCGGCGTCAACCTCGTCGTCGAGGTGACCGACTCCAAACGCACGAGTTGGAACGAGTACCTGGACGAGGCGGAACGCAACCGGGCGGCGCTCGCCTCGCTCGGCCTGGTGCGCTCCCCCGAACAGCTCGGTGGGCACACCATGCGGGCGTTCGGAGCGCGCCGGGTCGCCATGGCCTTCGATCCCGACACCGATGACGCTGCCCTGCTGCGGACGGTGGTGCAGATGCTGCGGCTGGGCGCCATCGCCGCGAACGCCCGGCAGGACACCGCGGAGATCGCGACGGCCCGCGAAAAGCTCACCGAGGCCATCGATCTGCTCGGCCGCATCGACGAGGTCAAGCGGCTCTCGGGGCTGGTGAGCAGCAACGCCGTCAAGATCGACAATGAGGCCGATGGGTTGCGCACCGGGCTGGACCGGCTGCTCGGGCAGGCGGTGACCGCGCTGGCCGGCGTCACCGACATGGTGCCTGCCGCCGCCTGAGACCGACTGCCGGTGAGCCGCAGCGGGGTCGGCTCACGGGCCGCGCGGTCCGAACCCGTTCGGGTGAAGCCGGTGCCGGCCGCGTGATCGCAGAATGTCCCATTCGTCACCGATTCAGATCATCAGAATTCGACTCGCAAGGGAGCGATCGTGAGCACCACCCCAGGGGGAATGCAGTACCCGGGACCGTCGGATCCATCCACCGGCGGACCGACCAAGGGTTCGGGTCGTGGCAAGATCGTCGCCATCGTGGCGGCGGTCGTCGCCCTGGTGGCGGCCGTCGCCGTCGGCCGTGCATCCGTCAAGCAGGAAGCGGTCCAGCCGGCGGCCGCGCCGACGCCGGTCACGGTCACCGCGAAGCCAACGACGGTTACCAAGACCGTGACGTCGACCCCGGCACCGGTCACCGTCACCGCCGACCCGACCACGGTCACCGCCCCACCGGTGACGGTCACCCAGACCGCAACCACCACCGAGGCGGCAGCCGGTCCGACGGCCACCATCAAGAACGGCATCAATATCGTCGGCACCGATATCCAGCCCGGCACCTACCGCTCGGATGGGGAGAACTGCTATTGGGCGCGACTGTCGGGCACCAACGGCACGTTCGACGACATCATCGCCAACAGCAACGGCCCCACTGTGGTGACGATCAGTTCGTCGGACGTCGCCTTCGAATCCCGGTACTGCGCGCCCTGGACCCAGGTCGGCTGACGTTGTTCGACGACAACCCTTCCCGAAGAAGCACGGACATGACCGACAGTCAGAGCCCGGGATTCGACGTCTCGGATCGACCCACCGGTCCGCTTCCGACCGTCGCGCCGAAGCCCGCCGTCCCGGCCAGGACGCCTGTGTCGAAGGCAATGCTCGCCGTCATCGGCGTCCTGGTCGTCGCGCTCGGTGCGATGACGGCACTGTGGATCAGCACGAACAACCAGTTGTCGGCACTCCAACAGTCGGTGACCGCCGCCGCTGTCGCTCGAACGCAGGTGCCGGACGTCCGGGCCGTCGCCGACAAGCATTTCGCCGGAGTGGTTCCCGTCTCCGGTGACGCCGATTCGGTGAGCATCACGATCACGGCCTACAGCCTGACGCAGGCGACGCCCGCGTTGCGGAACATGCTGGAAGAACTCGGATTCAGCTCGGCGGTGATCGACCGCATGGGTCGGACCCGCGCCCTGGACGGCACGTTGGAGGCGGAGGGCCGCAACTGCAACGTCACCTGGACCTACCACCCGGACAACGGCCTGCAGATGGTGTTCGAGGCGGTGCCCGCCGGCTGACCCAGGAGCGTCCCAGCAGGTCAGGGCACTGTCGTACCGGTGTGCGAGGGTTGTTCCATGACCGGGACGTTCAGTGTCCGCCGCGACGCCGCTGGCGTTGTTGAGCGCGTGCGCGACGGTCGGGTCTCCGATTCGATGGCACTGTCGTACCCCTGTGCGAGAGTCGACTCATGACCGGCAGCATCACCACCCGCACCGACGCCGAGGCCGTCGCCGCGCAGGTACGCGCCGGGCTGACCTGCCTGCTGGACGCGGAATGGTGGAAGTTCGCCGGCCAGGACCTGCTCGACACCGCCCGTGGAATCGAGCAACTGGCCCACCTGATGTACGTCGTCCAGGTCGGCCTCGCCGGCGAGATCGACCTCGCCAGGCTCGCCCAGACCCACGGGCAGCCATCCACCGCCGCGCTGCTACGCACCACCCTGTCGATCGGCCCCGGCGACGCCAAGGCCAGAGTCCGCGCGGCCGCCCAGATCCTGCCCCAGGACGCCATCAGCGGCGGCGAGATCCCACCCCAACTCCCCGAACTCGGTGCCGCGCTGGCCGCCGGCGAGGTGGGCGCCGAACAGGCCTCGATCGTGGTCAAGACCATGAAACGCATCCCCACCGACATCGCCCCAGAGATCCGCCGGCAGGCCGAACACACCCTCGTCGGCTACGCCGGCACCATGGACCCCATCCACCTGGCCAGGACCGCACAGAAGCTGCTGGACACCCTGGACCCCGACGGCGACGACGAACCCCGCGACCCGGCCGACCGCGCCGAACTCGCCCTCGGCACCCGGGACGCCCGCACCGGCCTGACCCCCATCCGCGGCCGCCTCGACGACCAGACCGTCGCCGCGTTCATCGCCGCCACCGACCCACTGGCCAAGCCCCGCCCCGAAACCGACGGCATCAAGGACCAGCGCCCCGCCGCCACCCGCCTCGCCCACGCCCTGACCGCCGTGCTGGACGCGTACCTGACCCTGGGCGACGGCCCGATCCAGGGCGGCGAACGACCGCACGTCACCATGACGGTCGACTTCGACACCATCACCGGTCAACTCGGCCCCGCCACCCTGGACGCCACCGGCAGCACCGTCCCACCCGCCGTCACCCGGCGGATCCTGTGCGACTGCAACCTGATCCCCGCCGTCCTCGGCTCCGCCGCCGAACCCCTGGACATCGGCCGGGCCACCCGCATCTGGCCCACCGGCATCCGCCGCGCCGCGATCCTGCGCGACGGCGGATGCGTCTTCCCCGGCTGCGACCGGCCCGCCCGCTGGGCCGACCTGCACCACATCTGGTTCTGGGCCGATGGCGGACCGACCAGCCTGGCCAACGCCGCCGTCCTTTGCGGACATCACCACACCCTCATCCACGGCGGCGACTGGCAGATCCGGATGGGCACAGACGGCCACCCCGAGGTCATCCCACCCACCTGGATCGACCCCGCCCAACGACCCCGCCGCAACCACCGGCTGCGGCTATGAGCTGACCCGCGCGCCGGGCACGATCGAGTCGCCGGACGCGCCCGAGGCTTCCCCGCGTCCGGAGCGCGTCGGACATCCGCGGTCCGAACCGGTGCAGGGAACCACCACGCCCGCGGAGCCCGGCGCCCCGCAAGACCCGGCCCGCGGCACACCGCCACGCCCCGCCCGCGAGCACGGCGCCGGTACCCTGCGTCGGTGCCGCAGACACGACCCCGCCGCCCCGGCGGACACCTCCAGGCCGTGCCCGAGTCGCGTCGCCGACCCCCACGCGACGAGGCGATGACCTACCGGGTGCGGGTGGCCCTGGAGGAGATCGAGCCGCCGATCTGGCGCCGGTTCGACATCGCCAGCGACCTGACTCTCGACCGGGTCCACGAGGTCCTGCAACTCGTCATGGGCTGGTCCAACTACCACCTGGACTCGTTCGTCAGCGGTGACGACCCGCACGACCCCGGCGCCGAACGGTACCTCGATCGCGGGTCCATCGACGAAGGACTGCTGGGCGTCGACGTGCGACTGGTTCGGCTCGACCAGGTGCTGGTCGAGCCGGGCGAGAGGCTCTGGTACCAGTATGATTTCGGTGACGACTGGCTGCACGCCCTGGATCTGGAGGAGGTCCGGACGAGGGCAGCGAACGAGCCGGTGGCCCACTGCCTGGCCGGGGAACGGGCCTGCCCACCCGAGGACTGCGGCGGAACCCCGGGCTTTCAAGAGCTGTTGGACACCCTCGCCGGACCGCCCGGCCCGGAACGCGACCGGATGCGCACCTGGGCCGGCGAGGACTACGACCCCGAGCACTTCGACGTTGAACACGTCAACGACGCGATCGCCCGGCGCACCGGCCTGCGGGCACCGACGATCGACCCGGACTCAGTGCTGGGCGACCTGCTCGCGCGAATCCACCTTCCGCACGACATCGGCGCCGCCCTGGACACTCTGGCCGCCCGGGCACCGGAGATCTCGGCGGCCGACCGCGCCGCGTGTGTCCGGCACTACTCCTGGCTGCTCGACCGGATCGGCGACGACGGCGTGAAACTGACGTCGGCGGGCTACCTCCCGCCGCAATTGGTTCACGACACCGGGGTCGAACTGGAGCTGGACGAGCTGTGGATGAGGTCGGCGAACCGGGAGGGTCACACCATTCCGGTCCTGCACTTCCGCGAGTCCGCCCAGACCCTCGGCCTGCTTCGCAAGCAAACGGCCGGCTGTTGCCGACCAAGGCCGGTCGCCGCGCCCGTGACGACGCCGAGTTGCTGTGGCAGCACCTCGTCGCCGCCATGCCGCTCGGCCTGGCGGGCCGCCGACCGGATGCCGAGGCGGCCCGTCAGGCCGGATCGTTGATCCTGCTCGGTATCGCCGCCGGCGTCGGCAAAGATGGCCGCGAGCAACTCGTCGTCAACGGACTGAACGCATTCGGCTGGCGCAACGGCGACCGCGAAGAGATGACGACGCGCGATGCCCACTACCTGATGATGCCCACCCTGCATGTCCTCGAGTACCTGCAGGTGCTGCCGCTCCGGGACGGACGGCCACCGGCACCCGACCAGCCGACGACGCCGGTCGCCCGAGCCTTCGCCCGGGCCGCGCTCGGCCTGTAGCGGGCTCAGGCCAGCGCCAGGAAGAGCTTCTCCAGCTTGGCGGTGTCGATCTCCGGCTCGTCCTGCGTCAGGCACGCCCGCAGACCGCCGGCGACCAGGCTGAACCCGGCCCGGTCCAGCGCCTTGCTGACCGCGGCGAGCTGGGTCACCACGTCCTCGCAGTCGCGCCCCTCCTCCAGCATGCGCATCACGCCGGCCAGTTGGCCGTGCGCGCGGCGCAGACGGGTGAGCACGGTGGCGGCGGTGTCGTCGGGCAGTTGCATAGGTAACAGCATACCCCCCGGGGTGTCTGCTACGCTCGATGCCAGATACCCAGGGGGGTATACGAGAGGATGAGGGACGATGTGCCGAGCGGTGGCGTGCAAGACCTGCGGCAAGACGACCTGGGCCGGCTGCGGCCAGCATGTGGACGCGGTGATGGCAACCGTCCCGCGCGCCGATCGCTGCACCTGCAGCCCCGAGACCAAGAGCAGCAAGGGCATGTTCGCCGGTCTGTTCGGACGGCGGGGCTGACATGACCACCAACGGAAGGCGCCGGACGGTGATCGTCGGCGGGGTCGCCGCCGGCATGTCCGCGGCGACCCGCCTGCGCCGCAACGACGAGACCCGGGAGATCGTCGTGCTGGAACGCGGCGACCACGTGTCGTTCGCCAACTGCGGGCTGCCGTACCACCTCGGCGGCGCGATCGCCGACCGGGACGACCTGCTGCTCCAGTCGCCGCAGGGTCTGTACGACCGATTCCGGCTGGACGTGCGCGTCCGGCACGAGGTGCGGTCGATCGACCGCACGGCCCGCACCGTGTCGGTGCTGGACCTGTGCACCGACGAGGCATCCGAGATCGGCTACGACGAACTGGTTCTCGCCACCGGTGCGGCGCCCGTCCGGCCGCCGATCCCCGGCATCGACCGGGCGATGGTGTTGCGCGACCTGGCCGACATGGACGCGATCATGGCCGCCCTGGCCGATGCCAGCTCGGCCGTCATCCTGGGCGGCGGGTTCATCGGTCTCGAACTGGCCGAGAACCTCACCCGACGCGGCGTCGTCGTCACGATCGTCGAACTCGCCGACCAGATCCTGGCGCCACTCGACCCGGAGATGGCGGCGCCCGTCGCCGAACACCTTGAACGCCACGGTGTCCGGGTCCGTACCGGGGCCGGCGCGACCGCCATCCACGCCGGCTCGGTCGACCTGAACGACGGCACCGGCCTGCCGGCCGATCTGGTGATCGCCGCGGTCGGTGTCCGGCCCGAGTCGACGCTCGCCCGCGCGGCCGGCCTGGCGATCGGCGCCCGCGGCGGCGTCGTCGTCGACCATCACCAGCGCACGTCCGACCCGCACGTCTTCGCCGTCGGCGACGTGGCCGAGAAGATCGACGCGCTGGACTGCAGCCCGACGATGATCCCGCTGGCCAACACCGCGAACCGGCACGGGCGGCTGGTCGCCGACGTGATCGCCGGCCGGCCGGTCACCGCCAGCCCCGCGCTCGGCACGGCCGTGGTCGGCGTCTTCGGGCTGACCGCCGCGGCCACCGGCAGCAACGAGAAGCGGCTGCGCGCCACCGGCCGCGCCTACCGGGCGATCCACACCCACCCGGCCAACCACGCCGGCTACTACCCGGGCGCCGAGCCGATGTCCCTCAAGCTGCTCGTCGATGCCGACACCGACGCGATCCTCGGCGGCCAGGGCGTCGGCGGCCGCGGCGTGGACAAGCGGATCGACGTCATCGCCACGGCCATCCGCGGTGGGCTCACCGCCGGCGACCTGGCCGACCTGGAACTGGCCTACGCGCCGCAGTACGGGTCGGCCAAGGATCCGGTGAACATGCTCGGCATGGTCGCCGACAACCTGGCCGCCGGCGAGCCGACGGTGCAGTGGGACGAGGTCGACAAGCTGGTCGAGGACGGCGCCACCCTGGTCGACGTCCGCACACCCGCCGAGTTCGCGGACGGATCGATCCCGAAGGCGCTGAACATCCCGCTCGACGAGCTCCGCGAACGGGCGCGCGAGATCCCGGCCGGACCGGTCGTCGTCACCTGCGCCGTCGGTCAGCGCGGGCACACCGCGGCCCGGCTGCTGCGCCAGCTGGGCCGGGACGTGGCCAATCTGGACGGCGGCTTCCGCACCTGGGCGGCCGGCTGCGGGTGACGGCTCGTGACCGTCGGCCGGGTCGCGCCGAGGCCGCCGACCCACCGTCGTGCCGAGGAGCAGGATGGGCGGCATGCGGCCGACCCTGTACGAATTCGCCGGCGGCGACGCCGCCTTCCTCGCGCTGGCCCAGGCGCACCACCGGCGCTGCCTGGAGGATCCGGAGCTGAACCACCCGTTCTCGCATCCCGGCCAGCATCCGCAGCATGTCCAGCGGCTGGCCGCCTACTGGGCGCAGGTGCTGGGCGGCCCGCCGACCTACGGCTCGACCTGCGGGTCCGAGTCGTCGGTGCTGCGGATGCACGCCGGCAACGGGGACATGTCCGACCTGGGACGACGGTTCGTCGACTGCTTCTGTCGCGCCGCCGACGACGCCGGCCTGCCGGACGACGAGGAGTTCCGCGCGGCCCTGCGCGGCTACATGGTGTGGGCGGTGGACCGGGTCCTGGCCCACGAGGATCGGGCAGGCATTCCGGACGGCCTGGCCATACCCCGGTGGGGATGGTCGGGCCCGGAGGGATGATCGAGGTCACCGGGCCGCCCCGGGGGGTTGCACCGGGGTTGCAACCCCCCGGTCCCCGCCGCCCGCGCGCGGCCGCACCTGTCGATGACAGTGCCGCCGCGGCAACGGGATTCGGTGATGAGCGGCCGGGGTTGCAGTCGATCCGCGCAGACCCCCCTTGCCGGGACGTCCCGGGCCGGATCACGATGGAAAGGCCGCAGTGCCGCGTCATGTCTCGTTCGTCCGATTTTGGGCTATCGCTGCCGTCGACGCGCTCCGGCCGGCCCTGACCCCGACAGCTGAGGACGACGATGACCTACCGGACGGCACCACCGCGCGCGACCGGCGCTCCGGATCTGCTCGGCGCGATCATCGGCCCGGATGCCCACGACGGTGAGCTGCGCCATCGGGCCCGGGCCGCGTTCATGGATCCCGACGACCGGGCCCGCACCCTGCGGCTCGCCTACGAGAAGGTGTTGTCCGGGGATGACGATGGTGCCGTCTCCGACCGGATCCAGAGCTCGTGGGAACGGGCGCTGGCGGCCGGGGTCGATCCCGACGGGCAGCGGCCGCCGCGGCTGCACGAGATCCGGGAGATCCGCCGGCTGCGCGACGAGCACCCGCTGGCCCCGTTCGTCCCCGCCCTGGCCGGGCTGCTGGCCGACGACTCCGTGGTCGGCAACCACATCCTGGTCATCGCGTCGGCCGCCGGCGAGGTGTTGTGGCGGGTCGGTTCGCCGGACGTCATCAGGCTGGCCGAGAGCCTGGAGTTCATCGAAGGTGCCCGCTGGTCCGAGGACGCGGTCGGCACCAACGCCATCGGTAACGCGGTGGTCGAGGGTCGGGCCAACCAGGTGTTCTCCGCCGAGCATCTGGTGCGCAGTCACCACAACTGGGTGTGCAGCGCCGCCCCGGTGTACGACCCGGAGACCCGCGCCCTGCTCGGCGTGCTCGACGTGTCCGGGCCCTACCGCAACGCCAATCCCGACGCGCTCGCGCTGGTCCGCTGCGGCGCGGCGCTGGTGCACGAGATGCTGCGCGGTGCCCGCCGGGAGGCCGACGAGCAGGCGCGGGAGCGGGTTCAGGCGCAGCACCGCGGCCGGAACGGGATCGCGCTGCTCAGTCCCGGCGGCCGGCCCGTGCTGGGCAGCCTGCCGGTGCTCACCCCGACCGTCGTCGAGGCCGCACACCGGACCGGCCGCCTCACCCTGCCGGACGGCTCCGAGCTGCCCGCCCAACCGCACGGCGAGTACCTGCTCGTCGAGCTCCCGTCCGCACCGTCGCGCGCCACCCGACCCACGCTGGACCTGCGTTTCCTCGGCGCCGGCGAGCCCACCGCGGTCGTCAACGGCACACCGGTCACGCTCTCCCAACGACGGGCCGAGATCCTGTGCCTGCTGGCGCTGAACCCGAAGGGGCTGACCGCCGACGAGCTGGCCAGCGAGATCTACGGCGACGACGGGGTGCGGACCACCGTCCGCGCCGAGATGCACCGGATCCGGGCCGCGCTCGACGGCTGTCTGCGGTCCAACCCGTACGCGTTCGAACCGGGGCTCGTCGTCACCGCCGACTTCCTGCAGCTGGCCCGGCTGGTCCGGGCGGGCAACCTGACCGCCGCCCTCGACGCGTACTCCGGTCCGTTGCTGCCCCGGTCCAGCGTGCTGTCCATCGAGCTGCTGCGGGACGAGCTGAACGAGTCGCTGCGGCACGCCGTGCTGTCCGCGCCCGGCATCGTCCACCTGCGTCGCTGGGTGGAGTCCGACGTCGGCGCGATGGACCCGCAGGCGATCCGGCTGCTGCTGTCCCGCGTGCCCGGATCGGACCCCGCCCGCGCCTACCTGGCCGCCCGGCTCCGACGGATCGACCGCGAGTTCGGCGTGCCCGCCGCCGGCCGTCGTCCGGCGGCGCCCGGTCAGCCGCTGCCGCAGCGTCGCTGAGCCGGCCGGCGCACGCCAACCCGGGATGCCGTGGGCGAGACTATCGGCGTGGACGGCTACCTGACCTACCGGCGGTGGCGCCTGCGCGACGGGGTCGACATCGCCGACGTCGTGGACATCGTGCAGCGTCGGATCATCCCGCACTACCGGCGGCTCGACCCGGCGGTCCGGCTGGGCCTGGAGTCGGTCGACGGATCCCGGGCGGTGCTGGCCGTCCAACGCTGGCCCGATCGTGGTCACCACCGGCGGGCGACGTCGGGACCGGACTTCGACTCCTGGTTCGAGCGCTACCGACCGATCCTGCACGACTGGGATCGGCTGGTCGAGTTCGAGGCCGAATGGGAGACCGTCCGGCTGATCTGACCCTCCTGACCGGGCGGACGCCGACCTGCGCCGCATCGAACCCGTCCGCGCTGCAACCCCGCTGCCACCCTCGCCGTCCTAGCCTTCCTGCACACCGTGACCGGGAGCACAGCCCCGAGCGATTCGACCGGCGACGTCGTGTCGAGTTCCGGGCCAGGAAGGACGCCGATGAAGGCAGCGATGTACTACGGGAACAAGGACATCCGGATCGAGGACATCCCCGAGCCGATCGTCCGGCCCGGCACCGTGAAGGTGAAGATCGAGTGGTGCGGCATCTGCGGCACCGACCTGCACGAGTACCTGGACGGGCCCATCTTCGCGCCGCCGGCGGGTTCCCCGCATCCGCTCACCGGTGAGACCGTCCCGGTCTGCCTGGGGCACGAGTTCGCAGGGGTGGTGGCCGATGTCGGTGACGGGGTGACCAACGTGTCGGTCGGCGAGCGGGTCGTCGTCGAGCCGTACATCACCTGCGGCACCTGCGCCCGCTGCCGGGCTGGTATCTACAACGTGTGCGACACCCTGGGTTTCATCGGCCTGTCCGGTGGCGGCGGCGGGTTCTCGGACTACGTGGTCGCGGATGCCCGGCGCACCTTCCCGATCGGCGACCTGCCGACCGACATCGGCGCCCTGGTCGAGCCGCTCGCGGTCGCCTATCACGCGGTCCGGCTGTCCAAGGTTCGTCCCGGGGAGAGCGCCACCGTGTACGGGTCCGGCCCGATCGGTCTGGTCACGGTGGCGGCGCTGCGCGCCCAGGGCGTGCAGAACGTGATCGTGGTCGAACCGGCCGAGGTGCGCAAGGTCAAGGCGACCGCCGCCGGTGCGGCCACCGTGCTCGATCCCACCGACACCGACATCGTCAGCGCGATCAAGGATCTCACCGGCGGGGTGGGCACCGACGTGTCGTTCGAATGCGCCGGCTTCGACGGCGCCACCGCGCAGGCGATCAAGGCGACCAAGGGCGGCGGCACCGTGGTGAACGTCGCCATCTGGGGTCACGAGGCGACGGTCGCGATGAACGACCTGGTCTTCAACGAGGTCTCGGTGATCGGGTCGCTGGCCTACTGCAACGACCACGAGCCGACGATCAAGCTGCTGCAGGACGGGAAGGTCGACGCCGCCCAGTTCATCACCGGCAAGATCGCGGTGGACGACATCGTCGACGGCGGCTTCCGCGAACTGATCGACCACAAGGCCGAGAACGTCAAGATCCTCGTCCACCCCTGACCCGCACTCCCCCTGCCCGCGCGGATCAACTCCGCCCGCGCGGATGAACTCGTCAACTCCTGTCACACCCGTCCCATTTGCTGCCGGTTGATCCGCGCGGATCGCGGGCACCGGGGCACACCCCCGGCAGCATCCCGCGACCCGCCCACCGATTCGCTCCGGGACCGGCCACTACATCGAAAGGACCACCACCGCATGAGCATCGAAGGCAAGGTCGCCCTGATCACCGGCGCCGCCAGGGGCATCGGCCGCGGCATCGCGCTGCGGCTGGCCGCCGACGGCGCCGACATCGCCATCGTCGACCGCGAGGGCAGCACCATGCAGGACGTCGCCGACGAGGTCAGCGCGCTCGGTCGCAAGGCCACCGTGTTCGCCGCCGACGTCACCGACCGGTCGCAGGTCTACGCTGCGATCGACCATGCCGAGTCCGCCCTCGGCGGCTTCGACATCATGATCAACAACGCCGGGATCGCGCAGGTCAACCCGATCGATGACGTCACCCCGGACGAGGTATCCCGCATCCTCGCCGTGAACGTCGAGGGCGTGTTGTGGGGCATCCAGGCGGCGGCGGCCAAGTTCAAGCAGCGCGGAGCCGGCACCGGCGGCGACAAGCGAAAGATCAACGGTAAAGTCATCAACGCGGCCTCCATCGCCGGACACGACGGATTCGCCATGCTGGGCGTGTACTGCGCGACCAAGTTCGCGGTGCGCGGGCTCACCCAGGCGGCGGCCAAGGAGTACGCGCCGTTCGGCATCACCGTCAACTCCTACTGCCCCGGCGTGGTCGGCACCGACATGTGGGTGGAGATCGACCAGCGGTTCGCCGATCTCACCGGCGCCGAGGTCGGCGCGACCTTCAAGCAGTTCTCCGACACCATCGCGCTGGGCCGGTCGCAGACCGCCGAGGACGTGGCCAACTTCGTCTCGTACCTGGCCGGTCCGGACTCGGACTACATGACGGGCCAGTCCGTGCTCATCGACGGCGGCATGGTCTACCGGTAACCGGCCCGCCGGCGGATCCCGCACTTGGGCTGCGCGGATGAAGTCGTCGACTTCCGTCACACCAGTCACAATTCGATCGAGTTCATCCGCGCGGGCGTAGTTGATCCGCGCGGGGAGGGGCAGCAGAGCGGTGATCCTGGATCGCGGGGACGACCTGCCGGTGGTGCCGGGCAGCGCCATCGGCATCATCCCGAACCCCATGTCCGGCCGGGACATCCGCCGCATCGTGTCCCAGGCGTCGGTGTTCCCGAACACCGAGAAGGCCAGCATGGTGCTGCGGATCCTGCGCGCGGCCGGCACTCTCGGGGTCGAGCGGGTGTTGCTGTCCACCGACACGTTCGGCATCGCGGCCAGCGTCCAGCGGGAGATGACGCGCCTGGCCAACGCCCGCTCCACCGCCCACGTGCGCTGGCCGAAGGTCGACTTCCTGGAACTGGACCGCCCGACCGGCACCGCGGCCGACACCACCGCGTACGCGCGGATCATGGCCGACCAGTGCTCCGCCGCCGTCGTGCTGCTCGGGGGCGACGGCACCATGCGGGCCGCGGTGCCGGGCCTGGGCGACACCCCGATGCTCGCGCTGTCCACCGGCACCAACAATGCGTTCCCGATCATGCTGGAGGCGACGGTGGCCGGCATGGCGCTGGGCATGATCGCCATCGGCGCCGCGTCCGTTCCCGACACCCGGTGCAAGCTGCTGCACGTCGAGATCGCCCGAGCCGACGGTCGGATCGATCACGAGGTCGCCCTGGTCGACGCGTGCGTCAGCACCGCGGTCGACATCGGCTCCCGGGCGCTGTGGACCGGGACGTCGCTGCGCGAGCTGTACTGCACGTTCGGCGAACCGCACGGCATCGGCCTGTCCTCCATCGTCGGGCGGCTGATGCCCACCCACCGCACCGACGCCCACGGAGCGGTGGTCACTCTCGACGATCCGGCCGCGGCCGCGCACACCGTCCTCGCCCCGCTCGCCCCCGGCCTGCTCCAGCCGGTCGGGGTGACGTCGGTCGGTGAACTGCGACCCGACCGCCCGCACCGGGTGGCGGTGGGCCGGGGCACCGTCGCCGTCGACGGCGAACGCGAACTCGAATTCGGCCCCGCCGACACCGTCACCGTCACCCTGCGGCAGGACGGTCCCCGGGTCATCGACGTGCCCGCCGCGCTGGGCGCGTCGACCCGCGCCCTGCTCGCCCGCTAGTCCACCCCGCTCTCCGATAGTCCCCAGCCGACGCCGACGCCGGCCCAACCGAAGGGAAACCCCATGACGCAGATGCTCGATCGTCCGACGGACGTCGACGACGGTCTGACTCCCGAACGTCTCCTGGACGCGTACCGGACCATGAAGTCCATCCGGATGTTCGAGGACCGGGTGCACGACGAGTTCGCCACCGGCGACATCCCCGGGTTCGTCCACCTGTACGCCGGCGAGGAGGCCTCCGCGGCCGGCATCTGCGCGCATCTGGACGCCGACCGGGACACCATCGCCTCCACCCACCGCGGGCACGGCCACTGCATCGCCAAGGGCGTCGACATCAAGCCGATGATGGCCGAGATCTTCGGCAAGACCACCGGTTCCTGCCGCGGCAAGGGCGGATCGATGCACATCGCCGACCTGTCCAAGGGCATGCTCGGCGCCAACGGCATCGTCGGCGGCGGCCCGCCGCTGATCTGCGGCACCGCGCTGGCCGCCAAGCTCAAGGGCGACGGCGGCGTCGGCATCGCGTTCTTCGGCGACGGCGCGTCCAACCAGGGCACCACCGCGGAAGCGATGAACCTGGCGTCCGTGTGGAACCTGCCGGCCATCTTCGTCGCCGAGAACAACGGCTACGCCGAGGCCACCGCGGCCAAGTGGTCGGTGTCCGCGGACAACATCGCCGATCGCGCCGCCGGCTACGGCATGCCCGGCGTCATCGTCGACGGCTTCGACTTCTTCGCCGTCCACGAGGTGGCCGGCGAGGCGATCCGCCGGGCCCGGGAGGGCGGCGGCCCCACCCTCATCGAGGTCAAACTCACCCGGTACTACGGGCACTTCGAGGGCGACCAGCAGACCTACCGGCCCAAGGACGAGATCGGCAACGCCCGGGAGAGCCTGGACTGCCTCAAACGGTTCCGGGCCCGGGTGACCGAGACCGGCCGGCTGACCGACGCCCAGCTGGACAAGGTCGACGCCGAGGTCGCGCAGCTGATCGAGGAATCGGTCACCGAGGCCAAGGCCGCCGCCGTGCCCGGCGCCGCCGACCTGCTCACCGACGTGTACGTCAAGTACTAGCCCCCCCGTCGACTTGCCTCGTACGCAGGTTCGGATCGATGCAGAACCTGCGTATGAGGCAAGTCGGCGCACTTCCCAACCCCCACAGACACTCCCACTCCCGAAGGGGAAAGTTCATGGCAACCCGCACGATCAGCTACCGCGAGGCGGTCAACGAGGCCCTCGCCCAGGAAATGGAACGCGACCCGAGCGTCATCGTGATGGGCGAGGACGTGGCCGGCGGGGTGGCCGGCGACGGCGACGACGACGCCTGGGGCGGCGTTCTCGGCGTCACCAAGGGTCTGTACCCGAAGTTCCCGGACCGGGTGCTGGACACGCCGATCACCGAGTCCGGCTTCATCGGCGCCGCGGTGGGCGCCGCGACCCGCGGGCTGCGCCCGGTCGCCGAACTCATGTTCATCGACTTCATGGGCGTGTGCCTGGACCAGATCATGAACCAGGCGGCCAAGTTCCGCTACATGTTCGGCGGCAAGGCCGTGACCCCGGTGACCATCCGGGCCATGTACGGCGCCGGTCTGTCCGCCGCGGCCCAGCACTCGCAGGCGCTCTACCCGATCTTCACCCACCTGCCCGGCCTCAAGGTGGTCCTGCCGTCCAGCCCCTACGAGGTGAAAGGCCTGCTCATCCAGTCGATCCGGGACAACGACCCGGTGATCTTCCTGGAGCACAAGGCCATGTACGACGTCACCGGCCCGGTACCGGAGGAGAGCTACACCATCCCGTTCGGCGAGGCGAACATCGTCCGCGAGGGCGACGACGTCACCATCGTGGCGATGGGCTGGATGGTCAGCAAGGCGATCGAGGCGGCCGCCGAACTCGAATCGTCCGGAGTCAGCGCGGAGATCATCGACCCGCGCACCACCAGCCCGCTGGACCTGGACACCATCCTGGAATCGGTCGAGAAGACCGGCCGGCTGGTCATCGTCGACGAGTCCAGCCCCCGCTGCAACATGGCCACCGACATCAGCGCCCAGGTGTGCTCCGAGGCGTTCGGCGACCTGAAGGCGCCGATCAAGATGGTCAGCCCGCCGCACGTGCCGGTACCGTTCGCCAATTCCCTTGAGCAGCTGTATATCCCGCAGCCGCAGGACATCGTGAACGCGGTCAAGACCGTCACCGACTGGAACGGCTGAACCCCATGACCACCACTCAGACCGACCCGGCCGAGACCAGCCAAGTGACCGACCGCATCCAGCGGATCACCATGCCCAAGTGGGGCCTGTCCATGGAGTCCGGCAAGGTCACCGACTGGTTCGTCGCCGAGGGTGACGAGCTGACCGAGGGCCAGGACATCTGCGAGATCGACACCGACAAGATCGCCGGCGCCCTGGAATCCACCTGGGCGGGCACCGTCCGGGCGCTGGTCGTGGACACCATGGTCGACGTCCCGGTGGGCGGCACCATCGCCCTGGTCGCCGACGACGACGTGCCGCAGGACGAGATCGACGCCGCGCTGGCGCAGGCGCGGGAACAGTTGGCGTCCGGTGACATCGTCGACGACTCGGGTCCCAAGCTGGGCACCGTCGTCGTCGACGGGACGACGATCGCCTACGCGGTGCTGGCCCCCGAGGAGGACACCGGCAAGCGGCCGGTGGTCTTCGTGCACGGGTACGGCGGCGACAAGGACTCCTGGATGTTCGTCCAGGAGCCGATCTCGACCGACCGGGTGACCTACGCGCTGGACCTGCCCGGCCACGGCGCCTCCGGCAAGGACGTCGGCGAGGGCACGGTGGAGTCGCTGGCGGCCACCGTCCTCGGCTTCCTCGACGCGCTGGACCTGACCGGCGTCCATCTGGTCGGTCACTCCATGGGCGGGGCGGTGGTGACGGCGGTGGCCGGCAATCCGGCCGCGGCCGGAAGGGTCGCGTCGTTGACGCTGGTCGCCCCCGCCGGGTACGGGCCGGAGATCAACGCCGACTACCTCACCGGGTTCGCCTCGGCGGAGACCCGGCGAGAGCTGAAGCCGCACCTGGTGCAGCTGTTCGCCGACCAGTCGCTGGTGCAGCGGCAGCTCATCGACGACCTGCTCAAGTACAAGCGGATCGACGGGGTCGACGCGGCGCTGGCCACCCTGTCCGCCCACCTGGTCGGCGGCGTCGACGTCACCGCGGCCCAGGCGTCGTTCGGCGGGCCGACCGTGGCGGTGTGGGGCGCGCAGGACCGGATCGTGCCCGCGTCCCACGCCGCCTCGCTGGACGGCCGGGCGAGCGTGCACGTGGTCGACGGCGCCGGGCACATGGCCCACATGGAAAGGCCGCACGAGGTGGTCGCGGCGATCCACGAGGCGATCGGCGGCAACTGAGCCGGACCGGCGGCCGGGCGTGCGGTTGACGCTCGCCCGGCCGCCGGCCAGGTTGTGGACGCGGATCCGCTATCATCGGTACATGGCACGGCCCGGACCGACGAAGACCGCGGACACCCGCAAGGTGGCCGCCAGTCTGGTCAGGCTGGCGCGAGACGAGTCGCGAATGTCCCAACGAGCACTCGCCGAAGCGGCCCAGGTGGCCCATTCGACGGTGACCCGGATCGAGTCCGGCACCATGCAGCCGACGCTGCCTCTGCTCTACCGTCTTCTCGCCGCGGCCGATGTGGAGCCACGGATACGGCTCGAACAATACGACGACCACGACGATGTCCTGGACGCGCTTGCGTCCCGGTTCCCGGAAGAACAGGAGCGTCAAGAGAGAATCAGGGACGACGCCCTACGTACGCTCAAGGACTCGCGGCGCCGTCGTGCCGGTTGAGCCCCCCGCGCTGGATGCGGCGTCGGTCTTCGCCATCCTCGACGCTCACGGTGTGCGGTACGTCGTGGTCGGCGGGTACGCCGCGCATCTTCACGGATCCAGTCGAGTGACCACCGACATCGATGTGACACCCGAGCAATCCACCGAGAACCTGGAGCGGTTGGTGGCCGCCCTCCATCAGCTCGGTGGCGGCATCCGCGTGGACAGTCTCCATCAGGGCTTGCCGTTTCGAACCTCGGTGGCGACGCTGCTCGGGATGAAAACCCTCAATTTGCGCACTCCCCACGGCGATGTCGACATCACCTTCGTGCCCGACGGCACCGGCGGCTACCCGGATCTCGTGCGTGCGGCGCAGTCCTACGAGGTTGGTCACGTGCGCGTGCTGGTCGCCGACCTAGTAGACGTCATTCGGAGCAAGACGGCAGCGGGTCGTCCCAAGGATCTCGCATCCCTCCCCGAACTCCGAGAGATCGCGGCCCGTCGACCAGCGCCGGAACCGAGGCAGCGGCAGGACGAATAGGGTGCGGCTCCCCTTGGGGGAGTGCTTCGAGCGGCATTGCTGCTGGTGAGGTAGCTGTTCTTGGGCTCTGTCCGCGACTCGGTGCCCGAAATCCATGATCGTTCGGTCTTGCCGCCGGAGAATCTGCCTGTTGGCAACAGGCAGATCGGAGTAGGGTATGTCTCGTGTCGTCCAGGTCCGGTCCGGGGATACCCGGGATGCTGCGGGGCACCGTTGTGACGCATCGCCGCCGCTGCGGGAAACCGACGTGCCGGTGCGCCGACGGTCAGGCACTGCACGAAGAAGTGGTGCTGACCTACTCGTGGCAGAGCCGGGCACGGTCGGTACGTCTGCCGCAGGAGCTGATCGAACCGGTGCGGGCGGCGACGGCGCGGTACCGGGAGGCCCGCGAACGGTTGGAGGCGCAGGGCAACGCCGGCCTGGAGATGCTGGTCGACCAGCTCAAACGGCGCAGCTGACCGAGACGTTCGCGGCCGCCGACGCGCTCTACGGCGCCCTGGTCGGCTTCCTGGACGGCGCCGATGCCGCCGGGCTGACCCACGAACAACTGGAGGCCCGTCTCGATCGGGACGGTCGGACACTGCTGCGTCAGTTACTGCAGGACCACCTGGATCTGCGGGCCAGGCGCGAGGAACGCCGCGCCGACGTGGTCGACGCCCAGGGCCGCGCCCACCACGCGGTCGAGGCCGGCCACTGCCGCGGCCTGGAAACCGTCTTCGGCCGGGTCACCGTCGCCCGGCTGGCCTACCGCGCCAAGGGGGCGGCGAACCTGCACCTGGCCGATGCGGCGCTGAACCTGCCGGCCGAGCGGCACTCGCACGGGCTGCGCCGGTTGGCGGCCATCGAAGCGACTCGGGGCAGCTACGAGGAGGCGGCCGCGGCCATAGAACGACAGACGGGGGTGCGCGTGGGCAAACGTCAGGTCGAAGCGCTGGCCGCGAACTGCGCGGTCGACTTCGAGGCGTTCTACCAGACCAGGAAACGCCCGTTCGCCGAAGCTGGTCAGACGATCCTGATGACCGTCGACGGCAAGGGCGTCGTCATGCGTCCGGAGGCGCTGCGGTCACCGACCGCCAAGGCCGCGGCCCGCTCGAAGAACAAGCTCAAGGGTCGACTATCCAAGGGCGAGAAGGCAAACCGCAAACGCATGGCCGAGGTCGGCGCGGTCTACACCGTCGTCCCGGTGTCCCGCACACCCGACGACGTCATGGCTCACCGGAGCGGGACGAGCACACCCCAGTCGGCGCCGACCGCCGCCGACAAATGGGTGACCGCGAGCGTGGTCGACGATGCCGCAGCGGTCATCGCCGACGTCTTCGATCAGGCCGCGCTACGAGACCCAGGACAAGCCCGCGACTGGGTCGCCCTGGTCGACGGCAACCGCCACCAGATCGATCGGATCACCACCGAAGCCAAGACCCGCGACGTCACGGTCACCATCGTGTGCGACTGGGTGCACGTGCTGGAGTACATCTGGTCGGCGGCCTGGAGCTTCTTCACCGAAGGCGATCCCGCGGCCGAGGACTGGGTCCAGCACAAGGCACTGGAGGTCCTGCGCGGCAAGGCATCCATCGTCGCGGCCGCCATCCGCCGCAAGGCAACCACCCTTCGCCTGACACCGGCCGACCGCAAGAACGCCGACACCTGCGCCAACTACCTACTCGCCAAAGCGCCCTACCTCGACTACCCGACCGCACTGGCCAAAGGCTGGCCGATCGCGACCGGAGTCATCGAGGGCGCCTGCCGGCACCTGGTCAAGGACCGAATGGACATCACCGGCGCCCGCTGGGGCCTGCCCGGCGCCGAAACCATCCTGAAACTACGAGCCATCCGCACCAACGGAGACTGGGACGCCTACTGGGCCTTCCACCTGACCCAAGAACGCCGACGAGTGCACGACTCCCGCTACCTCACAGACCAGATCCCCGCAGCCGCCTGAAGTCCC
>JBDHZW010000065.1:0-21598 GCA_039812105.1 Nakamurella sp.
GTCACCGCCCGGGAGCCCATGAACACCACGGAGAACGCCACCCACAACCACACCAGCCCGGCGCTGCCGCCCGGCGCCCACGCCGCCACGGCCAGCGCCGCGGGCAGGTAGGCCACCAGGTTCACCACCCCGGCCCAGGCCAGGTAGACGCCGTCGCCGGCCCCGATCAGCACCCCGTCGAGCACGAACACCCAGCCGCACAGCGGCTGCGAGATCGCCACCACGATCAGCGCCGCACCGACGGCGTCCCGCACGGCCGGGTCGGGGGAGAACGCCGTCCCGGCGAAGGCGTGCAGGAGCACCAGCACGATCCCGATCCCGATCCCGACCCACACGCCCCAGCGCAGCATGACGCCGGTGAACCGACGGGCGGCCGGACCGTCCCCCTCGCCCAGCGCCTTGCCGGTGAGCGCCTGGGCGGCGATGGCCAGCGCGTCCAGACCGAGCGCCAGGAAGTTCCAGATCGACATCACCACCTGCTGGGCGGCCAGCGCCTCGACGCCCTGCCGGGTGGCCACCACCGTGGTCAGGATGATCGCCGCGCGCAGGGTGAGCGTGCGCACGAACAGCGGCACCCCGGCCCGCCCCGCCCCCCGGATGTGACCGGCGTGCGGGGTGAGGACGACGCCGACCCGCCGGGCCCCGCGGGCCACGATCAGGATCAGCACCACGGCCATCGCGGTCTGGGTCACCGCGGTGCCGATCGCCGAACCGGCGACGCCGAGCCCGATCCCGTACACCAGCAGCAGGTTCAACCCAGTGTTGACGACGGCGCCGGCCACCGCCACGTACAGCGGTGTGCGGGTGTCCTGCAGGCCCCGCAGCACGCCGGTGGTGGCCAGGACGGCCAGCATCGCCGGCAGCCCGAGCAGCGACCAGCGCAGGAAGGTGACGCCGAACTCGGCGACGTCGGGGGTGCCGCCGAACGCGTCGATCAACACCGGCGCGAGCGGCCAGCAGATCGCCAGCACGAGGACGCCGATGATGACCGCCAGGTACAGGCCGGCGATGCCGAACGTCAGCGCCTCCGCGGTGCGACCGGCACCCAGCGCCCGGGAGACCTGGGCAGTCGTGCCGTAGGCGAGGAACACCGACAGCCCGACCAGCGTCTGCAGGATCACCGAGGCGATGCCGACCCCGGCCAGTTGAGCGACCCCCAGATGGCCGACGATCGCCGCGTCCACGAGCAGGAAGATCGGTTCGGCCAGCAACGCTCCCAGCGCGGGCACCGCCAGCCGGAGGATCTGCCGGTTCAGCCCCGCCGCTCCGCTCACGGGACAGCCGACCGGCTGGAGCCGGCCGGGCGGGCAGCTGCTCGCCGGGGAAGTTCGAGTCGCCCGGGACGACCGAAGTTTCCCCGGGCGCGGGGTGTGCGGGCGGCCGGCGGCCGGTCGGGCGGGGTCGGCATCGTTTGCGTCACCGGCCGGCCGCGATGCGCAGGATCGCGGCGACACTTCGGTCGACGTCGTCCTCGGTGGTCGACCAGTTCGACACGGAGACGCGCATGTAGCGTCGCCCGCGCCAGGTGGTGCCGCCCAACCAGCAGGTGCCGTCCAGCTGCACCGAATCGATCACCGCGTCGGTGCGCTCGTCCGACCCGAACGAGGCCAGCACCTGGTTGAGCACCACGTCGTTGGCGATGTGCACGCCACCGGCGGCCAGCCCGTCGGCGAACCGGCGGGCCAGCGCGCAACACCGCGCCACCAGGTCGGCCACGCCCTGCGCGCCCAGCTCGCGCAGGGCCGCCCACACCGCGAAACCTCGCGCCCGCCGGGACGACTCGAGGACGTGGTCCGAACCGGAGTACACCGTGCCCGCCCCCACCAGGTACGACGCTCGGTAGCCGGCGGCGGCGACGTGGGCCGCAGGGTCGGCGCAGAACACCAGGCCGCAGTCGTAAGGGACGTTGAGCCACTTGTGCCCGTCGGTGCACCACGAGTCGGCCAGCTCCACGCCGTCCACCAGGGACCGCGTCTGCGGGCAGGCGGCCGCCCACAGACCGAACGCGCCGTCCACGTGCACCCAGCAGTTCGGCAGCCGGCGCGCCGACCCGATGGCCGCCCGCAGGTCGTCGCAGGCGCCGGTGTTGACGTTTCCGGCCTGCAGCACCAGCAGCGTCGGGCCATCCGGGTCAAGATCGAGAACCCTTGTCAGATCGGCGATATCGATGGCGCCCTGGGCGTCGGCGGCGACCGGTGAGATGCTGGCGGTGCCCAGCCCGAGCAGCCGCAACGAGCGATCGACCGTGGCGTGCCGCTCGACCGACGCGACCACCCGCACCCGCGGCGAACCGGCCAGGCCGTCCCGCTCGACGTCCCAGCCGGCCGCCTCGAGAACGCGATGACGCCCGGTCGCCAGGCCGACCGTATTGGCCGACTGGGCCCCCGTGCCGAACCCGACGGACGCGGTCGCGGGCAGCCCGAGCAGCTGCTTGAGCCAGTCGCCGGCGACCTCCTCGGCGACGCTCGCCGCCGGTGACGTCGTCGCGTTGAACGCGAGCTGGTCCCAGCCGACCGCGAGGACGTCGGCGGCGGTGGCGGCGGGCAGCGAGCCACCGACCACGAAGCCGAAGAACCGGGGTCCCGCCGTGGCCACCAAGCCCGGCTCGACCGCGGCGACGAGTTCGTTGACCACCTCGTCGGGCGCCGTGGGCAGCACCGGAAGCGGGCCGCCCAGCGCGGCCCGCAACGACGCGTGATCGACCGGCCGGGCCACCGGGCGCTCCCGCAGCCCGGCCCGGTACTCCACCGCGGCCTCCGCGGCGGTTCGGATCAGATCGGCGACGGTGCCCGGCTCGTCACTCATGCCGCCGCCTCCGACGGGTCGCAAGCCTCGCTCATGTCGCCACCCCCCGACG
Source organism: Nakamurella sp. (assembly GCA_039812105.1). GTDB lineage: Bacteria > Actinomycetota > Actinomycetes > Mycobacteriales > Nakamurellaceae > Nakamurella. The sequence continues at coordinate 2,858 of JBDHZW010000065.1, forward strand.
GGTCGCCCGCAGGCTCCGCGACCCTGCTGGGTGCGACGCCGCGGTGCTGACGATTCGCTCGGCAAGCCTCAGTCATACCGCGGCGCCCGACGGATCGCTCGCAGGCTCCGCGCCCCTCCCGGGTGCCGACCCTTCCGGGTGCGACGCCGCTGGGCTCACGACTCGCTCGGCCGACCATGCTCATCGATCGGACGCTACCCCGGTGCGGCACGCCCTCGCGCGGGCCGGTCCGGGATCGGTGGCCCGGACGGAGTTCGTCAGCTCGCGGTGACGGCGGGCGCCGGCTGCTCCACGACCTGCCGATCCGGCGTGCTGATCTGCACCTTTCGCGGCTTGGCCTTGTCCGCCACCGGGATGGTGACGGTGAGTACACCGTTCTCGTAGCTGGCGCTGATGGCCGCGGAGTCGATCCCGTCGCCCAGGGACAGCTGACGCAGGAAGCTGCCGGTGAAGCGCTCGCTCGCGATCCACTGGACGCCGTCCTCGGACCGCGCGGTGCGCTCGGCCTTGATCGTCAGGGTGTTGTTATCGATGCCGATGTCGATCGAGCCGGGATCGATCCCGGGCAGATCGGCGTGCAGGACGTAGTGATCGCCCGAACGGTAGGTCCATCGGCATGAACGCCGGGGTGCGACCGGTCGAGACGGGAAGGTTGGACAGACGGGAAGCAAGCCGATCCATGTCACGGAACGGATCGAAACCAAGCACAGCGACCACCTCCTGGGAATCCTCCGGCCGCCCACCCGGCTGGCGAACGGCATCGCTGCTGTGCACTTCCACAATTAGCACTCTCCGGTGGAGAGTGCCAGTACCGGGCGTACGCCATCGGCGAAATCGCGCCGCGGGCCCGTGTTTCCGACCCGAAATGGACTACTGCCGGGTCCACTCGCTCGGATGGTCGATCACCTGGGCGAGCACGGCCGAGGCGGCACCGGACATGGCGGCCGAATCCTGCACGACCGCGGGCCGCACCTGGATCCCGGACCACGGTGCGGACAGCACCCGGTCCTGCAACACCTGCTCGAGGCCGGGCATCATGAACTCGGCCAGAGACGTGTAGATCCCGCCCAGCACAACGGTTTCCACGTCGATCAGGTTGACCGCGTTGGCGATGGCGGTGCCCAGGGCGCGGGCGCCGACGGCGAAAGCGGATCGGGCGGCCGGATCGCCGTCCTGCACGGCCCGGGTCAGCCGGTCCACCGGCAGGCTCACGTCCAACCCGGCCGCACGCATCAGTGCGTCCTTCCCGGCGTACTGCTCCAGGCAGCCGCGGGCACCGCAGCGACACGTCGGACCGTCGGGATCGATGACGGTGTGCCCGATCTCGCCGCTCCAGCCGTGCCGCCCGCCGAAGATCGAACCGTTCAGCACCAGCGCGCCGCCGACCCCGACCTCGCCGGAGATGTAGAGGAAGTTCTGCATGCCCAGCGTCCGCAGCGCGTCCGACTCGGCCCGGGCCGCGAGCGTGGCCTCGTTGTCCAGCAGTATCGGCACGTCGTGGTCCAGCTCGGCCCGGAACATCGTTGCGACGTCGACGTCGCGCCAGCCCAGGTTCGGGGCCAGCCGGACCGGACCGAGCGTGCGGTCGACGATCCCGGGAACGGCCAGCCCGGTCCCGGCGATCCGCGGGCCGGCCCCGACCGTCCCGATGACCTTGCGGTAGAGGTCCGCCAACTCCTCGATCACGCCGGCCGGATCGCTGCCCCGGAAGTCGCCGTCCCGCAGTTCCTGACCCAGGACGGCGCCGGTCAGGTCGACCAGCCGGACCCCCAGGTAGTCGACGTTGATCTCCATGCCGAAGGCGGCGACCGTGCCCGCGGCCGGGACCAGCGGCACCGCGGGCCGGCCGGCTCGTTGCGACATCACCGGCGGCAACTCGGCGACCAGGCCGGCCTCGATGAGCGCGTCGACCAGCGAGCTGACGGTCGCCCGGGTCAGCCCGGTGACGGCGGCGATGTCGGCTCGCGAGGGCGGCGTGGATGCGTCGACAATGATCCGTAGGACCAGGCCCAGATTGTGTTCGCGCAGGTTGGCCTGGCGGATCGCCGACGCCCCGCGCGGGGTGGGCGAGCGAGGTGCCATGGGGTTGACCTTAGCCGGTCCATCGGATAAGTTCATTCAAAGAACAAAACCATGACGACGAAGGAGTCGATGTGACACCCACCGCTACCCCCGATGACCGGTTCTCGTTCGGCCTGTGGACGGTGTCGTGGCAGGCCCGCGATCCGTTCGGTGACGCGACCCGGCCGGCCCTCGACCCGGTCGAGGCGATCGGCAAGCTGGCCGAGTGCGGGGCCTGGGGCGTGACGTTCCACGACGACGATCTGATTCCGTTCGGTTCCGACGACGCCACCCGGGACCGGCTGATCAGCGACTTCCGCGACGCCTGCGCCGAGCACGACGTGACCGTCGAGATGGTCACCACGAATCTGTTCACCCACCCGGTGTTCAAGGACGGCGGCTTCACCTCGAACGACCGCTCCGTGCGCCGGTTCGCGCTGCGCAAGGTGCTGCGGAACGTCGACCTGACCGCCGAACTGGGCGCCAAGACGTTCGTCATGTGGGGCGGCCGGGAGGGCAGCGAGTACGACGGTTCGAAGGATGTGCACGCGGCGCTGGATCGCTACGCCGAGGGTGTCGACACCGTCGCGTCGTACATCAAGAGCAAGGGCTACGACATCAAGATCGCGCTCGAGCCGAAGCCGAACGAGCCGCGGGGCGACATCTTCCTGCCGACCGTCGGGCACGGCCTGGCGTTCATCGCGCAGCTGGAGCACGGCGACATCGTCGGGCTGAACCCCGAGGTCGGCCACGAGCAGATGGCCGGGCTGAACTACACCCACGGCATCGCCCAGGCCCTGTGGGCGGACAAGCTGTTCCACATCGACCTGAACGGGCAGCGGTCCATCAAGTACGACCAGGACCTGGTGTTCGGGCACGGTGACCTGCTGTCCGCGTTCTTCACCGTCGACCTGCTGGAGAACGGCTTCCCGAACGGCGGACCCCGGTACACCGGGCCCCGGCACTTCGACTACAAGCCCTCGCGCACCGAGGGTTTCGACGGGGTGTGGGCCTCCGCCCGGGCCAACATCGCCACCTACCTGCTGCTCAAGGAGCGGGCGCTGGCGTTCCGGGCCGACCCGGAGGTGCAGGCCGCGCTGGAGGCGTCCGGGCTGTCCGAACTGGCCACCCCGACGCTCGCCGAAGGGGAGGCCGTGCAGGACCTGCTGGCCGACCGGTCCGCGTTCGAGGACTTCGACGCCGACAAGGCCGCCGAGCACTCCTACGCGTTCGTGCACCTGAACCAGCTGGCCGTCGAGCACGCCCTCGGCGCCCGCCTCGGCTGACCGCCCCTGACCCGGGCCCTGACCCGGGCCCTGCCCTGGGCCCGGGTCGGATTCGCGCGGATCAACTACGCCCGCGCGGATGAAGTCGCACCGTTTGTGAACGGTGGGACGGAAGTTGTCGACTTAATCCGCGCGGGCCGGAACGATCGCCGGGCGGGGTCCGGGGCAGGCTCAAGGAAACCGGCGGTGCGTGCCCGGCGCCGCCCCGGCGCGCGAGCGGCGCAACGCCGGCTCAAGAAGACCGGCGGTGCGCCACTCGCCGTAGCCGGCGTGGCCCGCGGCAACCCCCCTCGCGAACCGATTCGGACAAGACGACGTACCCCTCGGCAAGCCGGCCCGCCCGGGCGCCGCACCGGCGCCGCCACCACCCACGAGGGGAACTGCCACCCATGGCAACTGCCACCAACGTCAAGCTGACCATCGTCAAGGACGTGGCCAACGCCAACGCGACCGTCACCTACACGGTGAACTGGAGCGCGTTCGACCAGGCATCGAACCTGCAGTATCTGGAAAGCGTCCGGTTCATCGGCGACGACACCGATCAGGACGGCGACACCGGCCCCACCGGTGACGATCCGATCAACATCGGGTTGACCTTCTCCGTGCTGCTCAGCGCCAACGGCCAGACGACGACCTCCCGGACGCGATCCTTCACCTTCCCGTTCGCGAACCTGAACGAGGACGACGTCCCGTTGCTCGGCAACACGGACGACGAGATCCGGGCCGTGGTGACGCTGACGCCGCGCCTGCCGGTGACGATCAACGCGGAGAGCAACGTGGTCGTCGTCGCGGCCTGATCCCGGTCCGCGGGCGCCACCGATCCCCGGGTCGGTGGCGCCCGTTCGACGGTCCGCCGAGATCGCCGGGTGACGCCCGAAGGCGGCCCTCAGGCCAGCCCGAGCACCCTTGCGCTCTCCAGGGAATCCGAGATCACCTGCAGTTCCCGCACTTCGTCCCCCCGGTAGCGGACAAGGTGCACGAAAGAGATCCGCCCGGACCGATCGGCCTTGGTGACGTCGATGTGGCCGAGCACGGCAACGGTGTCGCCGTCCCCGAGATACTCGTCCGGGACGAGCGCGAAGGTGTCGAACGCCTGCACGGTGCGCATCAGCACCTGCGCCGCGGCGTCGCGACCCTCGGTCCGCCCGGACCAGGGCAGGCCGACGGAGTCGTCTGCCCAGACGAAGTCCGGCGCCCATTGGTCCAGGGCGCCGGCAAAATCTCCCCGAACGAACCGCTCGTAGCGTTCCTGCACCATCGAGGTTCTCGTCGCACCCATGCGAGCCTCCGATATGGGATGAATCCGGCAAAACCTAACAGTTCCGACGGTACTGAGCGCGTCAAGCAGAGTGGATGCCGTCGCGCGGGGTCGGCCGGAGGTCCGGATTTCCCCCCGCCCGCAGGATCACACCTCCGACCGTCGGCCGCCGCCGGCGAGCCCGCGGTGGCGCCGACTTTACCAATCCGTGATAGTTCAAGCCCTTGACGAGGGCGGTTTGTTCGCCCAATAATCAAACCCATCGAAGCGCTTCGACGATCGACTCCCGCCGGAGTCGATGATCGGTCGAAGGGCTGAACGGGTGCGGACAACCGGGCCGGCCGCGGACTTCTCGGGGCCGAACGATCGCACGCCGCGACATCGACCCGACGCAGCAGCACCACCCGGCCGCGACCGGCGTCGAAGCGCTTCGATATCGTCGGGCACGGCAATGAAGCGGGAGGATCGGATGGCGACGATGCAAGACGTCGCGAACCTGGCCCAGGTCTCGCTGAGCACCGTCTCCTACGCCATCAACAACACCCGCCCGATCTCCGCGGCCACCCGCGAGCGGGTCGAACGGGCGATGCGGGAACTGGACTTCCGGCCCAACCAGATCGCCCGCAGCCTGGCCAGCCGCCGCAGCAACATCCTGGCCCTGACCTTTCCGAGCACCGAGAACGCATTCGGCAGCACGATCATGGAGTTCGTCACCGGCGCGGCCGAGATCGCCCGGGAGCGGGGCTTCCACCTGGTCGTCTGGCCTTACCCGCCCGGTCAGGCCGAGGAGATGCTGCAGATGAGCCGGCAGGGGCTGGCCGACGGGGTCATCGTCATGGAGGTACGACGTGACGACCCTCGCGTCCGGCTGCTGGACCGGCACCGGATCCCGCTGACGATGATCGGCCGGGCCGACGACAGCACCGACGCCCGTTGCGTGGACATCGATTTCGACGCCACCGCGGACACTGCGGTGGCGCACCTGGTCGCGCTCGGCCACCGGCACATCGCGCTGCTCAACCACTCCGCGGCCAGCCGGGACAACGGCTACGGGCCGACGTTGCGGATCGCCGACGGCTTCCGGGCCGCCATGTCGGCCAACGGCCTGACCGGCGAGATCGTCTGGTGCGACGAGACTCCCGTCGCCGGCCGGCGCGCGGTCGACGAGCTGATGAGCCGGCATCCGAAGACCACCGCCCTGGTCGCGATGAACGAGAACGCGGTGATCGGCGCGGTGAGCGGGCTGGCCACCTATGACCACATCGTCCCGCAGACCTTCTCCGTGCTGTCCGTCGTCACCAGCCCGCTGATGGCCCAGATGGTGGAACCGCGGCTGACCACCCTGCACTCACCCGGTGCCGACCTCGGGCGCCTGGGCGTGCAGAACCTGCTCGACCAACTGAACGGGCGGCTTCCGTCCGACGCACCCACACTGCTGCCCTGCCGGTGGGAGGCGGGCCACAGCACGGGGCCCGTCCCGCCGGCCCCCCACCGGCACCGCTGACCGCACGCCCCGCCCCCACAACCCGCCTCACCCCGATCCGACCCGCGGCGATGGCGCACGCCCCGCCGCACCCACATCACCCAGGAGGACAAATGTTCCGTCGCCGAAGCCGGACCGCCAAGGCCATGGCCGTCGCCGCAGGAGCGGCCGTGGCGCTCACCCTGACCGCGTGCGGGGGCACCGGCGATTCCGGATCGTCGGCCGGGTCCACAGCTGCCGAGCCGGGCACACTCAAGCTCTGGCACTACGAGAGTGCGAATGGCGCCATGGGTATCGCCTGGGACAAGGCGATCGAGATCTTCAAGACCGAACACCCGGGGGTCACGGTCGATTTCGAGCGCAAGGCGTTCGAGCAGATCCAGCAGAACGCCGGCATGATCCTGTCCTCGGACGAGGCGCCGGACATCATGGAGTACAACAAGGGCAACGCCACCGCCGGTCTGCTGGCCTCCCAGGGGCTGCTCACCGACCTGACCGAGCAGGCGCAGAGCCGCGGCTGGGCCGACAAGCTCTCGCCCAGCCTGCAGACCACCGCCCGGTACGACGACCACGGCGTCATGGGCTCCGGGAACTGGTACGGCGTGCCCAATTACGGCGAGTACGTGATGGTCTACTACAACAAGGACGCCTTCGCGGCCCACAACATCGCCGTGCCCACCACCCTGGACGAGTTCACCACGGCCATGGACACATTCGCCGCCGCCGGCACCACCCCGTTGTGCATGGCCGGCGCCGAGTACCCGGCCGGGCAGCTGTGGTACCAGCTCGCGCTGACCCAGGCCGACCGGTCCTTCGTCGACGACTACCAGCTGTACAAGAACCCGGTCGACTTCCAGAACGGACCCACCGCCAAGGGCGCGGAGATGTTCCGCGACTGGGTGCAGAAGGGTTACATCTCGGGTGATTCCGCATCTCTGAAGGCGGAGGACATGGGCACGGCGTTCATCGGCGGCAAGTGCCCGATCATGGTCTCCGGCAGCTGGTGGTTCGGCCGGCTCAAGGACGAGATCACCTCGTTCGACTGGGGCACCTTCCTGTTCCCGGGAAGCAAGCTGAGCCTGGGCTCGTCCGGGAACCTGTGGGTGGTGCCGCAGTCCAGCGAGAACAAGGATCTGGCCTACGACTTCATCGACATCACCATGCGCCCCGAGGTGCAGGACCTGCTGGGCAACTCCGGCGGCATCCCGGTGGCCGCCGACCCGTCCGCGATCACCGACCCGCGCAGCGCGGAACTGATCACCAACTTCAACACGATCGCGCAGAACGACGGCCTGGCGTTCTACCCGGACTGGCCGGTGCCCGGCTTCTACGACGTGCTGGTCTCGGCGTTCCAGTCCGCGATCAACCAGTCCAAGACGCCCGCCGAGGTGATGGACTCCCTCGAGGGTCCGTACACCGAGGGTGTCGCGGCCATCCAGGCCGGCTGACCGTGGCCCGGCCCCGCGCGGATGAAGTCGTCAACTCCCGTCCCACTGGTCACAATCCGCGCGAGTTGATCCGCGCCGGCGTTGTTGATCCGCGCGGGGACCGGGGCACCGGAGGAGGAGGGCGTGAGGGCATGGCGACGCCGGTCCCCAGTGACACGGTCACGGACACAGGACGTTCCGCGAGGAAGCGGGGTGGTGGGTACTGGTGGTACCTGGTGCCGGGAGCGATCGGCTTCGTCGCCGTCATCGGGTTGCCGCTGGTCTACAACACCTACCTGTCGCTGACCAAGTGGTCCGGCGTCGGCAGCCCGCGGTTCATCGGGTTCAACAACTACACCCGGCTGCTGCACGACGAGGTCTTCTGGACCTCGTTCAAGAACTCGGTGGCGATGATCGTCGCCATGGTCATCATCCCGACGGTGATCGGCCTGATCCTGGCCTCGGTGCTGTTCGACTACCTGGGCAAACGGTTCGGCGCCGCCGGCATCAGCGTGCTCCGGGCGGTGTTCTACCTGCCGCAGATACTGCCCGTGGTCGTCGCCGGCATCGTCTGGGGCTGGATCCTGCGGCCGGACGGCGCGTTCAACGCCTTTCTGGACGCAATCGGCCTGCCGGGCTTCACCCGGGACTGGCTGGGCAATCCGGATACCGCCCTGCCGATGGTCATGATGGTCATGGTGTGGGTGCAGATCGGTTATCCCGTCGTGATTTTCATGTCCGCGCTGGGCCGGGTCGATCCGGAGATCTACGAGGCGGCGGAGATCGACGGGGCCGGCTACTGGGCCCGGTTCAGGGCGATCACCCTGCCGCAGATCCGGCCGGAGACCTTCGTCGTCGCCCTCACCTGCACCATCGCGGCGCTCAAGGTGTTCGGCCCGATCTACGCGCTCACCCGGGGCGGCCCGGAGAACGCGACCAACGTGCCGAGCTACTTCGCCTACTACACGTTCTTCAAGAAGCTCGACGTCGGCTACGGCGCCGCCATCGCCACCGTGCTGACCGTCATCATCGTGCTCGTCGCCGCCGGCATCATGCGCTGGCAGGCAGCAAGCGAGCGCAAGGAGTCTGATCCAGTGAGCGCGGGGCGGAGGTCCGCGCGAGCGATCGGCCGGGATCGACCCACCAAGGTGACCGGAAGTCCGAACTCCTGGCGCGAAGCATTGATCGAACACAGTGAACGCAAGGAGCCGAGCGGATCATGAGCGTGCCCGTCATCACCACCGCAGCGGAACCGCAGCTCTCGGCCGGTCAGCGACGGGCCGACGCCCGCGCCGCCAAGGCCCGCGACCGCTTCCACCGCGGCCCCGGCCGGTGGGTCGTCATCGCGATCGTGACCGCCGGCGCGCTGCTCATGCTGGTGCCCTTCGCACTGATGCTGCTCAACGCGTTCAAGTCGCCGTCCGACTACTCCACCAACGGGCCACTGAGCTGGCCGACCGAGTTCTACACCAAGGGCCTGACCACCTACTGGACCGAGTCCGACTACCCGCTCAAGCTGTGGAACTCCACCCTGATCGCGGGCGTCGTCGCCGTCGCCGCGGTCGGCATCAGCCTGCTCAACGCCTACGCGATCGGCGTGGGGAGGGTGCGGGGCCGGCTGTGGATCGTTGCGTTGTTCCTGCTGGGCAACATGATCCCGCAGGAGGCGTTGGTCTATCCGCTGTACTTCTTCGCCAAGGAGCTCGGGCTGTACAACACCAAGCTGGTCGTCATCATCATCTTCACGGTGATCCAGAGCGCCTTCGGCACCTACCTGCTCGCCTCCGTGCTGGGCACCTTTCCGAAGGCACTGCTGGAGGCGGCCGCGCTGGACGGGGCGAACCGCTGGCAGATCCTGTGGAAGGTGGTCTTCCCGATCGTCCGGCCGACCCTGTCCGTGCTGCTGATCTTCTTCTTCATCTGGACCTGGAACGAGTTCTTCATCCCGCTGGTGATGCTCATCGACAACGACACCCAGACCATCCCGGTGGCGCTGGCCGGCCTGCAGGGCGACCGGCTGATGGACGCGCCGACGACCAACGCCGGCGCGCTGATCAGCCTGATCCCGGCGGTTATCTTCTTCCTGATCTTCCAGCGCACGCTGACCCGCGGGGTCACCGCCGGCGCCATCAAGTAGGGGATGAGACATGAAATTCAGTGACGGCTACTGGATGACGCGCGAGGGTTTCGACGTGCGGCACCCCTGCGACGTCCGGGACGTCGAGGCCACCGCGGACGAGCTGAGCGTGCTGGCCGCGACCAGGACGATCACCACCCGCGGCGACACCCTGAACACGCCGACGGCCACGATCACCCTGTCCTCCCCGGCGGAGGGTGTCATCCGGGTGCGGATCGAGCATCACGCCGGTGCGCGAGACGCCGGCCCGAGTTTCGCCCTCCCCGGCGCCGGCGCGTTCCGGCCGCGCATCGAGATCAACTCCGAGGAAGCGGTTCTCGGCTCCGGCGGGCTGACCGTACGGGTCCGCCGGGACGGCCCGCTGCGGCTGGATTTCGAGCACGACGGACGGACGCTGACCGGCGGCGGCGCCGAGAGCATCGGCCTGGCCGCCGGCCCGGACGGCGAGCCCTATGTGTTCCAGCAACTGGACCTGGACGTCGGCGAGGTGGTCTACGGACTCGGCGAGCGGTTCGGCCCGCTGGTCAAGAACGGTCAGACGGTGGACATCTGGCAGGCCGACGGCGGCACCAGCAGCGAGCAGGCCTACAAGAACGTGCCGTTCTTCTGGACCACCCGCGGGTACGGGGTCTTCGTCAACCACCCGGAGCGGGTCGGTTTCGAGGTCGGCTCGGAAGCGGTGTCCCGCACGCAGTTCTCGGTGCCCGGCGAGCACCTGGAGTACTTCGTCGTCCTCGGGCCGACGCCCAAGCAGATCCTGGACCGGTACACGACGCTGACCGGCCGCCCGCCGCGGGTGCCCGACTGGTCCTACGGGCTGTGGCTGAGCACCTCGTTCACCACCAGCTACGACGAGGCCACCGTCAGCTCCTTCATCGACGGCATGGCGCAGCGCGACATCCCGCTCAGCGTCTTCCACTTCGACTGCTTCTGGATGCGCGAATTCCGCTGGTGCGACTTCGAGTGGGACCCGGCGACGTTCCCCGAGCCGGAGGCGATGCTGGCCCGGCTCAGGGCCAGGGGCCTGCGGGTCTGCGTGTGGATCAACCCGTACATCGCGCAGCGATCCGCGCTGTTCGAGGAGGGCCGGGCCAAGGGCTACCTGGTCACCCGGGCCGACGGCAGCGTGTGGCAGTGGGACAAGTGGCAGGCCGGCATGGCCCTGGTCGACTTCACCAACCCGGCCGCCGCCCAGTGGTACGCCGGGCACCTGGAACGGCTGCTCGACCAGGGGGTGGACGCGTTCAAGACCGACTTCGGCGAGCGCATCCCGACCGACGTCGTCTGGTTCGACGGGTCGGACCCGCAGCGCATGCACAACTACTACACGCACCTGTACAACCGCACCGTCTTCGAACTGCTCGAACGGCGCCGCGGCCATGGGGAGGCGGTGCTGTTCGCCCGTTCCGCGACCGCCGGCGGCCAGCAGTACCCGGTGCACTGGGGCGGCGACTGCGACTCCACCTACGCGTCGATGGCGGAGACGCTGCGCGGCGGCCTGTCGCTGGCCGCCTCCGGGTTCGGCTACTGGTCGCACGACATCGGCGGCTTCGAGGGCACCCCGGACGCCGGGGTGTTCAAGCGCTGGCTGGCCTTCGGCCTGCTGTCCAGCCACAGCCGGCTGCACGGCTCGGACTCCTACCGGGTGCCGTGGGCGTTCGACGACGAGGCCGTACAGGTGGCCCGCCGCTTCACCAGACTGAAGATGACGCTGATGCCCTACCTGCTGGGCGCCGCCCGGCAGGTCACCGCGCAGGGCACGCCGATGATCCGACCGATGATCATGGAATTCCCGGACGACCCGGCCTGCGAGTACCTGAGCACCCAGTACATGCTCGGCGACGCCCTGCTGGTCGCGCCGGTGTTCCACGCCGACGGCCACGTCCGCTACTACGTCCCGGCCGGCCGGTGGACCCACCTGCTCGACGGGCACGTGGTGCAGGGCCCGAGCTGGGTCACCGAGACCTACGGCTTCGACGGCCTGCCGCTGCTGGTCCGGCCGGGCACCGTGCTGCCGATCGGCGCCCACGGCGATCGCCCCGAGTACGACCACGCGGACGGCGTCGCCCTGCACCTGTTCGAACCGGAGGCGCTGGCCGACGGCACCGTGCAGGTCGGCGACGTCACCTTCGCCGTGCGCCGGGACGGGCGGCAGATCGTCGTCGACGGCCCGGACCCGGCCGACAAACCCTGGTCGATCGTCCGGCCGGCGGATGAAAAAACGAGTGGAAGCGCTTCCACAACCCCAGCGGCGTCGGCTACCGTCTGTCTCACATTGCCCGACCCCACCGTCTGAACCACCGGAACCCATCGGAGGACCCGAGAATGACCAGCTCGCCGCGCACCTTCCCGGATGGGTTCCTGTGGGGGTCGGCGACCGCGTCGTACCAGATCGAGGGCGCGGTGACCGAGGACGGTCGCGGGCCGTCGATCTGGGACACCTTCAGCCACACGCCCGGGCGGGTGCTGAACGGCGACACCGGTGACGTCGCCGACGACCACTACCACCGCTGGCCGCAGGATCTGGACCTGATCAAGGAACTGGGCCTGCACGCCTACCGGTTCTCGTTGGCCTGGCCGCGGATCCAGCCCGCCGGGTCCGGCGAGTTCAACCCCAAGGGCGTCGACTTCTACTCCCGGCTGGTCGACGGGCTGCTGGAGCGGGGGGTCCGGCCGGTCGTCACGCTCTACCACTGGGACCTGCCGCAGCCGCTGGAGGACGTCGGCGGCTGGGCCGAACGGGACACCGCGCTGCGGTTCGCCGACTACGCGGCGCACGTGGCCGGCGCCCTGGGCGACCGGGTCGAGATGTGGACGACGCTGAACGAGCCGTGGTGCTCGGCCTTCCTCGGCTACGCCTCCGGGGCGCACGCCCCGGGGCGGACCGAACCCGAGGCCGCGCTGAAGGCCGCGCACCACCTCAACCTGGCCCACGGCCTCGCCGGCCGGGCGGTCCGGGACGTCCTCGGCGCCGACACCAAGCTGTCCGTGACGCTGAACCCGCACGTCACCCGCCCGGTCGACCCGGATTCCGCGGCCGACCTGGACGCCATCCGGCAGCTGGACGCCGTCGGCAACCGGGTGTTTCTCGGCCCGATGCTGGACGGCGCCTACCCCAAGGACCTGCTCGACGACACCAAGGCAGTCACCGACTGGTCCTTCGTCCGGGACGGGGACGAGGCCACCTGCGCGGTCTCGCTGGACGTGCTGGGCATCAACTACTACTCAACGTCGCGGGCCCGCCGGCATATCGGCGACGGGCCGATGGAACACGCCGACGGGCACGGCGACACCGGCTTCAGCCCGTGGGTCGGCGCCGACGACATCGAATTCCTCCGCCAGCCCGGTCCCTACACCGCGATGGGCTGGAACATCGACCCGTCCGGGATGACCGAGCTGCTCACCGACATGAGCCGGCGCTACCCCGACCTGCCGCTGATGGTCACCGAGAACGGCGCCGCCTTCTACGACACCGTCGCCGACGACGGGTCGGTGCCGGACGCGGACCGCACCGCCTACCTGCACGGCCATATCGACGCCGTCGGGCGGGCCATGGATGCCGGCGCCGACGTCCGCGGTTACTTCCTGTGGTCCCTGCTGGACAACTTCGAGTGGGCCTGGGGCTACGACCGCCGGTTCGGCATCATCCGGGTCGACTACGACACCCTGGAGCGGACCGTCAAGGACTCCGCCCGCTGGTACGCCCGGCTGATCACCGCCAACGCACTCCCGCCGCTCGGCTGATCGGCCCGGGCGGCAGCGCCGGGTCGTGTCACCGAGGGCCCTCGAACTGACTGGCGCGTGACCGGTTCACTTGAGCCGGTCACGCGCCACTCGCACGCACACCGCGGCCGGCGCCCGACCGGGTGGGTCAGTTCGAGCGGAGGAAGCCGGCGGCCGCGCCGCCCAGAATGTCGGTCCACGCCCCGAGCACCGCGGAACTCCCGGCGGCCGGGCGCACCACCCAGCCGGGCAGCTCGGTGGTGAACTCCTGGACCGCGGCCAGCGTGGTGCCGCTCTCGTGCTTGCCGTGCCAGACCTCGACGGGCACGGTGACCGCGCCCGGGTCGACCACCCACGCCGCGGGTCCGGCCGGCCGGGCCGGCGCCGTCCAGGCCGGATTGATCTGCGCGGCGTCCGCGGCCACCGCCTCCCGGAAGTCCGACTCCATCCAGCGGTCCCCGAGCACCTCGGCGGCCTTGGGGTCGAGCCGGTCCAGCATCCGCTGCCAGGTCGCCTCGACCGTCAGGTCGGCGTCCTTGCCGGCGGTGTCCACCCAGCTGGCGAGCGGTCCGGACCAGCCTCGCGCGGCCCGGCGCCGCGGATGCAGCACCGACCGGCGGCGGGACTCGCGGGTCGGCAGCCGCACCGATACGGCCGACACGGACGAGACCAGCGTGGGATAGCGCGCGGCGAACGCGAACGCGTCGTCGGCGCCGCGCCCGATGCCGATCACCGCCACCCGCCCGACGGCCAACGTCTCCACCAGCCGCCGGAGGTCCTCGGCCGGTTGCTCGCTCCCGCCGAAGCCGATCGGGTCGGATGCGCCGACCCCGGGCCGGTCGATGGCCAGCAGCCGGATCGCGGCCGGCAGGGCGCTGTCGTGCAGCAACCAGCCCGGCGCGAGCCGGGAGGATCCGGTGTCCGGGATCAACACGCAGGGCAGGCCGCGTGGGCTTCCGTATTCGGCCCAGGCCATCGCCCGTCCGTCCGGCAGCCGCAGCGCGGCGTGCGGCGCGTGCTCCAGCAGCGGCAGCAAAATGTCGTCGTCGTCGTAAACGTCCGGCTGCAGGCGGGCCTCGTGCAGTGCCGTCATCGCGTCCTTCGTCCCCTCGCCACCGCCCGTGGGCGGGCATCGTTCATCCCCGGCGCACCGCGCGATTGCCCCCGAATCGACGTCCCCTGGTGGGTGCGGCTCGGTGGCACGCACGGCTCACAGAGCCTTTATATGCGCTCCAGAGGGGGGCCGTACCCGTTTCGATACCGATCTGTGACGTGACATTTCGGTGAACGCGATCATGGCCGGGGCGGCGGCGGCTCAGGCCCTGTCGGAGTTGCGAGAGTTGCGCCAGCTGATCCATTCGGGGACGGCCGACAGGTCGTAGTCGGGGCCGGACACGCCGATGGTGAACAGGGTGACGCCCAGGTCGAGCAGCGTCGCCGCTTCGCCCGCGCCGCCCCGGGGAGCCGCGGTGGACCGCTCGATCTCGGCCGGGTCGCGGCCGACGGCGGCGCAGTGCTCGGCCAGGATCGCCGCCTTACGGGCCTGCGTGTCGGGGCCGCCGAAGGCGTGCCAGATGTCGGCGTACCGGGCGACGTGCCGCAGTGTCTTGCGCTCGCCGCCGCCGCCGATCAGCACCGGGATCGGCCGGGTGGGCGGCGGGTTGAGCCGGGGCCAGCGAGCGGTGATCCGTTCCAGGTTCTCGCCCAGCAGCTTGAGCCGGGAACCGGGCGTGCCGAACGGGTAGCCGTATTCGTCGTAGTCCTTCTCGAACCAGCCGCCGCCGATGCCGAAGATCAGCCGGCCGCCGGAGATGTGGTCGACGGTGCGGGCCATGTCCGCCAGCAGGTCCGGATTGCGGTAGCCGCCCCCGGTGACCAGCGCGCCGATCTCCACCCGCTCGGTCTGCTGGGCCCAGGCGCCGAGCATGGTCCAGCACTCGAAATGCTTGCCGTCGGGATCGCCGGTGAGCGGGTAGAAGTGGTCCCAGTTGAAGACGACGTCCACCCCGAGATCCTCGGCGCGCAGCACCGCGTCGCGGATCCGGCCGTAGTCGGCGTGCTGGGGCTGGAGCTGGATGCCGATGCGGATCGGCCGGGTCTGCGCAGTCATGCCGACCATCCTGCGCGTTCCGGCGCCCGGTGGCGCAGTCGCTAGACCGCGCCGGCCGCCGCCCGGCCGGCGGTGCGCCCGGAGAACAGGCAACCGCCCAGGAAGGTGCCCTCCAGGGCGCGATACCCGTGCATCCCGCCGCCGCCGAACCCGGCCGCCTCGCCGGCCGCGTACAACCCGGGCACGATCTCGCCGTCCGCGCCGAACACCCGGGACGACAGGTCGGTCTCCAGTCCGCCGAGGGTCTTGCGGGTGATGACGGTGAGCCGGACCGCCAGCAGGGGTCCGTGCCCGTCGGCCAGCAGTTCGTGCGGCTCGACCACCCGCATCTTGCGGTCGCCGACGTAGCGGCGGGCGCCGGCGATCGCCACGATCTGGGGATCCTTGCCCAGCCCGGTGCGCACCTGGTGGTCCCGCAGCCGGACCAGCTCCTGGACGGAATCGGCGTCCAGCAGGTCCTCGCCGACCAGCGCGTTCATCTTGCCGACCAGCTCGGGGACGGTCGGTGCGGTGACGAAGTCGACACCGCGGTCCAGGAACGCCCGCAGCGGTGGGGTGATCTTGCCGCCGGCCCGGGTGGTCAGCAGCAGCTTGACCGACTTGCCGGCGAAGTCGGGGTTCTGCTCCGAGCCGGACAGCCCGAACTCGGGGCCGGCGGTCTCCAGGTCGAGCACGAACCAGGAGTGCGAGCGCCCGGTGGCCACGATGTGCCGCAGCGCGCCGAGCGCGTCGAAGCCGGGGAACAGCGGCGCCGGCAGCCGGTTGCCGAATGCATCCAGCCACAGCGGGCTCGGCCCGGACAGGATCCGGATGCCGTGGCCGCTCCACACCGGCGCATGGTTGCGGACGCCCTCCGGGTAGTGCCACATCCGATCCCGGTTGATGATGCGCCCACCGGCCCGTTCGGCGACCTCGAGCATCAGCCCGTCGGTGGAGTCGGGCACCCCGGACAGCATCTCGGCCGGGGCGGCCGCCGGCCCACCCGGCCAGTGCCGGCGCACCAGGTCGTGATTGGCGCCGATGCCACCGGACGAGACGACCACCGCCGACGCGGTCAGGGAGAAGTCGTCGACGACGCGCCGCGACGACGGTTCTCCGCGTTCGACCTCGGTCGGTTCGAGGATCTCCCCGGCCACGCCGGTCACCCGACCGTCGGTGACGGTCAGCTCGGTGACCCGGTGCCGGTGCCGCACCTGCACCCGGCCGGCGCGGACGTGCTCCACCACCCGCCGGACGAACGGGCTGAGCACGCCCGGGCCGGATCCCCAGACCACGTGGAAACGGGGAACGGAGTTGCCGTGGCCGCCGGCGAGGTAGCCCCCCCGTTCCGCCCATTGGACCACCGGGAACAGGCCGACCCCCTGGGCCTTGAGCCAGGAGCGCATCTCGCCGGCGGCGAATCCGACATAGGCCTGGGCCCACTGCCGGGGCCAGTGATCCTCGGGCCGGTCGAAACCGGCGGAGCCGAGCCAGTCCTCCAGGGCCAGCTCGGCGGAGTCCTTGATGCGCAGCCGGCGCTGTTCGGGGGTGTTCACCAGGAACAGCCCGCCCAGGGACCACCAGGCCTGGCCGCCGATGGACGCCGATCCTTCCTGATCGAGCACGATGACCGACCGTCCGGCATCCGCCGCCTCGGCCGCGGCGACCAGCCCGGCCAGCCCGGCCCCGACGACGATGATGTCCGCGTCCGCCATCCCCTGACCCTGCCACACCGGCGGGAGCCCCGCGGGGCGACGTATCAGCGGCGGCCGCGCACCCTCCTTTCGGGTGGAATTGCGTCTCGAATGCGTGGACGGTTCCCGGCGAGGCTTCGCGTCGCGCCGAATTGGAGGCTGGTCCGGCCGAACGGGGTCTCCCCGAACGGGTGATCCCACCGGCACCGGTGCGGGCGAACCTTGAACGTTCGGTGATCGGACGGAGGCCTGGTTACCCGGTCGTCACTCATCGGAGGCATCGCAGGCCGCAATTGGCCGAGTACGATCTGTGGTCAGGCCCAGGGGAGGGGCAGTGGGGACATGAGCCGATCGACGCCGAATCTTGCCTGGGCGCCGCTGCGGGCGACGCCCAGGCGTTTCCGGGTGGCGCTGCTGGTCGGCGCCCTCCTGGTCCTGGTCGGATATTCGGTGCTTTTCCGCTGGCCCGTGGAGCCGACCCTTCGGGACCTGCTGGTCACGCCCGGCTTCCTGCTGCTGGCCGGGTTGATGCTGTTGGCCGACCTCTACCCGTTGGTTCCGTCGATGCGGGACGTGCGGGCCAAGGCGACGTATTCGTGGTCGGTGGCCCTGTCGTTGGCCGCCGTGCTGGCGTTCGGTCCGTCCGCGTCGATTCTTTTCCTGTTGTCCGGGTTCACGGCCGCGTTGTCCCGACGGACCGGCCGGTGGTGGTTGATCGGGCTGAACATGGTCGCGATGGGCCTGATCGGGCTGACCATGGCGGCGCTGTCGCCGTTCGCCGATACGTTCGACCCGCTCATGCCGCCGGGCGCCTGGCGGCTGGCGGTCTGGGGTCTGCTGATGGGCGCCCTGGTCGTGGCGATGGCCGCGGGCCTGACCGGGTGGGCGCAGATCCAGTTGGGGGTCAACAATTGGCGGGCCCAGCGGGCCTGGTTCAACAAGAGTGTGCGGATCTGGGGCGTCAGCCTCATCGCCGCACCGTTGCTCGCCTCGCTGGCCCTCTACGGGCCCTTGGCGTTGCCCTGCATGGCGATCGTCATCATCTCGTTGAACAAACTCTCGAGCACCATGTACCGCAGCACCGCCGCGTCGCGGACCGACCCGCTCACCGGGCTGGCGAACCGGCTGCGGTTGACCCGGGTGCTGTCCGGCCGGATCGCCGACTCCGGGCCGGACGATCCGGTGGCTCTGCTGCTCATCGACCTCAACCGGTTCAAGCAGGTCAACGACACCCACGGGCACCTGATCGGGGACCGGGTGCTGTGCCTGGTGGCGGCCCGGCTGCGGGCGGTGGCCGGCCCGTACGACCTGGTCGCCCGGTACGGCGGCGACGAGTTCGCCGTGGTGCTGGCGCCCGGCCTCACCGTCGAGGGGATCGCGGCGACGGCCGAGTCCTACCGGCTGGCCCTGGTCGAGCCTCTCGTGGTGGACGACCTGCGGTTGACGGTGGGCGGATCGGTCGGCGTCGCGTCGACCGCCGACCCGCGGATGGACGTGCTGGGCCTGCTGGCGTCGGCCGATCTGGACATGTACCGGCGCAAGCGCGGCGGCGGGACCTCGGTGCAGGTCCGGCCGACCTGGTC
>JBDHZW010000066.1:0-21587 GCA_039812105.1 Nakamurella sp.
CCGCCGGGCCGCCGGATGACCCTTGCGCTGCCCCGCCGGCGGCGTCGGCCCCTTGCCCTCCAGCGCCCGGCGCGACCGGCCGCCGCTGCCGACCACGGCACCCTTCTTGGTGCCCGCCTTGCGCATCGCGCCGCGGCGCTGCGAATTCCCGGCCATCAGTCTCGCTCCTGTGAATGCGTAGGGGTCAGAGCCGGTCGGCGGACACGGACCAGACCGGACCGTCCTTGGTGTCCTCGATGGCGAACCCGGCGGCGGCCAGCTGCCCTCGGATTTCGTCGGCGCGGGCGAAGTCGCGGTCGGCCCGGGCCCGCGCCCGCTCGGCCAGCAGACCGTCCAACAGCCGCCCGGTGGCCTCGACCAGCCGCCGATCCTGCTGCTTCTCCACCCAGGGCGCCGCCCACGGGTCGAGACCGAGCACCGCCATCATCGCCCGCACCGACGACGCCAATTCCTGGGCGGTTCCGTCGTCGGACCGGGCCAGCGCCGCGTTCCCGGCCCGGACGGACTCGTGCACCACGGCCAGCGCCTTGGGCACCCGCAAGTCGTCGTCCATGGCCTGCCGGAAGGCGTCCGGCACGTCGCCGATCGGCACCCCTTCGTCGCCGGCGCCGATCCGGTCGGCCGCCCGGTGCAGAAACGCCTCGATCCGCTCGAACGCCTTGGCGGCGTCGTCCAACGCCTCCGGCGAATACTCGATGGACGACCGGTAATGCACGCTGATCAGGTAATACCGCAGCGCCACCGGGCGGACCTTCTCGGTGATCGTCGGCACGGACAGGATGTTGCCCAACGACTTCGACATCTTCTCGCCGGACATCGTCACCCAATGCGAATGCATCCAGTACCGGGCGAAGCCGTCGCCCAGACCGTGCGACTGGGCCGCCTCGTTCTCGTGGTGCGGGAAGATCAGATCCAGTCCACCGCCGTGGATGTCGAATTCCGGGCCGAGGTAGGCCCGGGCCATCGCGGAGCATTCGATGTGCCAGCCCGGACGTCCGCGGCCCCAGGGCGAATCCCACGACGGCTCACCGGGCTTGGCCGCCTTCCAGAGGGTGAAGTCGGCGGGATCCCGCTTTCCGGCCGCCTCGGTCTCCCCCTGCACCATTTCGTCGATGCGCTGGCCGGACAGGAATCCGTAATCGGGCTGGGTGCGCACGGCGAAATACACGTCACCGCCGGCCGCGTAGGCGTGCCCGTCGGCGATCAACGCGTCGATCATCTCCAGAATTTGCGGGATGTGCCCGGTCGCCCGGGGCTCGACGGACGGCCGCAGGCAGCCCAGGGTGTCGTACGCGTCGTCGAAACTGCGTTCGTGCGTGGTCGCCCATTCCCACCAGGGCCGGCCGGCCTCGGCCGCCTTGGTCAGGATCTTGTCGTCGATGTCGGTGACGTTGCGGACGTGTCGCACCTCGAAGCCGTTGAATTCCAGCCACCGCCGCAGCACGTCGTAGACGATTCCGGCGCCGCGCAGGTGTCCGATGTGCGGATGCCATTGCACGGTCGCCCCGCAGTTGTACAGGGACACCACACCCGGCCGCAGCGGTTCGAACGGCCGAACGGTTCGGGTGGCGGTGTCGTACAGGTGCAGGGTCACCCTCAGATGGTACGGGCCGGGAGTCAGCCCACCCGCCGGTAGACCCGGGCCTCCCACGGGCGCAGCGCCGGCGCCGACCGCTCATCCGGATCGGGATAGTTGCCCAGCAGCAGCTCCGCGTCCGCCCATTCCGCTTCGTCCGGAATCGGCGCACCGGCCGATTCACCGGAGAAATTGGCGACGACGAGCAGGGTGGTGGCGCCCAGCGAGCGGGTGAAGGCGTAGATCGCCGGGTCGTCGGGCAGCAGCATGGTGAAGTCGCCGTCGACGACGGCGGGTTCGGAATGCCGCAGCCCGATCAGCGCCCGGTAGTGCGAGAAGACCGAATGCGGGTCGTCGACCTGGGCCCGGGCATTGATCTCGACGTGATTCGGATTGACCGCGATCCACGGTTCACCCGTGGTGAAGCCGGCCGACGGTGAGTCGTCCCATTGCATCGGGGTCCGCGCGTTGTCGCGGCTGCGCGCCCGCATTCCGGCCAGAACGGAATCCGGATCGGCCCCGCCGGCCAATGCCGTCCGATAGTGATTGACCGATTCGATGTCCCGGAAGTCGTCGGGGCCGTCGAATGTCGTATTCGTCATACCCAGCTCGTCGCCCTGGTAGACGTACGGAGTGCCTCGGTGCAGGTGCAGGACGGTGGCCAGCAGCTTGGCCGACTCGACCCGATACCGGCCGTCATCGCCGAACCGGGAGACCGCCCGCGGCTGGTCGTGGTTGTTCCAGTACAGGCTGTTCCAGCCGCGGTCGGAAAGGCCGGCCTGCCACCGGCCCAGGCTCGCCTTCAGGTCCACCAGCCGCAGCGGGCGGATGTCCCATTTCCCGCCGGGTCCGTGATCGAGGCTGACATGTTCGAATTGGAAGACCATGTCGACCTCACGCCGGTCCGGGTCGGTGAACAGCACCGCCTCGTCGACGGTCACCCCGGGCATCTCGCCGACGGTCAACACGTGGCCGGGACGGTCGGCGAACACCTGGGCATTCATTTCGGCCAGGAATTCGTGAATACGCGGTCCGCATTCGAAATGCGCGGACCCGTCGCCCAGCACGCCGTGCGTCACTGGTCCGTCCGGCAGTGCGGTGTCCTTGGAGATCATGTTGATGACGTCCATGCGGAATCCGTCGACGCCGCGGTCGAGCCACCAACGCATCATGCCGTAGACGGCATCGCGCACGTCGGGGTTCTCCCAATTCAGGTCCGGCTGCTTGCGGGAGAACAGGTGCAGGTAGTACTCCCCGCTGGATTCGTCGAATTCCCAGGCCGGACCGCTGAAGAACGAGCCCCAGTTCGTCGGTTCGGCACCCGGGCCGCCCGGGGCCATCCCGGCCCGCGCCGGACGCCACCAGTACCAGTCGCGGCGCGCGCTGTGTACGCCCGAACGGGAGTCGACGAACCACGCGTGTTCGTCCGACGTGTGGTTCACGACCAGGTCCATGACCAGGCGAATTCCGCGGCGGTGCAGGCCGTCGAGCAACTCGTCGAAATCGGCCAGGGTACCGAATGTCGGCTCTATGTCCTGGTAATCACTGATGTCGTATCCGTTGTCGTCCTGGGGCGAGGGATAGACGGGCGAGAGCCAGACGACGTCGATGCCCAGGTGGGCGAGATGATCGAGGCGACCGATGATCCCTCGCAGATCGCCGATCCCGTCACCATCGGAATCGGCGAAACTGCGTGGATAGATCTGGTAGACGACGGCGCTTTTCCACCAGAGCGGGTCGGACGCGGACAAAGAAATCTCAGCCGGCCGCTTCGTACTGGGCCACCACGTCGGCGGGAATTCGACCCCGCGCCGACACCGTGACGCCATTCGCGGCGGCCCATTCCCGGACCGCCTTCGCGTCGACGCGGGCCGACCCGGACTGACCACCGGATTGGCCGACGGCCTGGCCGGCCGATCGGCTCGCCGTCCGCGAGCCACGAACCCGCCGACCCGCGGCCGTGAATTCGGCCAGCGCTTTACGGAGCGCCGAGGCATTGCGCTTGTTCAGGTCGATCTCGTACAAACGGCCGTCCAGCCCGAAGCGAACCGTCTCGGCCGCCTTCGTGCCGTCCAGATCATCCGTCAGCGTCACCGTTGTTTGCTGGGCCATGTCGGTGTTCCATACCTTCCACTGCTGGCGGTGAATGAGCCGACGCGTTGATCTGGACAATTCGGATGAGCTTCAAACAATCGGGATGCCCTGTGCGACAGGGCGGCCCGCGATTGATCGCGATCCGAAGATGTCGACCGGAGTCGGCAAGCCGGCTGACCGGCATGGCGTCCACCCTAGCGCGTCCGAACCGCTGCGCGGGCCGGTTCGGTGCCATCGACTCGACAACTTTCCCTGGCAACGGCGGTCGCCGGACCCGGTGCCGCCTTTGGATCCTGCCTTTGCCGCCCCCGGCCAACCCATATCTGCGCCGAATTCGCGGTCAGCGTCGCATTCAGCCGGCGTCCGTCGACCTTGTCGCCAGATTCAGCCGGGCAAAGGTCAGCGCTTCGGCCAGGTCGGTTTCCCGGGCGTCCCCGTCCTTGCCCCGGGTGGAGATCTCGACGACGACCGACCCGTCGAATCCGTTGCGGGCCATTCCTTCCAGAATCTCGGCACAGGGCTGGCCACCGCGTCCCGGGACCAGGTGCTCATCCTTGCTCGACCCGGAACCGTCCGCCAGATGCAGGTGAGCCAGCCGGTCGCCCATCTGCGCGGCCAACTCGATCGCGTCCGTGCCGGAGGTGGCGGTATGCGAAAGGTCCAGGGTGAACCACCGATGACCGGCCGAAACCGGATTCCAGTGCGGCCGGTAACTGTTCACCTCGGCGCCCCGCACCTTGACCGGAAACATGTTTTCCACGGCGATGCGCACTTCGGTGCGGTCCTGCAATTCGGCGACCGACTCGGTGAAGGTGGCCGCCGCGGCCCGCTGCCAGAGGAACGGCGGGTGGACGACCACCGTCCCGGCCCCGAGGCGCTCGGCCATGTCGATGGAACGGGCCAATTTCACCAGCGGGTCGGTCGACCAGACCCGGGCGGTGATGAGCAGGCACGGGGAATGGATCGAGAGCACCGGAACCGAATACTCGTCGGCGAGCGCGGCCAGGGCGATCGGGTCCTGGCTGATGGGCTCCGTCTGCACCATCACCTCGACGCCGTCATATCCCAGTTCGGCGGCTCGGGCGAAAGCCCGGGCGGTCGACTCGGGATACACCGCGGCCGTCGACATGCCCACCTTGATCGGCGGAATGCGAATCACGCTCGCCGGCCTCCACGCACCACGACAGCTTCTTTCCGGTCCGGCACCATTCACCGGCCCCGAGCCACGCTACCGGGCGCACGGGTGGACCGGCTCAGGCCTCCAGCTTGTAACCCAGCCCGCGGACGGTGACCAGATAGCGGGGGGCCGCCGGGTCGGGCTCGATCTTGGCCCGCAGCCGCTTGACGTGGACGTCCAGCGTCTTGGTGTCGCCGACGTAGTCGGCCCCCCACACCCGATCGATCAACTGGCCCCGGGTCAGCACCCGGCCGGCGTTGCGGATGAGGTACTCGAGCAGGTCGAATTCCTTGAGCGGCAACGGCGTCGGGACGCCGTGCACACTGACCACGTGCCGGTCGACGTCCATCCGGACCGGCCCGGCCTGCAGTACGGCCGGGTGGGCGTCGTCGACGTCGGCCCCGCGGCGCAGCACCGCCCGGATCCGGGCGATCAGCTCCCGGGTCGAGTACGGCTTGGTGATGTAGTCGTCCGCGCCCAACTCCAGCCCGACGACCTTGTCGATCTCGGTGTCCTTCGCCGTGACCATGATCACCGGGACCGACCCGCGGGCCCGCAGCTGACGGCACACCTCGGTGCCGCTCATCCCCGGCAGCATCAGGTCCAGCAGCACGATGTCCGCCCCGGCCCGGTCGAACACGTCAAGGGCCTCCTGGCCGGTGGCCGCGATCTCGGTGCTGAAGCCCTCCTTGCGGAGCAGGAAGGCCAGCGGATCGGCCATCGAGTCCTCGTCCTCGACGATCAGCACCCTGGTCATCCCGCCACCGCCGCGACCCGATGGTTCGCTCGGCAAGGGTGAATCATGCAACTCCTCGGTGTGCGGGGATCGGATTGTCGGGGGCCTTTCCCGGCGACGGTGCCGGGCCGGATGGCCCGCTCTCGGCACCGGGGTAGGCCGGCAGGTTCAACGTGAAGGTCGACCCGGTGCCGGGCCGGCTCCACACGGTCGCGGTTCCGCCGTGGTTGGCCGCCACCTGCTTGACGATGGCCAGCCCCAACCCGGTTCCGCCGGTCGACCGGGATCGGGCCGGGTCGACCCGGAAGAAGCGCTCGAAGACCCGCTCGGTGTGTTCCGGGGCGATGCCGACCCCGCGGTCGGTCACCGCGATCCGGACGACCCCGTCGGCCACGGTCCGGCTGATCGACACCTGGGTCCCGGCCGCCGAATAGTTGACGGCGTTGCTGATCAGGTTGGTCAGCGCGGTGATCAGCAGGGCCCGGTCGCCGCGGATCAGCAGTCCCGACGGCCGGTCGGCGACGACGGCGATCCCGGCGCCGTCGGCGGCGGAGGCGAGCCGGGCGATCGACTCGTCGACGACCGCGTCCACCTCGACGACGGCGGGATCGGCCAACGGGTCGGCCCCCTGCAGCCGGGAGAGCGTGATCAACTCGGACACCAGGGCGCCGAGACGGTTCGATTCGCTGTGCAATCGGCCGGCGAAGTGCCGCACCGACTCGGGATCGTCGGCGGAGTCGACGGTCGCCTCGGCCAGCAGCCCGATCGCCGCGACCGGGGTCTTGAGTTCGTGCGAGACGTTGGCCACGAAGTCGCGGCGGACCGCCTCCACCCGCTGCGCGGCGGACTCGTCGGTGGCGCTGATCAGGATCCGGTCGTCGCCGAACGGCTGCACCACCGCCCGGACGGCGATGGCCGGGCCGGACGGCGCGGTCAGCGAGGGCGGCTGGCTGGGCCGGAGTTCCACATCGACCGGCTCGTCGGAGACCGCGACCCGCTCGGCCGCCTCCAGCACCTTCGGATCGATCACCCCGCCGGACAGCACGCCCAGGTCCCGCACCCGGTCGTTGGTCAGCAGGGGTACGCCGGAGCGATTGAGCACGAGGTAACCGGTCGCCGACCGGCTCAGCACCTCCCGCTCCAGCGTCGCCGGTTCGGGCGCCCGGCCCGCCAGATCCGAACGCCCCCGCCGGGCGATCAGCACGGCGGTCAACCAGCCGAGGGCGAAGCCCCCCACCGCGATCGCCACATACCCCGCACCCGACACACCGTGATGGTAGGTCGGGTGCGGGTCGCCCCGGGCCCGACCGTGGCCGTCTCCGGACCGCCGAACGGTCGCCGGGCGTGGGATTTCACCCGGCGTTCACCGGGAGTGCACGGGCGATTCAGCGACCCTGATTGGCCACCGCGGTGATCGCCGCGGCCGCGGCCTCCGGGTCGAGGTACTGGCCGCCGGCCTTGACCGGCTTGAAGTTCTCGTCCAGCTCGTAGAGCAGGGGGATGCCGGTGGGCAGGTTGACCTTGGCGATGCCCTCGTCGCTGATCTCGTCGAGGATCTTGACCACCGCGCGCAGCGAGTTGCCGTGCGCGGCGACCAGGACGGTCTTGCCCTCCCGCAGATCGTCGAAGATCGGCCCGTTCAGGTACGGACCCATCCGGACGACCACGTCGGCCAGGCACTCGGTCTTCGGGGCGTCGTCGCCCAGGTCCGCGTAGCGCGGGTCGCCGGCCTGGGAGAACTCGTTGGTGTCGCTGATCGGCGGCGGCGGCGTGTCGTAGGACCGGCGCCAGAGCATGA
Organism: Nakamurella sp.; assembly: GCA_039812105.1. Lineage (GTDB taxonomy): Bacteria > Actinomycetota > Actinomycetes > Mycobacteriales > Nakamurellaceae > Nakamurella. Next base: position 7,382 of record JBDHZW010000066.1, read on the forward strand.
ACTGCTCCTCGCCGTAGGTGTCCAGGGTCTGCTTCTTGTTCTTGCCCTGCAGGTCGCCGTAGTGCCGCTCGTTCAGCCGCCAGCTGCGCTTGACCGGGATCCAGTGCCGGTCAGCGGCGTCCAGAGCGAGGTTGGCGGTGGTGATCGCCCGGCGCAGCACCGAGGTGTGCACGATGTCGGGCAGCAGCCCGGCGTCGGTCAGCAGCGACCCTCCGCGGATGGCCTCGGCCGTGCCCTTCTCGGACAGCGGCACGTCGACCCATCCGGTGAACTGGTTCAGCGCGTTCCAGGTGCTCTCGCCGTGACGCAACAGGATCAAGGTGTGTGTCATGCGGGGATTGTCCCGCAGCCGGGACGAACCCACCCGACGAGGTTCCCCGCCGCCGGGTGGGTCGTGACGGTCAGCTCACACCGGCCGGTTCCCGGGCCTCCGCGTCGGTGCCGGCCGGTCCGGAGCCCGACCCGGCGGTGGCGTCCGGCTCCGCCGGAGCGACCGGGGCGGTGTGCGAGGAACGGCGCAGCCGGCGCACGGACCACCAGATCACGACGGCGACGACCGCGATCAGCGGCAGCCACGGCAGCAGCCCGCCGACCAGCACGCCCAGCCAGCTCAGGAAGCCGAGCAGGTTCTGCCAGCCCGCCTTGACGCCGGCGACGAATCCGTTGTCCGGTTCGGGCTCGACGACCGGGCCGGACGGCAGGGTGTTGGCGGTCAGGCTCACCGTGATGGTCGACATGGCGACCTGACCCTGCAGGTAGGCCTGTTGCTGCTGGAGCGATTCGAGATCGGCTTCCCGGGTGGCGAGTTCGGCCTCGATGGAGATGATGTCGTTGATGCCGGTGGCCTGGTCGAGCAGGGTGCGCACCCGGGCGACGCTCGCGGTCATGCTCGCGACCCGGCTGTTGACGTCGACCAGTTGAGCGGTCACGTCCTGCGAGCTCTCGGTGCGGTCGGTCTCCTGGCCGAGCCCGGCGATCTTGTCCAGGACGCCGTCGTACTGGTCGGCCGGCACCCGCAGGGTGATCGTCATCTGCGAACCGCCGCCGTTCGCCTCGGACACGAATCCGCCGGCGGTGGAGGCGATCCCGCGGACGGAGCCGGAGGTGGCGGCGATCGCGTCGGACCTGGCCTTGGCATTGGCGGCCCGGTCGGCCGCGGCGTCGTCGGTGGCGGCGACCGGCGGCACGTCCAACCGCACGGCCAGGGTGGCGGTCTTGATGACCTTCGACCCGTCCACCGGGACGGTGGCCAGTTGTTGCTCGCCCGAGGCCGCCGAACCGGCCGAATCGGGCGCGGCGCCGCCGGCCGCCGCGCTGCCGGTGTCGCCCGTGGTCGCCCGCTCCGGTGCCTGGGCGGCGGCCGCGACCGTCGGCGCCACCTCGGCGCCGCCGCTGCTGCTCGCCGAGCCGGAGGTGCACGCCACCACGGCGCCCATCAGCAGCGCGCCGATCAACGCCGGCCCGCCGAGTTTGAGCACCGCGCGCCCGGTTCGGTTCATCCGCATAATCGCCCTCCTGAACGTCGACATTCGCCCCCGGGCCCCAGCCTGGGTGTGCGCTGAGGACGGGGCGGAGGGGTTCGGTCGCTGCACCGGCGTCGGTCACGATTCGGCAACGACCGCACCATCGGTCCCCTTCCGGCGGACCGGCACATCCGGCCGGTCGGGCCGGTTCAGCTCTCGTCGGGGACGTCGCAGTCGGGCAGCGGGGTGCCGTCGTTCGCGGTGGCGTATCCGTTCTTGGCGGTCAGGATGGCCGAGAGATCGACGCAGGAGACCGGGTTGATCGGCTGGTCCGGGTCACCGGCCGGCGCCGCGCTGTCGCTGGTGATCGTTTCGGTGGTCGGGTCGACGGCGGGATCCGCGGCCGGCTCGGTGGTGTCGGGAGCGGCCGGCTCGGTCGAGGCGGTCGACGCCACGCTCGCCTCGGCGGCATCGGTTGGGGTGCTGCCGGTGTCGGCCGGGGCCGCGGCGGTCTCGGCGGCCGTCGTGGTCGCGGCGGTCGACGTCGATGGGGTGGCGGAGGACGCCGGCGTGGTCGCGGTCGGGTCGGTCGGCGGCACCGAGGCCGGAGTGGTCGTGGTGGTGGTCGCCGTGGCGGTGCCGGTGGCCGGGGCGGTACCGGTGGCCGGGCTCGTCGGTGCGGTCGTGGTGGACGACGGGGTGGATGACCCCGAACCGGTCGTCGCGGCGGCCCCCGAGGTGGTCGGGGCGGTTGCCGACCCGGTGGTCGCCGTTGTCGATGCCGTGGTGGTCGCCGTGGCCGACGCTGTGGTGGTTGCCGTTGTCGACGCTGTGGTGGTCGCCGTTGTCGATGGCACCGTCGGCGGCGGTGTCGGTGCGGCGGTGGTCGGGACGGGTGCGGCGGTGGTCGGTTCGGTGGTCGGTGCCGCCGTCGGCGTCGGCTCGGTCGGCGTCGGCTCGGTCGGCGTCGTGGTCGGCGTGGCCGGGGCCGGGTCGGGCACCGGAATGGTGACGACCGGCGCGGGCGCCGGGTAGGGCACCGGGCGGATCCGCGGGATGTTCGGGGTGTAGCCGCCGATGGCCGTCCCCGACGAGGAGGACACGACGCTGCCGAACGAGGTGTAGGTCGGCGACGAGTAGGTGTAGGTCCGCACGATCGAGGAGAAGTCGGCCACCCCCGGCGAGCGCACCGCGACCCCGGTCCAGTACCGGTGCACCCGGTCGTCGAAGTCGGTCCGGGTCAACGGGACGATGTGGATCGGAGTGCCGACCCAGGATGCCTCCAGGATGTAGGGGACCCCACCGAACGTGCCCAGGTAGACGGCGACGTGACCGGGAAAACCGACGATGTCGCCGGGCAGCGCCTGGTCCCAGCTCACCGAGACGCCGGCGGCCCGCTGGGATCCGGAGTCCCCGGGCGTCTGGTAACCGGCCATGCCGAGTACGTAGGCGGTCAGACCCGAGCAGTCGAAACCGATCTCGGTGCCGCAGCTGTTGTAATCGCCGCCGCCGCGGGCACACCCGTTGTTCGGTCCGGCGCCCGATCCGCCGCCGCCCCACACGTAGGGCAGACCGAGCGCGCTGAAGCCGGCGGCCAGGCCGGCGGCGACCTGCGGGGTGGGCGCGGTGATCGTCTGCCCGGCCAGCGCCGCGGAGACGTACTGGTTGGCCGGCACCTTGACCGAGGTGCCGGTGGCCAGCACCGCGGAATTGACGGTGGTGGTGGGTGCGCCGCCGCCGGTCGATCCGAAGTACTTGCGGAACAGGAAGAAGAAGTTCCGGTTGCCGTAGGACGAGCAGGCGTCGCCGACGCCCGGGTAGGCGGCCAGCGAGGCGGCGTTCGGCTGGTACGGCGTGTAGTTGTACAGGGACGCGGTGGCCTGGTTCTTGATCGTCACCGGCGCGCTGCCGCAGCCGGATTCGACCACGTTCCACAGGATGTCGACCGTCTGGCCGGCGTGGTAGTTGTACTTGCCGGGGTCCACCCGGTACCTGGCCCACTGCTTGGCCATCCCGTAGCCCTGGTTGAAGAATCCGGCGTAGGCGGGGTCGCAGTTCGCGCTGCCGCCCGGTCCGGTGTCCGGGCAGTGCCAGCCCCAGGCCGCGTTGTACGAGGCGGCGGTGGTGTCGGTGCGGCTGAGCAGGCCCGATTCCTTCTGCAGGGTGACCAGCATGACCTGCGGGTTGATGCCGCAGGCAGTGGAGAACTTGGCGATGACCGTCGCCGCGTCCTCGTTGGTCCCGCCCTGATATGCCTGGCAGTACTGATCCGCGGGTTGGCTGGTCGTGCTCACCCGCAGGTTCTTCAGGCAGGAGCTGCCGGTGCAGCCCTCACCCTCGGACAGCAGGAAGGTGCGGATCTGGTCGACCGTCATCGCCGACGAGTTGTAGAAGACCGCGTCGGAGACGATGTTGCCGGCGTCCCACGCGGACCCGGTGGAGGCCTGCACCGCCGGCGCCGGGGTGCAGGTGACGTCGTCCTGCTGGATCGACACCGCGTCCATCAGCCGGTCGGCCAGCGCCGCGGCCATGTCGTTGTACTCGCTGAATCGCCAGCCGGTGGTGGTCTTCTGGATGACCTCGCCGATCTCGTCGTTCGGCCGCGGGTCGGTATCGTACTCGGGGACCAGCTTGATCAGCTGGTCGAAGAACATCCAGGCGGCGCCACCGGGATCGGTGCGCCGGTACTGGGTGTAGGTCACCGGATTCTGTTGGAACAGGCCCAGCCACTCGTCGTTGACCGCCTCCGGCCGCAGGCTGGACTGCTGGGTGGCCACCGCGACGCCGATCTCGACGCCCCGCTTGGTGATGCCCATCTGTTTGCCGACGGCGATGACCGTCGCCGCCATCTTGACCTGCTCGCCGTCCAGGGCGACCCCGGCGAAGACCCCGCCGGCGGACACGTCGTCGGGCAGACCCTGCAGGTTGCCCAGGGGCGCCGGGGTACCGGACCCGGACACCGTGCTGGCCTCCTGCCCGGGCGCGCACACCGGCAGCGCGGCGGACTGGGCCGCCGACAACCGGGCGGCCGCGTCGACCACCAGCGGGATCGCCGCCTCCGCCTGGGCGGCCGGCACCGCCAGCGCCATCACCACGGCGGCGACCGCGGCGCCGGCCATCAGCCGCACCGACAGGGCGGACCGCTCGACGGGTGTCACCGCGGGGGTCGGGGCCTCGTAGGACGGCCGGTCCGGCAACGGCAGCCAACCGTCCGGCAGACCGGCCGATCGCGCCCGCCGGAACGGCCGAACGGCGCGCGACAGCACGTCACGTACCCGACGCTGTCGCCCGACCACGGGCACTCCCCCAGAGTCTCGTCACGCGCCTGGACCGTCCTGGATCCGGTGAGGACGATACTCGACATGGCTGTGCAGAGTGATCTTCATAATAGTTACTCTGTGTGCTCATTGGGAACGATCGATCGAGTGGTCTGTGGGCTCTCGTCCGGCCCTATCAGGTGACAGTGCGCGTCAGCGTCGCCGCGCGGTCACGCCGGAGCGCGCCCGCCGGCGTCAGTCCTGGTCGATCAGGTGACGGAACTGCGTCAGATTGGCCACGGACTGCCCGCGGGACGTCCGCCAGGCCCACTCGCGGCGGATCGCGGAGGCGAATCCGCGCTCCAGGATCGGATTGAAATCGGCGTCCGACGCGGCCAGCACCACCCCCAGCACGGTGTTCAACTCGTCCTCGGTCAACGCGCGGCGGCCCAACCGGCCGACCAGATGGATGTCGCCGTCGCCGTCCACCGCGTAGGCCACCGACCGCAGGTGGGCGTTGCGTTGCAGCAGGTAGCGATAGACCTGCTCGGTGTTCTCGTCCGGCTTGCGGCAGACGAACGACTCGACGAGCACGTGGTGCTCGCCGACCACCAACCAGACCAGGGTCCGGTACCGGCGCTCGCCGGGCAGGGTGACCAGGAAGGCGTCGTCCTCGTGCCGGACGAAGTCGGCCCCCAGACCGGTCAGGGCATCGGCGATGTCGTCCGGGGTCACCGGCCCGCCACTTCGGCCAGCTCGGCCGGCTCCGGCCGGTCGTCGGCGCGTCGCCGGCACACCGCGGCCCGATAGCTCGCCATCAGGCCGTCCACCGTGGCGTCCCAGGAGAACTGGGCCGCCCGGTGCCGGGCCCCGACCGACAGCCGGTCCCGCTCCCCCGGGTCCAGCACCACCCGGGCCAGTGCGCCGGCCCACCGGTCCGGCTCGTGGCCGTCCACGAGCAGCCCGCTGACCCGGTCCGCCACCGCCACGGTGAGCCCACCGACGGCCGCCGCCACCACCGGCGTCCCGGATGCCTGCGCCTCGACCGCCACCAGCCCGAACGACTCGTTGTAGCTCGGCACCGCGACCACGTCGGCGGCGCGGTAGATCCGGGCCAGTTCCGGCGCCGGCACCGGGGGCCGGAAGTCGATGGTGTCCCCGGTGCCGAGCAGATCGACCAGCTCGTGCAGCCGGTGGCCCGGACGCCGGCCGGTGCCGGACGCCCCGCCGACGATCACCAACCGCCATTGCTGGTCCGGGTACCGGGCGGCGAGCAGATGGACGGCCCGCACCACCACGTCCGGCCCCTTGAGCGGCTGGATGCGGCCGGCGAAGACGATCACCTTCTCGTCCGGTCCGATGCCCAGGGCCTGCCGGGCCGCGGACCGGTCGCCGGGGGTGAAGACGTCGGTGTCCACGCCGGGCGGGACCACGTCGATGCGCGCCGGGTCGGCGCCGTACAGGCCCACCAGGTCGGTGCGTTCGGCCGCGGTGTTGGCGATCAGCCGGTCGGCCTCGGCGATCACCTGCTCCTCGCCGATGATCCGGCCGCGCGGCTCCGGGTCGTCACCGTCGGCCATCGCCGCGTTCTTCACCTTGGCCAGGGTGTGCGCCGAATGCACCAGCGGCACCCCCCACCGATCCTTGGCCAGGTATCCGACCTGCCCCGACAGCCAGTAGTGGGAGTGCACGATGTCGTAGTGACCGGGGGCGTTCCGGGCCTCCGCGCGCATCACCCCGGCCGCGAACGAGCACAGCTGGCCGGGCAGATCCTCCTTGTCCAGCCCCTCGAACGGCCCCGCCACGATGTGCCGGACCAGCACGCCCGGCATCATCTCGACGATCGGCGGTTGCTCGCTGGAGGTGGCCCGGGTGAAGATCTCCACCTCGACGCCGCGGGCGGCCAGCCGGCGGGCGGTGGCCTCGATGTAGACGTTCATCCCGCCGGCGTCCCCGGTGCCGGCCTGGGCCAGCGGCGAGGTGTGCAGGGAGATGGCCGCGAGCCGACGGATCGGCGGTCCGGCGAACCCGTTCCCGGCCGGCCGGTCCACGGGGCGGTCCACCGTGCGGTCCGCGGGGCCGCTGGCTGTGGCGCCCGTCGGGCGCGGCGGTTCGCCGTCCTCGATCGCGGAGTGTCTGCCCATGTCGCCGCCACGGTACGCCGCGCGTGCGGGCGGTTCCGCGGCCGGCGACCCCGACCGGCGACCCCAACCGGCGACCGCGACCGGCGCGCCCGCTACAGGGCGGAGAGCTTCTGCCAGTCGTCGAACGAGTAGATCCAGTCGTAGATCGAATCCTTCTCGCTCATCTGGGTGCCGGTGTTGGAGACGATCACCGGGTCGCCGTAGATGGCCGAGTTGTAGTACTCCTCGGCGTCGCCGACGCCCATGTTGATGCACCCGTGCGAGACGTTCTCCTTGCCCAGGTAGGGCGTGGTCAGGGCGTTCTCGTGGATGAACTCGCCGTTGTTGTTGATCCGGACGGCCCACTTCTCCTCGACGTTGCAGTAGTCGAACTCCGGATTGCACATCGAGAACGTCGGGTACTTCTCGGTCACCACATGGATGCCGCTGACGGTGGCCCGGCCGGGCACCGATTCCTTCCCGTAGGACACCGCGTAGTTCTTGACCACCTGGTCGTCGACCAGCACCACCATGTGGAAGGTGGTGACGTCGGCCTGGACGACCTGCTTGCGGCCGATCGTGAAGTCCGTGGAGATGTCCTCCTTGCCCCACGCCCCGTCGCCGTAGTTGACCCCCTGCAGGTCCGCCTCGACGTGCACGTTGGTGTTCGCGGGCCAGAAGTCGGCCGGGCGGAAGTGCACGATCGACTGCTTCACGCCGGTGCCCTGGATGTCCTCGTCCTGCAGCCAGCCCCAGGACCCCTTGATGTCGCCCTTGTCGGTGGTCAGCTTGAACGTCTTCTGGGCGGCCGCCTTGTCATCGATGGCCTCGGCGAAGGTGATGATGATCGGCGCCGCCACGCCCACGGTGGTGCCGCTCGGGATCTGGAACGAGGCCCGCGGCGTCTTCTCCGGCTTCACCGTGGCCAGCGTTCCGGTGAACGGGGTGTCGTTGCCGTCCGCGTCGACGGCGGTGCCGTTGAACGTGTAGGTGGTGTTGTAGGCCAGCCGCTGGGCCAGCGTCCAGGTGGCCTGGTCGTCGGAGATCGTGCCCTGCACCGTCGAGCCGTCGTCACCGGTCACGGTCAGGTCCTTGATCTTGGCCGAGAACAGGGTGACGGTCACCGGATCGGCCGGCGCGACGTCGGTCGAGCCGAACTTCGGTTTCGAACTCACCCGCACCTTGCTGTTCAGCGCGGTCGAGTCGGTGACGGACGCCTGGGCGTTCGCGTCCAGCCCGGACACGGTGACCGGGGCGCCGGCCGTCGAGGTCACCGTCACGACGACGTCGCCCCCGGACGAGCCACAGGCGCCGACCGCGAGCAGGGTGGCCAACGCGACGGCGATCCAGCCGATCAGCCGGCCGGTGCTGCGCCGTTTCCGGCCCGTCCGCCGCGGCGTTGATCGCACTGCGAACTCCCTTCCCACGTCACTCCCAGGCTGCTCCCACCGTATGCGGCGTTCGTAAGGTTCCGGTGACGCGGGCGGGTCGGTTCATGGCCCCCCGCCACGGGCCGGGTTCCGGACCCGACGGGCGGGCGCGGGCCGGCTTCGCGCCGACGATGCCCAGCACGCGCCGTCAATTGCGGCGCCGGCCGGTCGTCGGCGGCGCGAACCCGCGCGGGTCCGCTGCGAGACCGGCCTGTCTACCCTGTCCGGGTGTCCTCGCCCGTTCGTCTCGCCGACCTGACCACCCTCGGGCTGGGCGGGCCGGCGCCGACGCTGACCGAGGCGCACACCGCGGACGAGGTCGGGCGCTTCGTCGGCGACGCCGACCGGACCGGCACGGGCGTGCTCATCCTCGGCGGGGGGTCGAACCTGGTGGTCGCCGACGGCGGCGTCGACCGGCCGGTGCTGCGCATCGCGATCAAGGGCATCCGGGTCGACCGGCCGGATCCGGACGGGCCGGCGCTGGTCACCGTCGGCGCCGGCGAGAACTGGGACGCCGTGGTCGCCGCGCTGACCGCGGACGGGTTCGGCGAGCTGGCCCCGCTGTCCGGCATCCCCGGCTCGGCCGGCGCCACCCCGGTGCAGAACGTCGGCGCGTACGGCACCGAGATCGCCGAGATGCTGGAGTCGGTGACGCTGTACGACCGGCCGTCCGGCCGGACCTTCCGCACTCCCGCCGCCGACCTGCGGCTGCGCTACCGCAGCTCCAGCCTGCGGGGGACCGACACCGGGGTGATCACCGACATCACTCTGCGGCTGACCACGCGGCCGGTCGTGGTCAAGTACGCCGAACTGGCCCGCACGCTCGGGGTGCAACCAGGCGGGACCGCCCCCGCCGCCGCGGTCCGGGAGGCGGTGCTCGGGCTGCGCCGGGCCAAGGGCATGGTGCTGGACCCGGACGACCCCGACACCCGCAGCGTCGGTTCCTTCTTCACCAACCCGATCGTCACCGCCGCCCAATTGGACGAGGTGGACCGGGCGATCCGGGACCGGTTGGGCGCCGACGTCGGCTACCCGCGGTACCCGGTGCCGGACGAGCCGGAGAGCTCGGGGCGGGTCAAGCTGTCCGCCGCCTGGCTGATCGAGCGGGCCGGCTTCGGCAAGGGCTTCGCCGGCCCGGGCGGCCGGGTGGCCATTTCCGGCAAGCACACCCTCGCCCTGGTCAACCGGGGCGGCACGACGGCCGACCTGCTGGCGCTGGCGGCGCAGATCCGGGACGGGGTGCAGGCCGCGTTCGCGGTGACCCTGGAGCCCGAACCGATGCTGATCGGCGTGCGCTGGCCGAGCTGAACCGCTTCCCCGTCGACCCCAGCGGAGCTGGCGGGCCGGAGATAGGGTCGGGGCTCTCGATCAGCGCAACGAAAGGGCAGGGTCGTGGGCGAGAAAATCACGCTGGAAAACGTCATCAACGGCGAAACGGTTCCGGCGGCGGACGGGGCGACGCTGGACATCATCGATCCCAGCACCGGCGCGGTGTACGCGACGTCGCCGCTGTCCGGATCGCAGGACGTGGACCGCGCCTACGCCGCGGCCACCGAGGCGTACCAGTCCTGGCGGTGGGCCACCCCGAGCGAACGGCAGGCCGGGTTGCTCAAGTTCGCCGACCACATCGAGGCCAACGCCGAGGAACTCGTCGCGATCGAGGTGCGGGACACCGGCAAGCCCACCGCGCTGACCCTGTCCGAGGAGATCGGCCCGATGGTCGACCAGCTCCGGTTCTTCGCCGGCGCCGCCCGGGTGCTGGAGGGCCGCTCGTCCGGCGAGTACATGCGCGGCTTCACCTCCTCGATCCGCCGCGAACCGGTCGGCGTCGTCGGCCAGGTCGCCCCGTGGAACTACCCGATGATGATGGGGGTCTGGAAGATTGCCCCCGCGCTGGCCGCCGGTTGCACGGTGGTGCTCAAGCCGTCCGACACCACCCCGGCCAGTTCGGTGTGGATGGGCAAGGCCCTGCAGGAGTTCTACCCGCCCGGCGTGGTCAACGTGGTCTGCGGGGACCGGGACACCGGCGCGGCGTTGACGGCCAGCAAGGCGCCCGCCCTGGTGTCGATCACCGGGTCCACCGGGGCCGGGATCGCGGTGGCCACCGCGGCGGCCAAGAACGTCACCCGGGCGCACCTGGAGCTGGGCGGCAAGGCCCCGGTCGTGGTGTTCGACGACGCCTCCCTGGAGGACGCGATCGAGGGCATCTCCACGGCCGGCTACTTCAACGGCGGGCAGGACTGCACGGCGGCCACCCGGGCGATCGTGCAGGCCGGCATCTACGACGACTTCGTGGCCGCGTTGACCGCGAAGGCCAAGGACACCCGCACCGGCGACCCGGACGACGACGACATCCTGTTCGGATCGATCAACAACGCCAACCAGCTGGCGCACATCGCCGGCCTGGTCAAGCGGGCCGGCCAGAACGCGGACATCACCGCCGGCGGGGCGCCGCTGGACCGGCCCGGCTACTACTTCCCGGCGACCGTGGTGGCCGGCGTGCACCAGAAGGACGAGATCGTCCAGAACGAGGTGTTCGGCCCGGTGATCACCGTGCAGAAGTTCGACACCGAGGACCAGGCGCTGGAGTTCGCCAACGACAGCGCGTACGGGTTGGCGTCGTCGGTGTGGACCAAGAACGTCGACGTCGCCGCGCGGATGTCGGCGCGCCTCGACTTCGGCTGCGTCTGGATCAACACGCACATCCCGCTGGTCGCCGAGATGCCGCACGGCGGCTACAAGAAGTCCGGCTACGGCAAGGACCTGTCGATGTACGGGTTCGAGGACTACACCCGGATCAAGCACGTCATGCACCACCACGGCTTCACCGGCTGACGTCCCTCCGTTTCGCCGACTTGCCTCATCCGCAGGTTCGTGGGGGCCGGGAACCTGCACCTGAGGCAAGTCGGCGGGTCAGGTCACGGTCACCGGCAGTCGCTGGTAGCCGCGCAGCGTCAGGCTGACCCGGCGCACGCCCGGCCCCGCGAGGGCGAGCCGAGGGAATCTGCGGAACAGCGCGGGAAACGCGACCTGGCCCTCCAACCGGGCCAGCGGTGCGCCCAGGCAGTAGTGGATGCCGGCGCCGAAGGCCAGCGAACCGCCCTCGGCCCGGGTCAGGTCGAGCCGGTCGGGTCCGGCGAACCGGGCCGGGTCGCGGTTGGCGGCGCCCAGGCAGACCGTCAACTTCTCCCCCGCGGCCACCTCGGTGCCGCCGATCGTCATGGGCCGCAACGCCTTCCGCCGGGCGATCTGCACCGGCGAGTCGAACCGGAGCAGCTCGTCCACCGCCGGTTCGGCGGCCCGGCCGGGGTCCGCCAGCAGGCTGGTCAACTGCTCGGGGTGGTTGCCCAGCGCGACCAGTCCGTTGCCGAGCAGGTGGGTCGCGGTCTCGAAGCCGGCGGCGAACAGCAGCGCGGCCATGGTCACCAGCTCGTCCGGGTCCAGCCGTTCCGCAGTGTCGGTGACCAGCGCGCTGATCAGGTCGTCGCGCGGACGAACCCGCCGCTCATCGGCGAGATCACCGAGGTAGGAACGGATCTCGATTGCGGCGGCGTCGGCCCGGGCCAGCACGCGTGGGGTGGTGACGTCCAGGACGTGGGTCCAGTCCCGGGCCAGTTGCCGGAACGGCGGCTGGTCGGCGCGGGGCACCCCGAGCAGCTCACCGATCACCGCGATCGGCAACGGAAACGCGAACTCCTTGATGAAATCGACGTCGTCGCCGAGGTTCTCCACCAGTTCGTGGACGATGCCGGCCACCGTCGGCCGCAGCCCGCCGGCCCGACGCGGGGTGAACGCGCCGCCGACGATCCGGCGCAGCCGGGTGTGCGCCGGTGGGTCGAGACCGAGCAGGCCGGTGCCGAACAGCAGCAGCGACGGGTGGTCCCGCCAGTCCGGCACCCGCGCGCCACCGACGTCGTCGGAATGCCCGACGTCCGGGCTGCGCAGCACCGCGGAGCAGTCGGCGAAGCGGGTGATCATCAACGACCCGTCGCCCAGCCGCGGCAGGACCGGCAGCCGCAGCAACTCGCGGTAGACCGGATAGGGGTCGTCCCGGCCGGCCCGGGACACGAAGGCGGCCAGGAGTGTCGTCGGGTCCTCCGAGACCGGATCCGGTCGCACGGGCATCCTTCGGTCGATGTCCGGCCGATCATCCGCCGGGTTCACCTCCGGCGCCCGTTGGACAATGCCGCTCATGACGCCGGCGCTTCCGTTGGTGGACATCTCCCTGCTGATCCGCACCTACTTCGGCGACGACTCGGACCTCGCCCGCGGCTGATGTTGATCATGGCCTAGTGGCCGTTTCCCGGCCCGGAAAGCGGCCACTAGCCGATGATCAACTTCGGGTGCCGGACGCCAGTTCGCGGTCCAGCGGCACCCGGAACTTCGGGATCACCCGGGCGTCCCCGATCCATTCCTGCAGCCGCGCCGCCTCCCGCTCCACCTCGGCCGCGGCGACCGCACCGATGTCGGTCAGCAGCCGGGTGACCACCTCACCGGACGGCCGCTGCGCCCAACCACCGACCACCCGGCCGTCACACCAGACGGTCGGGCCGACGTTGCCGGTGCGGTCGAACAGCACCGGCTTGAACTCCGGCGGGAAGTACCAGTCGCGCCCGACCCAACCCATCGGCGTCGGATCCAGCGCCGGCAGCAGCGCGATCCACGGCGCCGGCGCGGGCACCGGTTCGAGATCGTCGGCGAGTGCCACCCCCGGGGCGCCGTCCAGGTCCACCTCGACCGCGCCGACCGCGGCCAGTGCCGCCTTCGTATCCCGCCCGTTCCAGCCGGTCCACCAGGCCACATCGGCCACGGTTGCCGGGCCGAACCGGGTCAACCAGGCCCGCACCAGTTCGGCCCGCGCGGCCGCCGGCTCGATCGGCGGGATGCCATCGGGAAACCAGTCCTCGATCGGCGCCCACTCGTACTGGGCGCCGGTCCACGACCCTCGGTTCCGGCCGCGGGCGATCAGCCCGTCGGCGGCCATCAGGTTGAGCACCCGGCTGGTGATCGTGGTCGGGCCGCCGTACGCCTTCCCCTCCGCATAGGTGATCTTGGTCCGCAGCCGCGGCTCCGCCGTCGAGAGCGCGGTGGCGACCGCCGGCCCGGCCCGCAGGATGGTGTGCACGGCGGCCTCGACGTCGGCCAGCCATTTGCCCGGCCGGTCGACCACGGTGGCCAGGTCTTTCAGCAGGGCGGTGCGCAGCCGGGCGGCCACGGCATCCGACGAGGACCGTTGCACGACCGGCACCAGCGACGACGGCACCACGAACATGGTGCGGCGCATGCCCAGCATCCGGACCAGGGACCGTTCGTCGTAGAGGGTCCGGCTGACGTCGTCGACGGTCAGGTCGGAGGATCGGGCGGCGACTTGCAAGTACGCACTGGCCGGGTCGGTGGCGTGTAACACCAGCACACCGGCCACCGCGTCGGCCACCGGTCGGCCGGCCGGACGCGGCGCCAGCCCGTGTCGAACGCCGAGCCGGGCCCGCCGCTGGTCACCGGTGATGCGGTAGGTCACCGGCCCACTCTCGCACCCGACACCCGGGGAGCGCGGCCGGATCGGCATAGTGAGCCTTGTCGCGGCCGGTCCGCGCGGACGAAACAGGCAACTCCCGTCCCACCCGTCACAAACAGTGCGACTTCATCCGCGCCGGCGAAGTTGATCCGCGCGGGAGGGGGGAGGGGTTGGGTTGACGCTTCGACTGCACGGGTCGGAGGGTCGCGGCGATCGTGTCCTCGACCGGGTCGAACCGGACATTCAGTCCCACATGGGCGCCACGGGGTGTGACATCGCGGTGAATTAGGGTCGCCTGGCCGTCGGCACGTCACACGATCGGCGTAGACACTCTTTGCATCCGACGCCGCATTGCGGCTACGCTGCGTTTCGTCGTCGTCGGTAGGTCGAAGCCGCAAGGAGCGCCCGTGACGAGTTC
>JBDHZW010000067.1:0-21543 GCA_039812105.1 Nakamurella sp.
GATCACCGGCGCCGGCTGGGTCTTGGTGGCCAGCAGGATCCGCACCGACGACGGATCGCGGTCGCTCGCCTCGGCGGCCACCCGGACCCGCTCCCGGGCGACCGCCAGGCGCTCGGCGACGGCGGAGGGCTCGGACACAGCCCGACCCTAGCGCCGGGCCGCTCCTGATCCGCGGGGAAGATCCGGTCGCGAGGGACTACTCGAACTTCCCCGGCGCAAGCGAGGTCGCCGAACGCGGGGGTCACGGGCGCCGAATGCTGGTGCCACGGAGTTCGCGGGCTGCACGGAATTCGACGGCGCCGCGGAGGGCGTGGGCGTGACGGTCCGAGGGTGCCGCGGAGTCCGCGGCCTGACTGGGTTCGCGGGCGTGACGGGGGGGTCACCGGCGTGACGGGGTTCGCGGGGAAGATCCGGTCGCGTGGCGCGACCCGATCTTCCCCACGGATCTGGCGTATCGGGCGCCGTCAGCCGCGCGGTCGGTGCCACCGGCGGCCGTGCACCGAACACCAGCAACGCGCCAGACGGCCCTAGACCCCCCCGGGATGGCGAACTGTTCGGCGGAGAACCCCGCGGCAGACAGCGGCATCGGGCCGTGCGGTGGCGGGTGTGACTGAAGTGAGTGATGAGGTTGTCACAGGACCGTCAACCACCCGATCGGGCCGGTCGAACGTGAACCACATCACCCACCGTGTAGGCGGCCCGGCGACCAGCCTCATCCGTGACCACCAGCGCGCCTGATTCGTCCACATCGTCCGCCGTGCCGGTCACCCAGCGTTCCGAAGGCAGCAGTATCCGGACTTCTGACCCGATGGTCGAGCACGACCGGCGGTACTCCTCGCGTAGGCCGCTCGTGCCGACATCCCCTGCGGCGGTCGACCACCGATCGCACCGCAGACCCAATTCGTCCAGGATCGCCGCGAGCAGGGCGGCCCGATCGGATTGGGCACCGGCCAGCGCCAGCGAGGTGGCGTCGGCGCGCGGCAACTCGTCGCAGGTCAGCGAGACATTGATGCCCGAGCCCACGATCAGCAGGCCGCCGGCCAGCTCGCCGAGGATGCCCGCGCACTTGGCCCCGTCGATCAGCACGTCGTTCGGCCACTTCAGCGTGGCCTCGACGCCGCTCACCCGGCGCAGCGCGGCCACGATCGAGAGCCCGAGCACCGCCCCGATCCAGCCCCGGCGGTCCGCCGGCACCGCGGGCAGCCGGAGCGCGACCGAGAACATGAGACCGGCCCCGAGCGGGCAGTACCAGTCCCGGCCCGCCCGCCCGCGGCCGGCTGTCTGCTCCTCCGTGACCAACACCTGGCCGTCGGGCAGCGTGCCGGCCTCGGCCCGGGCGGCGAGGTCGGCATTGGTCGAGCCGGTCTGCGCGGTGAACTCGATCGACCAGCGGCCGGGGTCGGCGAGCGCGGCCGCGACGGCGGCCGGGTCGATCGGACGGCGGGCATCATCGGCTGGCCTGGGCACCCGGACACCGTAGGTGACCCGACCCGCCAACCCGCCGACTTGCCTCATATGCATGCTCCCGGCCCTGGCGAAGCTGCATATGAGGCAAGTCGGCGCAGCCGCGCCGACCGAGCGGATGAAACTCAGGCTCAAGAACGGTGAACTGCGTCTCAGCAGTCCGGTGACGGCGCTCCGCCTGGGTAACCTCACCCGCGTGAGTCGGACCGCTGATGCCCCCGATGTCGACCCCGACGTGGCCGCACCCGACGGCCAACCCGCGCCCGGCGGGGCCGACGGCCCGCCGCACACCACCGCCGGCAAGCTGGCCGACCTGGACCGGCGCCTCGACGAGCACATTCACGCCGGGTCGCAGACCGCCGTCGAGCGCCAGCACGCCCGGGGCAAGCTGACCGCCCGGGAGCGGATCGACCTGCTGCTCGACCCGGGCTCGTTCGTCGAGTTCGACTCGTTCGCCCGGCACCGCTCGACCAATTTCGGGCTGGACCGCAACCGGCCCTACGGGGACGGAGTGGTGACCGGCTACGGCACCGTCGACGGCCGGGAGATCTGCGTGTTCTCCCAGGACGTCGCCGTGTTCGGCGGCTCGCTGGGCGAGGTGTACGGCGAGAAGATCGTCAAGATCCTGGATTTCGCGCTCAGCTCGGGCCGGCCGGTGGTCGGCATCAACGAGGGGGGCGGCGCGCGCATCCAGGAGGGCGTGGTCTCCCTGGGCCTGTACGCGGAGATCTTCAAACGCAACGTGCACCTGTCCGGGGTGATCCCGCAGATCTCGCTGATCATGGGCGCCAACGCCGGCGGGCACGTCTACTCCCCCGCGCTCACCGACTTCGTCGTCATGGTCGACAAGACCTCGCAGATGTTCATCACCGGGCCCGACGTGGTCCGCTCGGTCACCGGGGAGAAGGTGACCCTGGAGGAACTGGGCGGCGCGCGCACCCACAACACCCGCTCCGGCAACGCCCACTACCTGGCCAAGGACGAGGCCGAGGCCATCGAGTACGTCCGGGAGCTGCTGTCGTACCTGCCGGCCAACAACCTGACCGGGCCGCCCGTCACGCCCGGTTACCCGGCCGATCCGGACGAGCTCACCCCGGACGACCTCGCCCTGGACACACTGATCCCGGACTCCCCCAATCAGCCGTACGACATGGCGACCGCGGTGCGGGCGGTGCTGGACGACGGCGAGTTCCTGCCGGTGCACGAGCTGTACGCCCCGAACGTGCTGGTCGGCTTCGGCCGGGTGGAGGGCAAGCCGGTCGGCATCGTGGCCAACCAGCCGATGCACCTGGCCGGCACGCTGGACATCAACGCGTCGGAGAAGGCGGCCCGGTTCGTCCGGACCTGCGACGCGTTCAACGTCCCGGTGCTGACGTTCGTCGACGTCCCCGGCTTCCTGCCCGGCACCGATCAGGAGTGGAACGGCATCATCCGCCGCGGCGCCAAGCTGATCTACGCCTACGCCGAGGCCACCGTCCCGCTGATCACCGTGATCACCCGCAAGGCCTACGGCGGCGCCTACGACGTGATGGGCTCCAAGCACCTGGGCGCCGACGTCAACCTGGCCTGGCCGACCGCGCAGATCGCCGTGATGGGCGCGTCCGGAGCGGTGAACGTGTTGTACCGCAAGGAGATCGGCGCGCTGACCGAGCAGCACGGGCCGGACTCGGACGAGGTCAAGGCCGAGCGGCTGCGGCTGCAGACCGAGTACGAGGACACCCTGGCCAACCCGTTCGTGGCCGCCGAGCGCGGCTACGTCGACCAGATCATCCGGCCGTCGGCGACCCGCGGCGCGATCACCCGGGCGCTGCGGGTGCTGGCCGACAAGCGGCAGACCCTCCCGCCGCGCAAGCACGGGAACATCCCGCTGTGAGCGCGCTCCCCCCTGAAGTTGATCATGGGGCTCTGCTCCGCTCGGACCGGCGCGTCGCGACAACCGTCGGTGTGTCGGGTCCGGAACACCATGATCAACGGGAATGGGGGCGCCGCCTGGATCGACGGGAGGTGCTGCGCCGCGACGAGCAGGACGCGGCGACCGTGATCGCGATCCTGACCGCGCTCCCCGCCGCCTCCGGCTCGGCGCCCGAGCAACCGGCCGGCCGCAGCGTGTGGGCCGACCCGGCGCACCGGTTGGGTCTGGGATCGGTGTCGGCCACCGGCTGGTGGGCGTCCGGACTACCGCGGGGGCTGGCCCGATGAGGGTGGTGCTGGCGTCCGCGTCACCGGCCCGGCTGGCCGTGTTGCGCACCGCCGGGCTCGACCCCGAGGTGCTCGTGTCCGCCGTCGACGAGGACGCGATCCTGGCCGCGCTGCCGCTGGCGCCCGCGCAGGAGCGGGTGCAGGCGCTGGCCGACGCCAAGGCCGACGCGATCGCCGCCGGGATGGCCGGGGACGCCGTGGTGATCGGGTGCGATTCGATGCTGCTCATCGACGGCGAGCTGCAGGGCAAGCCGGCCGACGCGGCCCAGGCCCGGCAGCGCTGGAAGCAGATGGCCGGCCGGGACGGGCTGCTGCTCACCGGCCACGCGGTCCGGCTGGTGCTGGCCGGCCGGCCGGCCGGCGCCGCGACGGACGTCGGATCCACCGTGGTCCGGATGGGCCGGCCGAGCGAGGCCGAACTCGATGCCTACCTGGCCACCGGGGAGCCGCTCCGGGTGGCCGGCGCGCTGACCATCGACGGCTTCGGCGGCTGGTTCGTCGACGGCATCGACGGCGACGCCGGCAACGTGCTGGGCCTCTCGCTGCCGCTGACCCGGCGGCTGCTGGCGGACGTCGGCGTGTCCGTCACCGATCTGTGGCGAACCTGACCAGGAACGACAAGAAGGAAATGCCTGTGCATACCGTGCTCATCGCCAACCGGGGCGAGATCGCCGTCCGTGTCGCCCGCGCCTGCCGGGACGCCGGCCTGCGCTCGGTCGCCGTCTACGCCGAACCGGACCGGGACGCGCTGCACGTCCGGGTCGCCGACGAGGCGTTCGCCCTCGGCGGGTCCACGCCCAAGGACTCGTACCTGGACATGGCCAAGCTGCTGGACGTCGCCGCCCGCGCGGGCGCGGACGCCGTGCACCCCGGCTACGGGTTCCTGTCCGAGAACGCCGACTTCGCCCAGGCGGTCCTGGACGCCGGGCTGACCTGGATCGGGCCGACCCCGCAGGCGATCCGCGACCTGGGCGACAAGGTGACCGCTCGGCACATCGCGCTCAAGGTCGGCGCGCCACTGGTGCCGGGCACCAAGGAGCCGGTCGGCGGGGCCGAGGAGGTGGTCGCCTTCGCGCAGGAACACGGCCTGCCGGTGGCGATCAAGGCGGCGTTCGGCGGCGGCGGCCGCGGCCTGAAGGTGGCGCGCACGATCGAGGAGATCCCGCACCTGTACGAGTCGGCGGTGCGCGAGGCGGTCACCGCGTTCGGCCGCGGCGAGTGCTTCGTCGAGCGGTACCTGGACAAGCCGCGGCACGTCGAGGCGCAGGTGCTGGCCGACCAACACGGCACCGTCATCGTCGTCGGCACCCGCGACTGCTCGCTGCAGCGGCGCTACCAGAAGCTGGTCGAGGAGGCGCCGGCGCCGTTCCTGACCGACGAGCAGCGGAGCGCGATACACACTGCGGCGCGGGCGATCTGCGCCGAGGCCGGCTACCACGGCGCCGGCACGGTCGAGTTCCTGGTCGGGCAGGACGGCCTGGTGTCGTTCCTGGAGGTGAACACCCGGCTGCAGGTCGAGCACCCGGTCTCCGAGGAGACCAGCGGGATCGACCTGGTGCGCGAGCAGTTCCGCATCGCCGACGGCAAGAAGCTGCGCTGGACCTCCGATCTGACCCCGCGCGGGCACTCGTTCGAGTTCCGGCTGAACGGCGAGGATCCCGGCCGCGGCTTCCTGCCGGCGCCCGGCGTGGTGTCCCGGTTCGTGCCGCCGGCCGGGCCGGGGGTGCGCGTCGACTCCGGCGTCGAGTCCGGGTCGGAGATCGGCGGGGCGTTCGACTCGCTGCTGGCCAAGATCATCGTCACCGGCGCGGACCGCGCGGAGGCGCTGCAGCGGTCGCGCCGGGCGCTGGCCGAGATGGTGGTCGAGGGGATGGCGACCGTGCTGCCGTTCCACCGCGCGGTGCTGGACGAGCCGGCGTTCAGCGCCGCCGGCGGATCGTTCGACGTGCACACCCGGTGGATCGAGACCGATTTCGTCAACACCCTTCCCGCGTTCGACCCGGCCGCCGCGGCGACCCCCGGCGAGGCCGGCGAGCGGCAGACCGTCGTCGCCGAGGTGAACGGACGGCGGGTGTCGGTGACGCTACCGGCGGAGTTCGCGGCGCCGGCCAGGTCGGCCGGTCCGGCTGCCCCTGCAAAGCGGGCGTCGAAGCGTGGCGGCCCGGGCCACCACGCACCCGAGGGCGGCGGCGACGCGGTCGTCGCGCCGATGCAGGGCACGGTGGTCAAGGTGGCGGTGGCGGTCGGTGACACGGTCGCCCCCGGCGACGTGATCGCGGTGGTCGAGGCGATGAAGATGGAGAACCCGATTCCCGCGCACAAGGCCGGCGTCGTGACGGCGGTCGAGGTCGAGGTCGGCGGTGCGGTCACCGCCGGCGCGCCGGTGGCCCGGATCGAGGACGCCCCGGCCTGACGTCGGCGACGTATCAGCGTCTGCCCCCCGCGGATCCCCGAAGGGAAACGTCCGTGGGAGGAGACACATGACCGTCGATCAGGGGTACGTCCTGGGGTCCAGTGACACGGAACTGGCCCGGCTCGATCTGCAGGCCGCGTACTACCGGCCGGCCACGCTCGACGCCATGCGCTGGGCCGGCATCGGACCGGGCATGCGGGTGCTCGACCTGGGTTCGGGCACGGGCGCGGTGGCGTTCGCCGCGGCCGAGATCGTGGGCCCGACCGGCCGTGTGCTCGGTATCGACCTGCAGGAGACGCCGGTCGCCGCCGCCACGCAGAACGCGGCGGCCCTCGGGCTGGACAACGTGTCGTTCGTCCGGGGCGACCTGAACACGTGGACGGACGACCGGCAATTCGACGCGATCACCGGCCGGCTGATCACGATGTACCTGCCGGACCCAGGTCGGACCATCGGCCGCCTCGCCGCCATGCTCCGCCCCGGCGGAGTCGTTCTGCTGCAGGAGTTCTCGATCTCCGCCGCCCGCCAGCATCCGGAGACCCCGCTGTTCCGCCGGACGCTGGACGCCCTGCTGGCGGCCCTGCGATCGGCCGGGGTGCCCACCGATTTCGGGCTCGAACTCGACCGGGTGTTCGCCGACGCCGGGCTGCCGAACCCGACGATGCTCGTCGGCGGCCGGTGGGAACGCGGACCCGACGCCCGCACGTATCCCCAACTCGCGGCGATCATCAGGACGCTGCTGCCGGTGATCGTGGCGCGGGACATCGCGACGGAGGCCGAGATCGACATCGACACCCTGGAACGACGGCTCGGCTCGGCGGCGGCGGCAGCCGGCGCCGGCTGCGGCGCGTCCCTGCTGGTCAGCGCGTTCGCGCGACGGCCGGATCGGCCGTAGTCAGGCATCCGCCCCGGCGCCGGGCCCGACGGGTCATCCGCGGAAGTCGCCCGACTCCGCCCAGTTCGGATTGAGCGCGGCGATCGGCACCACCTCACCGGTGCACCGGCCCGATTCGTCGAGCATCCAACCCATGCGCTTGGTGGTCCGCAGTGTGACCGCGCTCTCCAGGATGGTCACGTCGGGCAGGCGCTCGGCGAGCAACCGCTCGATGTCCATCAGCCGGCCCAACGAGCGAACCCACACCGTGAACATGAAGTTCGAGCTGCCGGTGGTGGAGATGCACAGCCGCAGTTCGGCCAGGGTGGCCAGGGAGGTGGCCGTGCGTGCGTGCTCGGTCGGCGGCACCCGGGCGACGAAGGTGCAGGAGATCGGCCATTGCGACGCGACCTGCGCCACCTCGCAACGAAAGGCCAGGGGGCCGGCCGACAACAACCGCGGCAGCTGACGCCGGACGGTCGCCGGATTGCGCCCACAACGCCGAGCGAGATCGGCGGCCGTCGCCCGGCCGTCCCGGCTCAGTTCCCGGATCAGCGGCCAGGCGGTCGCGGGCGGGAGACCGCCGGTCCGACTACCCACTCCCGTCGGCTTGGCGGCGATCCGCTCGAACTCCAGACGGCGCTGCCGGTCGAGCGCGTCCAGCCGCCAGCTCGACCCCTGTGAGTGAATGGCCGTGGTGAGGTGGGTGCGGGTGTGTTCGACGCCGGGCACCCGGGCGAGGTCGTCCAGCACGAAACGAGTCATCTCCGGCAGACCGGGTGCCATCACCGTCAGCAGCAGATCGCGGTCCCGCGCCGACTCCTCGACCGTGGCGACGCGCGTGTCCGCACACAGGGTCCGGACGACGTCGGCCCGACTGCCGGGCCAGCAATCCACCTCGACCAACGCCACGACGACCCCCGCCGACCGGCCCGAGGGGTGCGCGGTGACCCAGGCCAGTCCCTGATCTCGCAACCGGGACCAACGGGCGGCGAGCGTCGCCGGCGAACTGCCCAGGATGGCGGCGGCCGCCGACCAGCTCACTCGCGGCGCGATCTGCAGGCCGTGCAGGAGCGCCAAGTCCTCCTCGTCGAGCACGTCGATCACGATAATCGCGCATATCGGTTCTCACATGCACGAATCTAGCAACATTGCCGCACCGATGGTCCGGCTGCGCAGACTTGGGAACACCGCAGTGCACACCGCTACGAGTTCACCGGGGAGCCCGACATGAACCTGCTGGATGACGCCCGCGACATGGCCGACGAGCTGAACCGGCTCCGGCAGACCCTGCACCGCGAGCCGGAGATCGGACTGACGCTGCCCCGCACCCAGGAGCACGTGCTGACGGCGCTGGAGGGGCTCCCGCTGGAGATCACCCTCGGCACGTCCACCACCTCGGTGACGGCCGTCCTCCGCGGGACCGGCACCGGCACCGGCCCGGTCGTGCTGCTGCGCGGGGACATGGATGCCTTGCCGGTCCAGGAGTCGAGCGGGGTCGACTACGCCTCCCGCATCGACGGCGCCATGCACGCCTGCGGCCACGACCTGCACACCGCCATGCTGGTCGGCGCGGCCCGCCTGCTCGCCGGCCGTCGCGACCGGTTGGTCGGGGATGTGGTGCTGATGTTCCAGCCCGGCGAGGAGGGTTTCGACGGTGCCCGGTACATGATCGACGAGGGCGTCCTGGATGCCGCCGGGCGCCGGGCCGACGCCGCCTACGCGTTGCACGTGTTCTCCGCCGGAGTGCCGCACCGGGCCTTCGCCCACCGGCCGGGCACCATGCTGTCGGCGTCCGGTGTGCTGTCGGTGACCGTGCGCGGTGCCGGTGGCCACGGGTCGGCCCCGCATCGCGCGAAGGACCCGGTGACCGCCGCCGCCGAGATGGTCACCGCCCTGCAGACCATGGTGACCCGGCAGTTCGACATCTTCGACCCGGTGGTGATCAGCGTCGGCGTCCTGCGCGCCGGCAGCAAGGTGAACATCATTCCGGAGCGGGCCGAGTTCGAGGCCACCGTCCGATGCTTCTCCGCGTCGACGCAGGACGCGCTGCGAAAGGCACTCCCGCGACTGATCACCGGCATCGCGCACGCGCACGGCCTGGACGTCGAGGTGTCCTACGACGAGCAGTACCCGTTGACGATCAACGATCCCGACCACACCGCATTCGCCGCCGACACCATCGCGGAGATGTTCGGCGAGCAGCGCAGCCATCCGATGGCCGCCCCACTGTCCGGGTCCGAGGACTTCGCCCGGGTGCTGGCGCAGGTCCCGGGTTCGTTCATCGGGCTGTCCGCCGTGCCGGCCGGCGTGGACCCGGAGACGGCGCCGTACAACCACTCCCCGTTCGCCGAGTTCGACGGTTCGGTGCTGCCGGACGGCGCGGCGCTGCTGGCCGAGCTCGCCATCCGCCGGCTGGCCGCCTGATCCAGGACGCTCCGCCCGCCGCCGTCGCCCACCTCGTCCGGCTCGCTCTGCCGGTCCGCCGGCCCTCGACCCGCCGCCCGCTCACGTCGTTCTCGGTCGGCCGCCCGCCGGAGGCCGACACGCCGCCCCGACCCCAGGGAGATCTGCCATGACCACCTCATCCGCTGCCGGCTCCGGCCCGTCGCCGGCGCATCGCCTGCCGGTCAGGAACCTGATCGCGGCCAGCGCCGGAAACGCGATCGAATGGTTCGACTGGACCATTTTCGCGCTGTTCTCGACCTATTTCGCGACCCAGTTCTTCCCGGCGGACAACCCGACCCTGGCCTACCTCAACACGGCGGCCACCTTCGCCCTCGCGTTCTTCTTCCGGCCGCTCGGCGGCTGGTTGATCGGCCGCTTCGCCGACCGCCGGGGCCGCAAGCCGGCGCTGCTGCTGACGATCGCGTTGATGTGCGGCGGATCCCTGATCATCGGGCTCAGCCCCACCTTCGCCACGATCGGCTGGGCGGCGCCGGCGCTGCTGCTGATCGCCCGCATCGCCCAGGGCATTTCGACCGGCGGCGAGGTGGGCAACTCCTACTCCTACCTGTACGAGATCGCCCCGAACGACCGCAAGGGCCGTTACTCGGCCTTCTGCTACATCTCGACCGGCTCGGCGATCCTGGTGGCGTCCCTGCTGGGCTACTGGATGTCCAGCTCGTTCGGCAAGGACTTCATGACGTCCTGGGGCTGGCGCATCCCGTTCCTGGTCGGCGCGGTGCTCGGCGTGTACGTGGTCTGGCTGCGCCGCGGCATGGACGAGTCGACCGAGTTCGAGAATGAGGTGGCCGGCACCGAGCCGGTGCGCCGGCCGCTGCTGACCACGGTCCGCGAGTACCCCAAGGCCGTCGCGCAGATCCTCGGGTTCATCGCCGCGACCACGCTGATCTACTACACCCTGACCACGGCGCTCAAGTCGTACGCCAGCACCCCGCTGGACAAGGGCGGCGTCGTCGGCGCCACCGAGTCGGACACCTTCCTGGCCCTGTCGATCGGGCTGGTGGTGTTCATCGCCCTGCAGTACCCGTTCGGCGCCCTGGCCGACCGGATCGGCCGCCGCAACCTGGTGCTCATCGGTCTGGCCGTGTTCGCCGTGATCGTGTTGCCGCTGTCCTGGATGATCAGCTCGAGCCTGGTGAGCCTGATCGCGGTGTTCGTGGTCGGTCTCGGGCTGTTCGCGACGATCTCGTCGGTGACGCCCGCCGTGCTGTCCGACCTGATGCCGGCCCGGCTGCGGGGGGTCGGCATCGGCGCCTGGTACAACGTCACCATCGCGCTGTTCGGCGGAACCGCCCCACTGGTGCTGACCGCCCTGTCCTCCTCCGGCCACAGCGCCTGGTTCTTCGGCTACATCGTGGTGATGAGCCTCATCGGCGTCGTGGCCCTGCTGACCATGCCCGACGAGCGCAAGACGGTGCGGGCCGTCGGCCCCACCCGGCTCGCCAAGGCCTGAGCTCGACCCCCGCGGCCGCGAACGTCGCGACGGCCCGCCGTCGCGACGTTCGCGGCGGCGTTCGGCGCGGCAGGCGCGGCGGCGGGCGCGGCGATCCCGACCCGACGGGACGCCTACAGTCGAGGGCGTGAGCGCACCATCCTCCGGACCCGACCCGTCGCAGATCCGCATCGGCGACACCGAACGCAACTCCGCCCTGGACGCGCTCAGCGAGCATCTGGGCAAGGGCCGGATCGACCTGGACGAGTTCGGCACCCGGAGCGCGCAAGTGACCCAGGCACGCACCGTCGCGGACCTGCGTGCCCTGTTCGTCGACCTGCCGCTGCCGCACCCGACCCTGCCCGGACCGGTCAGCAGCCCGGTGCCGCCGGCGGTCCGTCCCGCGACGACCCCCGCCCGGCCGGCCGACACCCGCACCCCGGCGCAACGGGGCGCGGCGGTACTGCTCGCCGCCTCCGGGATCATCGCCCTGGTCCTGTTTTTCGTCACCAAGCTCTGGCTGGTGTTCCTGATCCCGGCGCTGATCGCGGTGGTGACCAGCGCCCTGTGGGGCGGCGACTGGCGCAACCGCTCCTGATCCCGGCACCCCTATCCGGAGTTGATCATGCAGGACACGCCCTCAAGCCCGCGGCATAAGGGCGTGTCCTGCATGATCAACACTCGGGCGGGTGCCGCCCGCTCGGCTCAGTCCGTGGCCAGCCGCACCAGGTCGAGCAGCGCCGCGGCGTAGGCGTCGGCCGCCGCAGCCGCCGGGTACCGGGTCGGCCCGGCCGCGCCGGGCAGCACCACCGACACCCGGTGGACCCCGTCGTCCCAGGTCAGCGCACGGAACGAGGAGCCGAGCAGCTCCCGCAACTGGTCCTCCCGGGGCAACCACAACGCGTCGTCGGCCGACGTGGAGTCCAGCGCCCACTCGGTGGTGCCGTTGAACGCGAGCACCGATCCGCTGGCCGCCTCGTGCGCCTCCACCACCATGTCCGACAGCGTGAACACCTCGCCGTCGAAGGTGCCGCGGGTGAGCACGAACCGATCACCGGACCGCGGATGCCACACCAGCCCGGCGTCCCGCAGCGCCCGGGCCAGGTCGACGGAGATCACCGGCCCATTGTTCCGCGCGGATGATCTCGGCGACTCCCGCCCCACGCGTCACATTCGGGGTCGGTTCAGCCGCGCCGGCGGAGATGATCCGCGCGGGAGAATCAGCTCGGGTGGGGTCAGCTCGGGTAGAACGGCGACGAGCCGTTCAGGAATGGCTGGTCGGTCACCGGCGACTGCCACTTCCCGTCCACCTGGCTGCCCGCCAGCTGCCACACCCGGCCGCTGAAGGTGATCAGCAGCGGCTCCCCGCCGGTCGCGGCGAGGCCGTCGATGGTGCCGAAGATCCCGTTGTCGCTGATCTTTCGCGACTCGTAGCCGTCGATGCTGATGTTCCACAGGCTGCGGAAGCCGTCCGGGGTCGTGGCCGCGGCCACCACCAGCTCCAGCGAGTTGGCGAAGGTCACCGGGCCGACGTCCTGCATGTCCCCGCGCAGCAACGACAGGCCCGAGATGACCAGCGGCACATGCCCGGCCGCCTCGTCGCGACCGGCGCCGTCCCCCGATGTGGTGGTCGGCGCGGACGCCCCCTCGGCCGGCGCCGGGGTCCGCACCCCGACGTACAGCTGCCCGCCGGCGACGATCGCCACCCGCACCCCGTCCGGGGACAGCGCCAGCGAGGTCAAATCGCCCTTGCCGGCCAACTCGTCCGCGGGCACTCGTTCCCGGGTGGGTGTGCCGGAGGTGGATACCCGGTACACCTCCGGCTTGGTCGCCCCGTTCTGCACCACCCACGCCTCGTCTCCGGACCGGGTCAGGCTCGGCTGGGTGAGGGTGTCCGCCTTGAGCGCCGGGTCGGCCCGGTCCACCTGATCGGGCGAGGTGAGCAGCAACTGCTGGCCGCCGCCGGGGTCGACCGCCACCGCCGCGGTCACCCGGGTGGTCGCCGACGCCGCCGCCGACAGCACCGTCGGGTTGCCGGTGCCCAGCGGCCCCGCGATGGCCTTGCCGTCCAGCAGCCCGGTGATCGCGCCGGACGGGTTGACGTAGAACGGGTCCGACGCCACCTGCCCGGTGCCGGGCAGCCGGTCCGGGTCGAACGAGGACGCCGAGTTGATCGTGTAGACCGGCTGGGCCGGGTCCAGCGGCACCCCGTCGACGCTGATCGAGATGCGCGGCACGGTCGGCGACAGGGTCCACACCACCTGCGCGACCAGCGCCCGCCGCAGCTCCGTGGTCGACACGTCGACGCCGGTGAAGTCGACCTGGAGCACCCCGTCCGGGTCCACCGTCGGATTCGACCGCAGCGCCGACTTGGTGGTGAAACTGCTGATCACGGCGTTCTTCAGGGAGGCGGCCGGCCCGTCCATCAGCAGGGCGAGGAGCCGGCCGGCCCGGTTGGCGGTGGTCTGGCCGATCACGATGTGCCGGATGTCCGGCACCACCACGCTGCCGGACGGATCCAGGAAGTAGAGCACCCGTTGCCGGTACGCCGACGGGAAGTCGGAGTCGGTCAGCAGCAGTTCCGGCGGCGGGTCGCTGATCCGCCATTCGTCGTCGACCTTGACCAGATGCATCGCCCGGCTGTACGTGCCGACGGTCGAGTGGAACGCGCGGCTGGTGTCCAGGCCGCCCGGGGAGTTGCCGGTGACGGTGACGACCCCGGAGGTGCTCGAGTCGATCTCGGTCCGGTAGTTGTCGTCCAGGATGACCACCGGCTGCCCGCTCGGCTGCCAGCTGGTCTGCGCGTCGGGCGTCAGGTACTGCCGGGCCGCCGCGAAGCTCGACCCGCTGCCGCCGTCCGCGTCCGGCCGGGCGGAGGCGGCGATGAAGCCCCGCACCACCTGGTCGGGCTGCGCCCCCGCCGGCGGCGCGTCCGGGGCCACCGGCTCGACCTGGTCGGCGATCCGGGTGACGTCGACCGCGGCGCTGGAGCCGGGGATCGCGGTGCAGCCGGGGGTCAGCGCCACGACCAGCAGCGCGAGCAGCACACCCAGCAGTCGACGACGCGCCGGACGGCGGGTCATCGCGAATCCCCGGCCGGCGCGGCCGACGGGACCGGGATCGTCGTCGACTCGGGATCCTCGTCGCCGGCGCTGATCAGCGTCGCCGTCGCGCCGGCCACCGGCACCGACGCGGGATGCAGCTCCTCCTCGTGCGGCGCCGGTTTGAGGGTGCCGTCCTCGACCATCATCCGCACCGGTCCGGCCCCGTCGGCGGGACCGGCGCCGGCCGCCTCGACCCGCAGTGCCAGCGGCGAATGGGTGATCAGGCCGCCCCGCTTGCGCGGCAGGGTGAGCCGGAACCGGGCCCCCTCACCGGGGGTGCCGGAGGCCTGCAACCAGCCGCCGTGCAGCCGGGCGTCCTCGAGCGAGATCGCCAGGCCCAGGCCGGTCCCGCCGGTGTGCCGCTGCCGGGACGGGTCGGCCCGCCAGAACCGGTTGAACACCAGCCCCGCCTCCCCGGGCCGCAGGCCCACCCCGTGGTCGGTGACGGTGATCGCCAGCACGTCGGGGTCGGCGGCCAGCTCGATCTCCACCGGCTTGCCGTCCGCGTGGTCGATGGCGTTGTTGATCAGGTTCCGCAGGATCCGGTCGACCCGGCGGTTGTCGATCTCGGCGACCACCGGATGCTCGGGCAGCACGGTGACGATCTGGATGTCGAACTGGTCGGCCAGCGACGCGGCCGCCGAGATGCTGGCGTGCACGCAGGAGCGGATGTCGATGGTCTCGGCGCTGAGCTCGGCCATGCCGGCGTCGTACCGGCTGATCTCCAGCAGGTCGGCGAGCAGCGACTCGAACCGGTCGAGCTCGTCGACCAGCAGCTCGGTGGACCGGCCCAGATATTCCGGGAAGTCCTCGCGGCCGTCGTAGAGCATGTCGGCGGCCATCCGCACGGTGGTCAGCGGGGTGCGCAGCTCGTGCGAGACGTCGGAGGTGAACCGGCGCTGCAGCTTGCCGAACTCCTCCAGCTGGCGGATCTGCACCCGGATCGCCTCGGCCATCCCGTTGAACGAGCTGGCCAGCGTCTCCAGTTCGATCGGCCCCTTTACCGGCATCCGCTCGGCCAGGTCGCCGGCGGCCAGCTTGCGGGCGCTGGCCGCGGCCCGGCGGACCGGCCGGACCACCTGCATGGCGACCAGCGCGGCGATGCCGGTCAGGGCGACGGCCAGCGCGATGCCGCCGAGCAGCAGGGTGCGCTGCACGACCTGCACGGTGCCCTGCTCGCCGGCCAGCGGGAAGATCAGGTAGACCTCGAACGAGTCGGTGCTGGTCCGGGCCGGGCTGCCCATGACCAGCGCCGGGATGGCCTGACCGTCGCGGACGATCGTCGTGTACTGGCGGGCGACGTTGCCCTGGGCGACCCGGGCCCGCAGCTCGGCGGGCACGTCACCGAGCGGTTGGGCGACCGCCAGGTCCGACGACGAACCGATCCGGCTGGGCACGATCACCGGCTCGAAGACGCCGGCGGTCGAGTTCTGTGCGCCCGTCGAGCCGTCCACCCGGCCGATTTCGGTGAGCGCCAGTTGCAGCTGCTCGCGCAGCGAGTTGGGGTCGGAGTCCGCGCCGGACAGGCTGTTCTGCACGGTTTGCCGGGCGTTGTCGATCTCCACGGTGGCCGCGTCGATCTTCGACTGGAGCAGTCCGGCGGTGATCTGCTGCTGCAGGATCAACCCGAGAATGATCATGACGACGGCCGACAGGCTCAGCGTCAGCACGACGACCCGGACCAGCAGGGACCGGCTCCAGAAGGCGATCCGGGACCGCGCGGTGGACAGGCCGCGGCGCAGGCCGTCCCGCAGTCGGGTCAGGGTGCCGGCGCGCGGCGGGGCCGGCGGCTCCGTCGGTGACGGGGCGGCCGGTTCGGTCGCCGCCTCCGGCTGATCGGTCACGGTTCAATCATGACGCGCGGCACGTCGGTCAGGACCGCGCTGGGCGATGCGGCTCCTCCGTGGCCGGATCGCTTGGCCCGATCCCCCGGTGCCGAATGGTGACCTCGCAAGCGCGGTCAACTAGACGTTTCCCGCGCGGTAGCCCACCCCGCGCACGGTGACGACCACCTCCGGGTGCTCCGGGTCCTTCTCGATCTTGGATCGCAGCCGCTGCACGTGCACGTTGACCAGCCGGGTGTCGGCCGCGTGCCGGTACCCCCAGACCTTCTCCAGCAGCACCTCGCGGGTGAACACCTGCCGGGGCTTGCGGGCCAGCGCGACCAACAGGTCGAATTCCAGCGGGGTCAGCGGGATCGGCTCGCCCTCCCGGGTGACCTGGTGTCCGGGCACGTCGATGTCGACGTCGGCGACCCGCAGCCGCTCGGCCGAGCCGACGTCGGCGCGGCGCAGCCGGGCCCGGATCCGGGCGGTGAGTTCCTTGGGTTTGAACGGCTTCATCACGTAGTCGTCGGCGCCCGATTCGAGGCCGAGCACCACGTCCACGGTGTCGGTCTTGGCGGTGAGCATGATGATCGGGATCCCGGACTCGGCCCGGATCTCCTTGCACACGTCCAGCCCGGAGACCCCGGGCAGCATCAGATCCAGCAGGACCAGGTCCGGATGCACGTCCCGGAAGGCGTCGACCGCCTTCGACCCGTCCCGGACGACCGCCGTGTCGAAACCCTCCCCGCGCAACACGATGGTCAGCATCTCGGCGAGGGCGGGGTCATCGTCGACCACCAGCACACGTGCTTTCATGCCTCCATGGTGACATCCCGTGACGTCCGACCGGGGTGGGCGCGCGCGACGGATCACCGGTCGGGCGATCGCGCAAGCCGCCGTCCGGGTCGGCCGGGCGCCCCGCGCTGCGTGGGACGATGACATGGTGAGCGAGCCTTGGCGAGGGAACCATCGACACAGCCGGCGGCACCCCATCCGGGGGGCCGAGCGTGCGAGGCGCCCCGGAAGGGTGGCGACGTGAGCGGGCCTTGGCGAGGGAACCATCGACACAGCCGGCGGCACCCCATCCGGGGGGCCGAGCGTGCGAGGCGCCCCGGAAGGGTGGCGACGTGAGCGGGCCTTGGCGAGGGAACCATCGACACAGCCGGCGGCACCCCATCCGGGGGGCCGAGCGTGCGAGGCGGCCCGGAAGGGTGGCGACGTGAGCCTTTCCGGATACCCCCGACCGGACCCGTACGGGCAGCCCTACCCCGGGCGCCCGAACGAGTGGAACCAGCAGCCGCCCGGCCCTATCCCGCTGCGCCCGCTGAGCGTCGGCGATCTGCTCGGCACCGCGGTGACGGTGGTGCGGCGGTGCCCGGCGCCGCTGTGCCTGGCCGCGTTCCTGGCCGCGCTACTGGCGAACGGGGCCAGCCTGGCCGTGCTGGCGATGTCCGGCAGCCTGCAGTCGTACGCGGAGGCGGCCTGGCTGGAGGACATCCTGCAGGGCGGGACCACGAGCATTCCGGGGTCGATCATCGCGTCCGGGCTGACCTCGCTGGTCGTCTCGACCGTGTGCGGCGCGGTGGTGGCCGGGCTGGCGACGGCCTGCGCCGGCGCGCTGGCCCAGGGCCGGGACGGACGCGGGGCGATCGCGCAGCGGCTGGCCGGGCGGTGGGCGGTGCTGATCGGGGTGGCGCTGATCGTCGGCGTGTTGTGCTCGGCCGGGCTGATGCTGCTGGTGGTGCCCGGCGTGCTGGCCTACCTGGTGCTGGTGCTGGCCGCTCCGGCGGCGGTGATGGAACGGTCGGGCGTGACGGAGTCGATGCGCCGCAGCGTCCGGCTCAGCCGCGGTCACCGCGGCCGGATCCTGGGGGTCACGCTGCTCGCCGGGGTGATCGCCGGGATCGCCAGCACGGTCGTCACCACCGTCCTCAGTTCGGTGTTCGGTCAGCAGGACGCGGTCACCCTGGTGCTGATCACCCAGGCGGTCGGGGCGGTGGTGGCCGCTTTCACCGGCGCCTGGACCGGCGCGGTGATCGCGCTGCTCTACATCGACATCCGGATCCGCACCGAACGGCTGGACTACGCGCTGCGGATCGCGGCGGCGTCGGACGCGCAACGGGCCCGGCAGCAGGAGTCCGGCGGCGGCCTCACCCCGCCACCTGAGCCGGCAGGCTGAACCCGCCGTCCGGGTCCGGGGTCAGCACCGTCCACGGCGAGAGGTAACTCTGCGCCGCCAGCTGCCGGTACATGGCCCCGGTCCGTCGTTGCAGGTCGGCGTCGGCCTCGAACCGGTCCAGGGCACGATCCGCCTGCTGGCCGGCCCGGTGCCGGGCGCGTTGCTCGGCCACCTCGACCGGCGTGCCCAGCAGGATCTGCCGGTCCGGCACGGGGACTCCGAAGCGGTCGATCTCCAGGGCCCGCACCCAGTCCGGGAAGTCGGTCGGCGCGTCCGGGCCGCCCAGCCGGGCGGCGCCATAGGCGGCGTTGGAGGTCACGTAGCGGTCCAGCAGGACGACGTCGTGGTCGGTCAGCCGGGAGCGGATCTCGGCGGCGGCGGCCCTGCGGTCCAGGGCGAACAGCACCGCCGGCCCGTACACGCTGTCGGACAGGTCGCCGAGCCGGCCGTAGAGCGCGTCCCGGACCAGGTCGGCGTGCACGTCGACGCCGTACCGGGGGAACGCCAGCGTCGCCACCGTGCGGCCGTCGGCCCGCCAGCGCGCCGACAGCGCCTCGGTCAGCGTGCGCTTGCCGGAGCCGTCCAGGCCCTCGATGACGATCAGCTGTCCCACGGGCAAGCACCCTACGGCGAGCCCGCCCCGTCCGGTCGCGTCCACCTGGTGTTCGCTCGGTCGCGCGCGCCCTGTCGTCGTTGATCATGGGGGCGCGTCCCCGACACACCGGCGTTTTCGGCGACACGCCGATTCGCGCGGTGCAGAACACCATGATCAACGCAGGGGTGGGCGCCCATCACACCGATCGGAATGCGCGGCATACCTCCTGGTGGGACGCTGATCGGCATGACCACCGCCAGCCCGAAACCGGCCGACCACCGGACGTTTCTCGGTCAGCCCCGGCAGCTCGCCACGCTGTTCTCGGTCGAGATGTGGGAGCGGTTCTCCTTCTACGGCATGCAGGGCATCCTGCTGATCTACCTGTACTACTCGACCGCCGAGGGCGGGCTGGGCATCGACCAGGGCGTCGCCACCAGCATCGTCGGCGCCTACGGCGGGACGGTCTACCTGTCGACGATCCTCGGCGCCTGGCTGGCCGACCGGGTGATGGGTGCCGAACGCACCCTGTTCTACGCGGCGATCCTGGTGATGTGCGGGCACATCGCGCTGTCCGCGTTGCCGGGCCTGCTCGGCGTCGGTGTCGGCCTGGTGCTGATCGCGTTCGGGTCCGGCGGCGTGAAGGCCAACTGCACGTCGTTGGTCGGCACCCTGTACGAACCGGGTGACCCCAAGCGGGACGCCGGCTTCTCCATCTACTACCTGGGCATCAACCTCGGCGCGTTCTTCGGCCCGCTGCTGACCGGCTACTTCCAGACCACCTGGGGGTTCCACGCCGGCTTCATCCTGGCCGCGGTGGGCATGTTCGTCGGCCTGGTCATCTACGCGTTCGGCCGCAAGAATTTGCCGCCCGAGGCGAACGACGTGCCCAACCCGCTGCCCCGCGACCGGCGGATGGCGTTCATCATCGCCGGCCTGGTGCTGGTCGCGGTGATCGTGCTGGCGGCCGTCACCGGAATCCTGACCGCCGACCGGCTGTCCGGCGCGGTGGTGGGCGCGACGATCGTCGCCGCGATCGCCTACTTCATCGTCATCCTGGGCAACAAGCGGATCACCGACGTCGAACGCAAGCGCGTCGTCGCGTTCATCCCGATGTTCGTCGTCAGCGCCGTCTTCTGGTCGCTCTACCAGCAGCAGTTCACCGTGCTGACCGTCTACTCGGACAAGCAGCTCAACCGTGATCTGTTCGGCTGGGAGATGCCGGTCAGCTGGGTGCAGTCGATCAACCCGGTGTTCATCATCATCCTGTCCGGCGTGTTCGCCGCGATCTGGACCAAGCTGGGCGACCGGCAACCCTCCAGCCCGGTCAAGTTCGCGGCCGGCACGATCGTGATGGGCGTGGCGTTCCTGCTGTTCATCCCGATGGCCAGCACCGAGGCGAACAGCGCGCCGCTGCTCGGCCTGATCGGCGTCATCTTCGTGTTCACGATCGCCGAGCTGCTGATCTCCCCGATCAGCCTGTCCCTGTCCACCAAGTTGGCGCCCAAGCTCTTCGAGACGCAGATGGTGGCGCTGCTGTTCCTGTCGATCGCGCTGGGCACGGCGATGGCCGGCGTGCTGGCGCAGTACTACACGATCGAGGACCAGGTGACGTACTTCGGCGTCCTCGGCGGCATCGCGATCGTCGTCGGCGCCGTGTTGTGGCTGTTCACCAAGCCGATCCTGAAGCTCATGGGCGGGGTGCGCTGACCCGGTTCGGCGAATCCACGAACCGACGTACGGATCCGGCCGCCGGAACGCTCCGAGAAAGTGCAGAGCAGTTCCGACGGTCGGGTCGCCGTCCCCCGGATGGTGACCGTTCAGGGGGATTCGACATGCATGCAGGGGGCTGGACCGAGGCCGCCGAGTTCCAGGGTTTGTTGCTGCGCGAGGGGCTGGTGGATCGGGTCGGGCACGGCCGGCGGCTGCGCGAGATCAACTCGGAGCTGGCCGCGACCGGCACGTACGAGCAGACCGTGGCGGAACTCGAGCACGGCTGCCGGGTGGCCTGGCGGGCCAATCCGCGGTGCATCGGACGGCTGCCCTGGCGGACCCTGCGAGTGCTGGACCGGCGGCACCTGCGGACTCCCGACGCGATCTTCGAGGCCTGCGTCGAGCACGTGCGGCTGGCCACCAACGGGGGCCGGATCCGGCCGGTGATGACCGTCTTCGGGCCGGACGGGTCGGGCCGGACGCCGCGGATCTGGAATCCGCAGCTGATCAGGTACGCCGGCTGGGCGCGGCCGGACGGCACCGTGCTGGGTGACCCGGCCCAGGTCGAGTTCACCCAGCGATTGCACGAGCTGGGGTGGCGGCCCGAGCGGCGGAAGGCGTTCACCGTGCTGCCGGTGGTGATCCAGGTCGGTCACTCCCGGTCCCGGCTGTTCGAGCTGCCGTCCGACGCGGTGTTGGAGGTGCCGATCGCCCATCCCGAGCATGACTGGTTCGCCGAACTCGGACTGCGCTGGCACGCGCTGCCGATGGTGTCGAACCTGGCCCTGCGGGCCGGCGGGATCCGCTACCCGGCCGCCCCGTTCAACGGCTGGTACATGAGTACCGAGATCGCCGCCCGGAATCTGGCCGACGTCGACCGGTACGACATGCTGCCGGCGATCGCCCGGCGGCTGGGGCTGAACACCCGCAGCAGCATCAGCCTGTGGCGGGACCGGGCGCTGGTGGAACTGAACGTGGCGGTGCTGCACTCGTTCAAGGCGGCCGGGGTGCGGATGGTCGACCACCACAGCGCCGCCGAGCAGTTCATGACGCACCTGGGCCGGGAGGCCGAGCAGGGCCGCGACACCCCCGGCGACTGGAGCTGGCTGGTGCCGCCGATGTCCGGCTCCACCACCCCGGTGTTCCATCGCTACTACGCCGCCGAGGCCGGTCCCGGCACGCCGTCGTTCGAGGCGCAGCCGGAGCCGTGGCGGTCGGTGCACGCCGTCCCCGCCGCCGCTGCCCCCGGCGCCACCGGCTGCCCGGTGCACCGCGTCGCCT
>JBDHZW010000068.1:0-21343 GCA_039812105.1 Nakamurella sp.
GGCGTCAGCCGGCCATCCGGTACTCCGGCCCGGTCCAGCGGCGCCGCAGCCAGCGGTCGTGACTGGCCACGATCACGGTGCCCGGCGCCGCACCGAGCGCCTCCTCCAGCTCGGACGCCAGCGTCAGCGACAGGTGGTTGGTGGGCTCGTCGAGCAGCAGCAAGTCCGGTGAGCGGGCCACCAGCACGCCCAGGGCCAGCCGGCGACGTTGCCCGACGCTGAGCCGGCCGACCGGGACGTCCAGGTCGGCCGGGCGCA
The DNA here is from genome assembly GCA_039812105.1 of Nakamurella sp. Lineage (GTDB taxonomy): Bacteria > Actinomycetota > Actinomycetes > Mycobacteriales > Nakamurellaceae > Nakamurella. The sequence continues at coordinate 259 of JBDHZW010000068.1, forward strand.
GGAGGCCGACGTCGACCAGCGTCGTGTCGTCGTCGTCCGGCCGGCCGCTCGCCGTCCGGAAGACCGAACGCGCCGGGAGCTCCGGGTCGGCGAAGGTCACGTCCTGTTCGAGCAGGCCGATCGATTCGGCGGTCACGGCCACCGAACCGCCCGACGGGCGCAACCGGCCGGCCAGCACCTGCAGCAGGCTCGACTTGCCGGACCCGTTGGCCCCGGCCAGCAGCAGCCGGCCGCCGGCCGGCACGGTCAGCGCCGGGACCCGGACCCGGCCGGGAACCTCCAGCCCGCGGATGAGGACCACGTCGGGATCCGGAGCCCCCGACCGACCGGTGAGCCGGCCGGTGAAGGTCAGCGGCCGCGGCGGCGGGGGCACCGCCGCTCGCTCGGCGACCGCCAGCCGCCGCTGCGCGTCACGCACCCGCCGGGCATGCGCCCGCTCGACGTTCGCACCCTTGAAGGCGTAGATGAACTTGTCGTTGTCCCGCGGACCGCGGTCGTGGGCGATCCGGCCGGTCTCGATCGACGCATCGCGCCGCAGCTGCGCGATCCGGTCCTGCTGCTCGACATGGGTTCGTTCCCAGCGGCGGCGCGCCGCCGCCCGTTCGTCCAGGTACCTGGTGAATGTCCCGCCGAAACGCCGACCACCGCGCCCATCGGTGCCGCCGGCCACCGGATCGAGGTCCAGCAGCTCGGTGCCGACCCGATCCAGGAAGGCGCGGTCGTGGCTGGCCGCGACGACGACGCCGGGCAGGCCGACCAGAAAGGTCTCCAGCAGCTCCATGGCCGGTTCGTCCAGATGATTGGTCGGCTCGTCCAGCAGCAGGCAGTCCGGCCGCGCGACCAGCAACGCCGCCAGGGCCAGCCGGGTGCGCTGGCCGCCGGACAGAGCGGCGGCCGGCCGGTCCGGCGCCAGCGCCGACAGGCCCAGCGCGGCCCGGATGACGGTCGCGCGCCGGCCCGCGTCCCAGGCGTCGTGCGCCTGCGCCCACTCCAATCGCTCGGCGAAGGCCACCGCCGCCACAGGGTCGGAATCGATGGACGCGGCAAGGGTTTCGACGTCCCGGACGGCCGCGTGCAGCGGTTCCAGGGCCTTCGCCAGCACCTCGCCGACCGTCCCGGACAGGGTCGGCTCCTGAGCGAGATAGCCGACCGAACCGGCGATCTCGACGGTGCCGGCGTCGGGCGCCTCGATCCCGGCGAGCAGCCGCAGCAGGGTCGACTTGCCGGCACCGTTCTCGCCGATCACCCCGATGCGGCGGCCGGCCGGAGCGTGCAGGTCGACCCCGTCGAGCACGACCCGGTCGCCGTAGGCGCGGGTCAGGTCGGTCGCGGTCAGCGCGATCCGGGTGCCGGGGGCGGGTGGGGACAGCAGGAAATGCGGTGACATCGCGGTATCCCGGTGGATATGGACGGAACCCGCCGGGCGTTCCGCCGATGGCGGGGCCGCGGGCGCGGGTCGGGGCGATGTCAGTGATCCATGACGTCGGCCACGTTACCGACGCACGTGCCGCCGGCCAACCGATTATCGGGCGCGTCACACCGCCGGCGGGCCGGTCGAGCGATCAAGATCGTCAGGTGCCGTCCGCCGCGTTCGCCGTCCTGATCGTGGTGCTGGCCGCGTTCCTGTTCGGCGCGGCGACCGCGCCACTGGGCCTGCTGCTCGGCCTGCCGCCGGCCGCGGTCGTGCTCGCCGTCTTCGTCGGTACCGGCGCCTTCACGCTGATCAGCGTGTGGGTGGTGCTGAACCGGGTGCCGGACGGCCTGGCCCGGCAGGCGCGGCGCGGACTGCGGCACGGCCCGCGGTTGGCGCGATGGTGGGACCGGGCCGGTGGCGGGCGGGTCGCCGGTCGTCGCGCCGCCGTCACGGTGGACCGCGGCGCGGCGATCCTCGACCGCGTCGGCCATCGTGGGGCGGCGCTGCTCGCGCCGATCGCCGGTCGCTGGCTGGTCGCCGCGGCGGGTGTGGCGCTGGACCCGCCGCGTCACGACCTGTATCGCTGGGCCGCCCTGGGCTGCGCCACCTGGGCGGTCGGGTTCACCCTGGGCGCCGATCTGCTGGCGCAGCTGCTGCGCTCGGGGTGAGCGGAGGATGAGCGCTCAGGCCATCTCGGGGACCCGCAGGTGGGCCATCAGCAGGTCGAACTCGGCCACGTCCAGCACGTCCACCCGTGCGTCATGGGCGGTCCGCATCCGCAGATCCATGGCCTGGTCCCGGCTGGACATCATCAGCTCGCGCGAGTCATAGGTCGCCGACATCACCGCTCGGCCGGTCGCCCGGTCCAGGAACAGGCTGGCGCTGCAGAAGCCGTCCAGGCTCTCCATCGCCGGCATCGTCACCATCTTGAACAGGTCGAGACCGCGATCGAGGTCGGCGGCCGCCCCGTGCATCCAGGTCGCCCGGACGCAGGCGCCCTGATGGGAATGGTGGTGGCGGTGCATCGCCGCGATCTCCCACTCCTCGACGAACGGCATCCCGCCGAGTGCCATCCCGGCGCGGTCGCGCATCGGGGCGATGGCGCTGTTGCTCGCCCGCATGTCGTCCATCGAGTCCCAGGACGACGTCACGATGCACCGGCCCGACCCCCGGTCGACCATCATCGACAGGCCGATACAGCCGGGCATGGCCTGAACGGCCGGCACCACCTCGTCCCGCAGGAAGCCGATTCCCGCGTCCATCATGCGCAGCCTGGCTTGGAACGTCGTGGAACGTGCGAACATCGCCGGACCCCTTCGGCTCCGGGCAGCGCCCCGGCGGCGCTGCCGGTGCCTCCACCTTCCACCCGCGGCGGCGACCAGGCAATGGCCGGCGGAGATCTGTGTCACCCGATCGGCGGGCGCTCCGACGGAAATGTTGCTGCCTGCGCAAACTGACCGTCGCGCAGATCCCACCAGTCACGCTAGAGTTCATAGAGCACGTACGTTGGGTGTCCGCCGGAGGGGAAGCCGGCGGCGCGAAACGTGCCGGAAGACGGTGTCCGATGCCCGCTCGAGACGACCGACCCCCGAGGGAGCCGACGCCTCGGGATTCGACTCTGTCCGAAATGCGTTTCCTGACGGTGGCCGAGGTGGCGACGCTGATGCGCGTCTCCCGGATGACGGTCTATCGGCTGGTGCACTCGGGCGAGTTGCCTGCCGTCCGGGTGGGCCGCTCGTTCCGGGTGCCGGAACGAGCCGTCCACGACTACCTGCGGACCGCGTTCAACGACGTCGGCTGATCCGGTTCGGCGCCTGCCGGAGCTCCGGTACCGGCCGGTAGGATGGCGCGGGTTCGGCATCCGCCGGGCCCACGGGCGGTCGACGCCCGTGCACATGCGTCGATGCGGCCGGTGGACCGCGGCGGCCGCACACCGGGAGTAGTCCTCATGGGTTCTGTGATCAAGAAGCGTCGCAAGCGGATGGCCAAGAAGAAGCACCGCAAGCTGCTGCGCAAGACCCGCGTGGCCCGTCGCAAGGCCGGCAAGTAGCCGATCGCGCGGCCGCGCCGCGGGGGTCGGTCGGCCTGCCGTCGGCGTGCGGCCGCGGGCATCGGCGTCGGGGCGTCGGATACTTCGTCAGCGATTCAGGGCAAGGGGTGGCAGGCCGATGGCGGGACTGATCGTCCTGGTGACCGGGGTGACCAGGGTCATCGGCTCCGCCCTGGCCGGCCGGCTGGCCGGCCATCCGGCGGTCGAGCGGGTGATCGGCGTTGACGCCGCGTTGCCCGAGCCGGCCGCCCGGGCCCGCATGGGGGCGGCCGACTTCGCCCGGGTCGATATCCGAAACCCGTTGGTGGCCAGGGTGATCGAAGCCGCCGGGGTGGACACGGTGGTGCACGCGTCGGCCTCGTCGACGCCGGCCTCGTCGGCCGCCCGCACCATGGCCAAGGAAATGAACGTGTTGGGCACCATGCAGTTGCTGGCCGCGTGCCAGCGCTCGGAGAGCGTGCGCAACCTGATCGTCCGGTCGACCGCCGCGGTGTACGGGGCGTCCTCGCGCGACCCGGCGATCTTCACCGAGGAGACCAGCGCGCGATCGGTCCCCTCGTCCGGCCCCGGCCGGGACGCGATCGACATCGAGGCCTACGTCCGCGGTTTCGGCCGGCGCCGGCCGGACGTGCGGATCGCGGTCCCTCGGTTCGCGGAGATCGTCGGGCCGACCGTGGTCACCCCGCTCACCCGGTACTTCTCGCTGGCCCCGGCCGTGCCGATGGTGCTCGGCCGGGACGCGCGGATGCAGTTCGTGCACGAGGACGACACCATCGGCCTGCTCGAGCACCTGGCCATCGGCGACTTCGCCGGCACGGTCAACGCGGCCGGGGAGGGCACGATCACGCTGGCCCAGGCCATCCACCGGGCCGGCCGGGTCCCGCTGCCGGTTCCGTCGATCGGACTGGACCCGCTGTCCAAGGTGATGCGCACGCTCCGCCTCGGTGGATTCTCGGCCGGGCAGGTCAAGGTTCTGGCCTCCGGTCGGGTGATGGACACCAGCCGGCTGCGGGAACGGGTCGGCTTCGTGCCGAGGTTCACCACGGTCGAGGCGTTCGACGATTTCGCCTCCGGGCTGCGACCGGTGGTGACCCCGGCGGCGGTGCGCGGGGTCGAGCTGCGGATCGCCGGCACCCTGGGCGTCCAAACCCTGCCGGACGGCCCGGCGATCGGTCCGGCGGCCGCGGACTCCGTGACGGATGCGTTGCTGGCCGACGGCACCGCGGTCGATCAGACGGACGGTGGCCGCCCCAAGCTGGTCGGCATCGACGGGCATGCCGCCGGCACCCCGCGACGGCGGCGGATCCGATGAGCGCAGGAGGAATGGGCGGGCCCCCGGACCGTCCGGCCGCCCGACCGATCGCAGCGGTCGCGATCGACGACCAGACAATCCAGTGGGACGGAGGAACCGACGTGGCCGGCACCGATGCGCCGCGAGGGCGCCGGGTTCGAGAGCCGGGCCGCTCGCCGTCACCAGATCCGATCCCGGGCGCCGAGCCCATCGCCGTCGCCGGGCCGCCCGCCGCGGAGAACACCGAGACCGGCTGGCGGCGCGGGTTGGCCGGGGGGCTGGCGTTCCTGCGCCGGCGGATGACCGGCGAATACCAGGTCGACGACTTCGGGTACGACGCCGACTTCACCGACCACGTCGTGGTGCCCCCGCTGAAGGTGTTGTACGAGAAGTGGTTCCGCATCGAGACGGTCGGGATGGAGAACATCCCGGACACCGGCGGCGCGCTGCTGGTGGCCAACCACTCGGGCACGGTGGCGGTGGACGCGCTGATGACGGCGGTCGCGGTGCGCGAGCATCACCCGGTGCACCGGCCGCTGCGGATGCTCGGCGCCGACCTGGTGTTCCAGACGCCGTTCCTCGGTCCGGTCGCCCGCAAGATGGGCAACACCCTGGCCTGCAATCCGGATGCCGAACGGCTGCTGTCCACCGGTGAGCTGGTCGCGGTGTTCCCCGAGGGGTTCAAGGGAGTCGGCAAGCCGTACTCGCAGCGGTACCGGCTGCAGCGGTTCGGCCGAGGCGGTTTCGTCACCGCGGCGATCAAGACCGGCGTGCCGATCATCCCGGTCTCGATCGTCGGGGCCGAGGAGATCTACCCGCTGATCGGCAATCTCAAGCCGCTGGCGCGCGCGCTGGGGTTCCCGTACTTCCCGGTCACCCCGACGTTCCCGTGGCTCGGGCCGCTCGGCATGGTGCCGCTGCCCAGCAAATGGATCATCGAATTCGGCGAGCCGATCGGCACCACCGGCTTCGGCGACAACGCCGCCGACGACCCGATGGTGGTCTTCAACATCACCGACCGGGTGCGCGAGACCATCCAGCAGACCCTGTACCGGCTGCTGTTGCGCCGCGGCCACCCGTTCCTGGGCTGACCGTGGCCTGACCGGGCTGGTGGGGCCAGGCGGGCCGGTCAGGCCGCGCGGGTGCGGCGCCAGATGGCCCGCCAGATCAGCGCGGCGATCCCGGCCAGCACCACGCCGAGGGCCGGCGGCGCCCAGATCTTGGCCGCCTTGCGCCCGGTGCGGAAGTCGCGGATCTGCCAGCCTCGCTCGCGGGCGATGTCCCGCAGCGCGCCGTCCGGGTTGATCGCGACCGCCGTGCCCACCACCGACAGCATCGGCACGTCGTTCACCGAGTCCGAGTAGGCGGTGCAGCGCCGCAGGTCCAGGCCCTCCCGGGCGGCCAGCGAGCGGACCGCCGCGGCCTTGGCCTGCCCGTGCAACAGCTCGCCGAACAACCGACCGGTGTACTTGCCGTCGTCGGTCTCGGCCACCGTGCCCAGGGCGCCGGTCAGGCCCAGCCGGCGGCCGATGATCTGGGCCAGTTCGACCGGGGTGGCGGTGACGAGCCAGACCCGCTGCCCGGCGTCCAGGTGGCGTTGGGCCAGTTCCCGGGTGCGCGGGTAGATCTTGTCGGCCATCAGCTCGTCGTAGATCTCCTCGCCGAGGTCGACGATCTCCGACACCTCGCGCCCGGCGACGAAGGCCAGCGCGCCCTCCCGGGCCCGGGACGTGTCCTCGGCGTCCTCGCCGATCAGCCGGAACTTGATCTGCAGCCAGGCGAAGCGGAGCAGGTCGCCGGTGGTGAAGAAGTTGCGGGCGACCAGGCCGCGGGCGAAGTGGAAGATCGAGGCGCCCTGCATCATCGTGTTGTCGACGTCGAAGAACGCCGCCGCGGTGAGGTCGGTCCCCGGCGGCAGGTGCTCGTCCTCCTCCTCGTGGACCGCGTTGTACGCGGCCTCGGCGGAGGCGGCGCCGGCGATCTCGGCGGCCTGCGCCTCGTCGTCGAGCGCCTTGCGGATCCTCACCCGTGACCTCCCCTGCCGGGGCGATCCGTCGATCGCCGCGGAAGCCGACTGCGCGTGCCTGCCGTCGGCCAGCGTATCGACCCCGCCGCCGGCGCCGTTCGCGCCCGACGCCCGGGCGCGGGTCGCCCGGTGTCATCGACCCGGGTGCCGGACAATGTCCATCGTGAGCAGCCCCCAGGCGGCCGGCGCCGTCGATCCGGACGGTGCCGGCGCACCCGCGAACGTGGCCGACCTGCTCCGCTCGGCGGCCGCCAGGTACGCCGAGCGGCCCGCGGTGATCGAGGCCACCGTCACCCGTACCTGGTCCGCGCTGGACCGGGCCGCGGATGCGGGGGCGGCCCGGCTGGGTGCCCTCGGGGTCGGCCGGGGGGAGCGGGTCGTCATCGCCCTGCCGACCGGAGCGGACCTGGCCGCGGCCCTGTTCGCGGTGGTCCGGTCCGGGCTGATCGCGGTGCCGACCGGCCCCGGCGCCGACGTGGCCGCCCTGGCCGACCGGGTGGGCGCGATCGCCTCGATCGGGGCCGAGCGGGACCGCCGACTGGGCATCGCGCTGGCCGCCGCCGACGTCGCGCAGTGGTGGGACGCGGACCCGGCCCGGTTCGAGAGTATCGGCGGAGGAGAGGATCTGGCGCTGCTCGCGCGCGCCCGCGGAGACCGGGCGGTGATGCTCTCGCACCGGGCGATCCGCGCCGCGGTCGACGCGATCGGCCGGCTCGGCGAGCCGCGGATGCGGGACGGCGACCGGGTGTTGCAGGTGCTGCCGCTCTACCACGTCGCCGGATGGGTGGTCTCGTTCCTGCCGAACACGCTGGTCGGTGGGGCGGCGGTGATCCCCGAGGTCGGTTTCGACGTGGCCACGGTGGCCGTCGGCGTGCCCGGCGGCACCGGGCCGGTCGGCGGCGCGGGCCGCGCCGCGACCGAGTCCGCGGTGCGCGCGGCGGCCGACCACGCGGTGACGGTCGTCCCGGGCGCGCCCGGCTTCTACCACCGGCTGATGGCGATGGGCGCCGACGGATCCCGGCCGGAGCGCCTGTCCTCGGTCCGGGTCTTCACCTCCGGCAACGCGCCGCTGAGCGCCGCCGACTTCGCCGCCGCCCGCGACCGGTTCGGTCACCCCGTGTGGGAGGGCTACGGGATCTCCGAATCCGCCTCGGTCGTCACCAGTTCGCTGACCACGGGCGCGCCGGCGCACGGCTCGGTCGGGCGGCCGTTGCCGGGCATCGACCTGCGGGTGGTCGGGCCGGACGGGCAGGACCTGGTGCCGACCGGCGCTCCCGACGACGAGCCGGCGCCCGAGCCGCCGGACCCCGACCACGACCCGCTGGACACCGTCGCCGACGCTCCCGACGCCGGCGAGGTCGGGCGCATCGTGATCCGGGGCGCCACCCTGTTCTCCGGCTACTGGCCGAACGGCGGCGGCGGGCCGGACGACGACGGGTGGTTCGTCACCGGCGACATCGGCTTCCTGGACGACGCCGGGGAACTTCACCTGGTGGATCGGGCGGCCGAGGTGATCGTGGTCGCCGGATTCACGGTCTACCCGCGCGAGATCGAGGACGTGCTGGCCGGGCATCCGGACGTCGCCGAGGTGGCGGTCATCGGCGTGCCGGCGAGCGACGGCCACGAGGAACTGGCCGCCGTGCTGGTCCGTTCCGCCGGGACCGGGGTCGACGATCTGCGCGAGTACGTGTCCGGGCGGCTGGCGGACTTCAAGCAGCCGGCCGTGTACCACCTGGTCGACGCCCTGCCCACGACCGAGGTGGGCCGCGTCGATCGGGACGAGGTGCGCCGCCGGTTCGGGGCGGCCGCGGCGGAGGGGCTGCCCACCCTCGCGGTGGTGCCGGACAGCGATCGGGACGGGGACGACGAGCCGGAGCCGGACGTGGCCCCGGAACCGGTGGGCGATCTGGCCGAGTTGGGGGCGCGGCTGCCGGGCACCGGCGATCGGGCCGACCGGGCCCGCGACGACACCGACGAGGACCTGTTTTGAGCGCCGTCGTCGTCTACACGCGGGCGGGCTGTCATCTGTGCGAGGTCGCGGTGGCGGACGCGTCCCGCATCGCGGCCGAGACCGGCAGCGCCTTCGGCACCGTCGACGTCGACGCGGACCCCGAGGACCAGGCGGAGTACGGCGACCTGGTGCCCGTCATCGTGGTGGACGGGGCCGTGCACGGCTACTACCGGGTCGACCCCGAGCGTTTGCGTGCCGCGCTGACGTCCTGATCGTCGCCGGTCGGCGTGACCGTCCGGCGGTTCGGCCCGGTGCCGCCGGAATGTCCGTCGGGCACCCGGACGAGTGCGCGGGGTCGTGTGATCCATTTCACGGTCGCCCCGGCGTGCCCGATGATCAGCGCCGACGGGTCCCGCGCCGGCTTCGGATCGACTTTGTGCACGCGTTCACGAATGACTAGGCTCGGCGCGTACCGGGGACTAGCACATGTCGGTCGCCACGGCAGCGGTGGGGGCGTGATCCGCCCTGTGGAGGGCAAACGGGTGACAGGGCAGGTCGGTGGGGCTCGGGAGGGCGGCCGCCCGCGTGCGATTCCCGAGGCCACCGTCGCCCGCCTCGCGCTGTATCTGCAGGTGCTGTCCGGGCTGGGGGAGACCGGCGGCGAGCAGGAGACGATCTCCTCGCAACAGCTGGCCCGCTCGGCCGGGGTGAATCCGGCCAAACTGCGCAAGGACCTTTCCTACGTCGGCTCCTACGGCATCCGCGGCGTCGGGTACGACGTGCGGACGCTGATCGAGGAGATCAGCCGCACGCTCGGCGCCCACCGGGCGCACGGCGTCGCGCTCGTCGGCCTGGGCAACCTGGGCCAGGCGCTCGCCGGGTACCCGGGGTTCGCCGGCCGCGGCTTCGTCATCTCCGCGCTGTTCGACGTGGACCCGGCCCGCGTCGGTCGCGACGTCGGCGGCCGCGTCATCCGGCATCTGGACGAGGCGGTCGCGGTGTGCCGGGCCGGGGGCGTCACGATCGGCGTGATCGCCACCCCGGTCGGCGCCGCCCAGCAGGTCGCCGACATCCTGGTGGCGGCCGGGATCCGATCGATCCTGAACTTCGCGCCCGGGGTGCTGACGGTGCCGGCCGACGTCGAGGTCAGGTACGTCGACCTGGCGCTGGAGCTGCAGATCCTGGCCTTCCACGAGTCGCGCCGGGAACCCGACCGGGTCGCCCCGCACGTGCTCGCCGACGCCGACCAGCCGGCCGGCTACCACCGGGCGCCGGAATCGGCGCGGGTGGCGGTGACGTCATGAGGACCTGGTGTTCATCCGGGCGTTGCCTGCATCCCGTATCTGTCCTAACGACCCGTACCGCCGACCCAGCCGGGTCGGCCCCCGGTCGGCGGCCGCTGCCAGCGGCCGCCGGCGTACCTGAAAGCTCGAGGAGCTCGCGATGACCCGCGCACGCAAACCCGCCGGCCGTATTGCCTTCGTCGGGGCCGGCCCCGGCGATCCGGGCCTGCTGACGATGCGGGCGGCGCATGCGCTGGAGGCGGCCGCCCTGGTGGTGACCGATCCGGACGTGCCCGGCGACGTCACCGCGCTGGCCGGCGAGGCCGAGGTCAAGCCGGCCGTCGGGGAGCCGGCCGAGGTGGCCAAGACGCTGGTGGCGGCGGCCCGCAACGGGCAGTACGTGGTCCGGCTGGTCGCCGGTGACGTGCTGACCGCCGACCCGGTGGTCAAGGAGCTGCAGAGCGTGGCCCGCAGCGCGGTGCTGTTCGACGTCATCCCCGGGCTGTCGGCGACCGCGGTCGCCTCGTACTCCGGGATCGCCGTCGGGTCGGTGCACACCGTCGCCGACGTGCGCTCGACGTCCGACTGGACCCGGTTGGCCGCCGCCCCCGGCACGCTGTTGCTGCAGGCGTCGTCCGGGCACCTGGCCGACACCGCCGCGCTGCTGGCCCAGTCGGGTCTGGCCGGCGAGACCCCGGCGTCGGTGACGTCCGGTGCGACGCTGCCGACGCAGCGGACCGTCGACGGCACCCTGGCGACGTTGGACGGCATCGGCAGCGACATGGCCGGCCCGCTGGTGGTCACCGTCGGCGCCGGCATCGCCCAGCGGAGCCGGCTGTCCTGGTGGGAGTCCCGCGCCCTGTACGGCTGGCGGGTGTTGATCCCGCAGACCAAGGACTCGGCCGAGGAGATGCTGGAGCTGCTGCGGATGCACGGCGCCATCCCGCAGCGGGTGCCGACGGTGGCCGTCGAGCCGCCGCGGACGCCGGCGCAGATGGAGCGTGCGGTCAAGGGCCTGGTGGACGGCCGCTACCAGTGGATCGTGTTCACGTCGATCAACTCGGTGCGCGCGGTGTGGGAGAAGTTCACCGAGTTCGGGTTGGACGCCCGGGCGTTCTCCGGGGTGCGGATCGCCTGCGTCGACACCGCCACCGGCGACGCGGTGCAGGCGCTGGGCATCGTGCCCGAGCTGATCTCCGCCGACCAGCAGTCGTCGGCCGGGCTGCTGGCCACCTTCCCCGAATACGACGACATCCTGGACCCGGTCGATCGGGTGCTGCTGCCCCGGGCGGACATCGCCACCGAGACCCTGGCCGAGGGGCTGCGGGAACGGGGCTGGGAGATCGACGACGTCACCGCGTACCGGACGGTCCGGGCCGCGCCGCCGCCCGCGCCGATCCGGGAGGCGATCAAGACCGGCGGGTTCGACGCGGTGTGCTTCACCTCGTCGTCGACGGTGCGCAACCTCGTCGGTATCGCCGGCAAGCCGCACGCCCGGTCGATCGTCGCCTGCCTGGGGCCGAAGACCGCCGAGACCGCGCGGGAGTTCGGGCTGCGGGTGGACGTGCAACCGGAGGTCGCCGAGTTCGCCGACCTGGTCGAGGCGCTGGCCGCGCACGCGTCCCGGCTGCGGGCCGAGGGCGCCCTGCCGCCGCCGCGGAAGACCCCGCGCCGCCGCTGACCCCCCCGGCCGACGCAGGTCCGGCTGAGCAGGTTCGTGGGGAAACTTGAGTCGCGTGGTGCGACTCGATCTTCCCCGGCAGCGCTACGGTTTGATCATGAGCGAGGCTTGCCGAGCGAATCATCGACACCGCGGCGCCGTCCGTGACGGGGCGACCGAGCCCGCGAGGTGCCCCGAAAGGACGACGCAATGAGCGAGGCTTGCCGAGCGAATCATCGACACCGCGGCGGCGTCCGTGACGGGGCGACCGAGCCCGCGAGGTGCCCCGAAAGGACGACGTCATGAGTAATCCGTACTCCGCCGGTGGCCAGGATCCGTTCGCCAAGGGTTCGGGCGACCAGCCGCCCAACTCCGGCGGCCAGGCCGGCCAGTACCCGAATCAGCCCGGCCAGTATCCGAACCAACCCGGCTACGGGCAGGGGCAGCCGCCCTACGGCCCGGGCCAGCAGTACGGTCAGCCCGGCTACGGCCAGGGCCAGCCCGCGTACGGCCAGGGTCAGCCGGCGTACGGCCAGGGTCAGCCGGCCTACGGTCAGCCGGCGGGGTACCCGCCGCCGTACCCCGGTGGACCCCAGGGATACCAGGCGTACCCCGGCGGGGCCGGCCTGCCCCCGGAGCCGGTCCGCCCGATGACGGTGACGCTGGCGTTCTGGGACTGGATCCTCATGGTCGTGGTGTCGGCGATCTCGGTGGTCGTGGTCTTCACCAGCCCGGTGTGGGACCAGGCGATCGCCGCCGGCGCGGCGTCGGCCAACACCACCGGGAACCTGTACGTGAACGTGCAAAGCCTGGTCACCACGGTCAAGGTGATCGCCGTCTCGTTCTTCGTGGTGTTCGCGGCCCTGTACCTGTTCTTCGCGTTCAAGATGAACGCCGGGCGGAACTGGGCGCGGATCGTGCTGACCGTGGTCGCCGCCCTCGCGGTGATCTCCGGGTTCACCGCGACCAGCACGGTGACCGTCAACGGGCAGGTGTTCAGCCCGGGCAGCCAGATCTTCGGCTGGATCAGCGCCCTCCTGGCGGTGGCGGCGATCGTGCTGATGTACCTGCCGCAGTCGAACGCCTACTTCACCGCCTCCAAGGCGCACCGGCAGGCGCTTCGCTGACGGGCGGCCGGGTGAGGTTCACCGCCAGCTCACGCCGCCCGGTGCGGCTGTACTGGCGGCCCTCGCCCGGCCGGTAAGTTCGACGTCATGAGTTTCGGCGCGGGCGAGCCCCGCAAGCGCCCAGGTTTCATGGATTCGTTCCGTGCCGCCCTGACCCCGGCGCCCCTGCCGCCCGACGACGGCAAACCGCTCGTGCGACCACGAGCCGTCACCATCGCCACGGTCCTGGTCTTCGCCGCCGGTGCGATCTTCGTGCTGATCGGCGGGTTCTCGCTGGTCACCACCAACGATCAGCTCGATCAGGCGGTCGCCTCCTACAACGACGACATCAAGTCCTGCACCCAGCAGTTCGGCGGGATCGGCGACGCGGTGGTGGTGCCGTCGGGAGCGTCGACCGACGACGCCAACAAGGCCGAGACCTGTAAGGCCTACACACCGCTGACCGACGAGATGATCTCCGGGGCCCGCACCCAGAGCATCCTGGTCAGCGCGATCGTGATCGTCGTCGGCCTCGTCGCGTTGGCCGGCGGATGGTTCCTGCGCACCGGCCAACGGTGGGGGCGGGTCGCGGTGATCGTGGCCGTCCTGTTGTCGGTGGTCCTCAGTTTGCTGTTCCGGGTGTCCAATCTGTTCACCCTCGGGGCGTCGTTGATGCTGATCGTCGCCGTCATGCTGTGTTTCATCGGCCAGGGCGGCGTGTACTTCGCCCGGATGAAGGCCCGGCGCGCCGGGTGAGTGCGGCGACCGGGCCGGACGGCGCAGCGGGCGTCCAGGCCGAGCCAGGCTCCGGACACCCCGACGCGGCCGTCGAGGCCGGCCGCTCCGCCCGGACCCGGGTGGTGGTGTCCCTGGTGGTGGCCGTCGTGCTGCTGGTCGCGGCCGCCTGGTGCCTCCGGGAGGGCGTCGCCACCGACACCTGGCCGGCGTTCCTGCCGGACACCGACTCGACGCAGATCACCCGCTACGAGGGACCGTGGCTGACCGCGGCGGCGGTGGCGCTGCTCGGCGCGGGGCTGGCGGTCATGGCGGCCGTTCGGAACGTCCGTGGGCGGCGCGAGCGGTGACGTCGATCGGGGACAATGAGCGGGTGGGCAGGACGGCAAGCACGACGGTGGTGCACCTGCTCCGGCACGGCAAGGTGCACAACCCCGCCGACATCCTCTACGGCCGGCTGCCCGGCTACCGGCTGGCCGAATCCGGCCGGGCCATGGCCGACGTGGTCGCCGACCATCTGCGCGGCGCCGACATCGCCTACCTGGCCGCGTCCTCGCTGCAACGGGCCCAGGAAACGGCGCGGCCGCTGGCCGAGCGGACCGGGCTGAGCGTGGTCACCGACGACCGGATCATCGAGGCGGCCAACGACTTCGAGGGCACCGCCTTCGGCATGAGCAGCCTGCGCCGGCCGTCCACCTGGTGGCGGCTGCGGCGACCGCTTCGCCCGTCCTGGGGCGAGCCGTACCTGCAGATCGCGCACCGGATGCTGGCCGCCGTCTACACCGCGGTGCACCAGGCGCAGGGCCGGTCCGCGGTGCTGGTGTCGCACCAGCTGCCGATCGTCACCGTGCGCCGCTACCTGGAGGGCCGGCGGCTCTGGCACGACCCGCGGCGCCGCCAGTGCGCGGTCGCCTCGCTGACCTCGCTCACCTTCGTCGACGGCGTCTTCACCGCGGTCGCCTACGCCGAGCCGGCCGGGCACATCGCGCCGGCCGACGACGAACCGCGACCGAATGCGGCCGCGTCATGACGACGGGACGACGCCTGCGCGCCGGATTCGCGGCCCTGCTGGCCGCGGCGCTGCTGGCCGCCTGCAGCACCGGCAACGACGCCACCGTGTATGGCGGCTCGTTCACCTTCGTCTCGCCCGGCGGGCAGACCGAGTTCGCCTACCCCCCGGCCGATCGCGGCACGGTGGCCACCCTGTCCGGGGAGAACGTGTCCGGCGACGGCACGATCTCCGTCGCCGACTACGCCGGCAAGGTCGTCGTGCTGAACTTCTGGGGATCCTGGTGCTCGCCGTGCCGGGCCGAGGCGCCCGAACTCGAACAGGCGGCCGCCGCGTTGGCGCCGTCCGGGGTGCAGTTCCTGGGCATCAACGTCAAGGACACCAAGTCCGACGCCGCCGACTTCCTGGCCAGCAAGCAGATCAGCTACCCCTCGATCTACGACCCGTCGATGCGGACCCTGCTGGCCATCAAGGGCTACCCGGCCAGCGGCATCCCGTCCACCATCGTCCTGGACCGGCAGGGCCGGGTCGCGCACATCTGGCTGCAGGCGATCGACGATCCGCAGGAGATGATCGACGTGATCGGGGCGATCGCCGCGGAACAGACCTGACGCGACGATGACCAACGGATGACCGACCGATGACCGACACCGTGCTGACCGGGCCCTACCTGCTGGCCGCCCTGCTCGCGCTGGCCGCCGGGGCGGTGTCGTTCGCCTCGCCGTGTGTCGTGCCGCTGGTGCCCGGCTACCTGGCCTACCTCGCGTCGCTGGTCGGCGCCGAGGGCGCGGTCGGCACCGGGGGTCGATCCGTCGAGGCCGGCGCCGGCGGCGGAACGCGCACCCGGCCGAGCACCGCTGTGCGCACCCGCGCGGTCCTGGCCACCGGCCTGTTCGTGATCGGTTTCACGGTGGTGTTCCTGGCCCAGTCGGTGGTGGTGGTCGGGCTGTCCCGGGCGCTGCTGACCAACACGGAGACGCTGATGCGGGTCGGCGGCGCGATCACCGTGGTGATGGGTGTGGCGATGCTCGGCCTGATCCGGCCGCTGCAGGCCGAACGCCGGCTGCACGTCCGGCCGGCCGGCCGGTACCTGGGCGCGCCGCTGCTGGGCGCGGTCTTCGCGCTCGGCTGGACCGTCTGCCTGGGGCCGACGCTGGTCGGGGTGCTGGCCCTGGCCGGCGCTTCGGACTGGGGCGGCTCGGCCTGGCGCGGGCTGTCCCTGGTGATCTTCTACTGCGCCGGTCTCGGTCTGCCGTTCATCGCCGTGGCGTTCGGGTTCGGCTGGGCCGCCGGTGGTCTCGCGGTGCTGCGCCGGCACACCCGGGCCATCCAGATCGCCGGCGCGATCGGGCTGATCGTGCTCGGCCTGCTGATGCTGACCGGCCTGTGGGGGGCGTTCATCGCCTGGCTGCAGGGCCGGATCGCCGGGATCGGGGCGATCCTGTGAGCAGGGTGGGCGGGCGGGCCGGGAACTGCCGCGCGAGGCAGGGTGACCGGTGAGCGCGACCCACGCCCCACCCGCCCCGGCG
Organism: Nakamurella sp.; assembly: GCA_039812105.1. Lineage (GTDB taxonomy): Bacteria > Actinomycetota > Actinomycetes > Mycobacteriales > Nakamurellaceae > Nakamurella. Next base: position 16,313 of record JBDHZW010000068.1, read on the forward strand.
TCCGAGCCCGTCCGGCCGGGGCCGGTGCGCGGCGGGCTGGCGTTCCTGCGGAACATCTGGCGGCAGCTGACCAGCATGCGCACCGCGCTGATCCTGCTGTTCCTGCTGGCCGTCGCGTCGCTGCCGGGGGCGCTGCTGCCGCAGTGGTCGCTGAACAGCGGCAAGACCCAGCAGTACATCGTCGACCACCCGACCCTGGGGCCGTGGCTGGACCGGCTCGGCTTCTTCGAGGTGTTCGCCTCGCCCTGGTACGCGGCGATCTACCTGCTGCTGTTCACCTCTCTGGTGGGCTGCCTGACCCCACGGATCTGGGAGTTCGCGGTCCAGTTGCGGGCCCGGCCGGTGGCCACCCCGCGCAACCTGGCCCGGCTTCCGCACCACGACCGGCGCGAGGTGGCCGGGTCGGTCGAGCAGGTCGCCGACCGGGTGAGCGCCGGCCTGCGCGGCTGGCGGACCGTCCGCCGCGCCGAGGAGCGCCCGGGGTCAACGGAGACCGTCGCAGTCACGATTTCCGCGGAGAAGGGATACCTGCGGGAACTGGGCAACCTCGTCTTCCACTTCTCGTTGCTGGGCCTGCTGGTCGCGATCGGGATCGGCAAGTCGGTCGGCTACGAAGGTTCGGTCATCGTCAACGCGGGCGACCAGTTCTGCTCCACCTCGCCGGCGTCCTACGACAACTTCCGGCCCGGCCTGCTGGTCGACGGCACCGACCTGTCCCCGTTCTGCCTGGACATCCGCAGCTTCCGGGCCGACTACACCCAGGCCGGCCAGGCCGTGAGCTTCGTCGCCCAGGTCGGCACCCAGTCCGGGGCCGCCGCCGGCACCGAGGCCTGGACCGACGAGACGCTGCAGGTGAACGACCCGCTGCGGCTGGCCGGGGAGCGGGTGTACCTGATCGGGCACGGCTACACCCCGCACTTCCAGGTCACCTTCCCGGACGGCACCGTCCGCGACTACCAGCAGCCGTTCGTCAACGACACCAACGATCCGAACTTCACCTCGACGGGCGCGGTCAAGGTTCTCGACCCGCCCGGCGTCACCGGTGACGACGTGCGCAAGCATCAGCTGGCGATCGTCGGCATCTTCGCCCCGACCGCGTTCCTGCACGGCGGGATCATGACGTCCAGCTTCCCGGCCGCGGACAACCCGGGCGTCGCCGTCGACGTGTACCGGGGCGACCTGGGCATGGAGGGCGGCCGTTCGCAGTCGGTGTTCGCCATCGACACCGATCAGGTGGACAAGGGGGCGCTGGTCAAGCAGGCCCGGGCCAACCTGATGCCCGGCGAGTCGGTGAGCCTGGACGACGGCACCGTCATCACCTTCACCGGCTACAACGAGTGGGTGTCGCTGCAGACCTCCTACGATCCGGCGCAGGGCTGGGCGCTGGTGTTCGCGGTGACGCTGCTGGTCGGGCTGATGATCTCGCTGGTGATCAAGCGCCGACGGGTGTGGTTCCGGATGTACCAGGCCGACCCGGGGCCGACGTCGCACACGGGTGGCGCCGACCGTACGGTGGTGGAGATCGGCGGGCTGGCCCGGACCGATCAGGCGGGCTACGGCGAGGAGTTCGGCTCGTTGGCCGAGCTGGCCGACCATGATCGTTGACCGACGGGACGGGTGACAGAGGATGAGCGGGGCATGAGCCAGACCTGGGCCGACATCTCGGATCTCGCCTTCGAGGCGGCGCTGGCCGCCTACATCGTCGCGCTGGTCTGCTACGCGATCGAGCTGGCCTCGCGCCGCGCGGTCAACCCGGCGGAGGCGGTCGCCGCCGGCCGGGGCTCGGGCACCACGATGGTCCGCACCGGTCCGATCGATCCCGCGGCCATCGGCCGGGTCGAGGCGCCGCCGGTCGCCCCCTGGGGGGTGCGGTTCGGCCGGGCGGCGGTGGTGGTCACCGTCGTCGGCGCGGCCGCGAACGTGCTGTCGATCGTCACCCGTGGGTTGGCGGTCAGCCGGCTGCCGCTGGGCAACATGTACGAGTTCGTCTCGATGATCTGCGCGGCGGTCACCATCACCTGGCTGATCGTGCTGGCCCGCACCGGCGCCCGCACCCTGGGCACGTTCGTGATGACGCCGGTCGTCATTCTGGCCGTGGTCGCCGGCACGAAGCTGTACGTGCCGGCCGCGCCGGTGGTGCCGGCGCTCAACTCGTACTGGAAGTGGATCCACGTCACCAGCGTGTCGATCTCGTCGAGCATCCTGATGGTCAGCGGCGCCGCCTCGGTGGGGTACCTGCTCCGCGGGCGGCTGGAACGGTCGGGCCGGTTGGCGGCCAAGACGGGCGAGGCCCGGGGCGCCGTCGACGCGCCGGCGCGTTCCCGGTCGGTCCTGTCGGTGCTGCCGTCACTGGTCACCCTGGACCGGATCGCCTACCGGACGGCGATCGTCGGCTTTCCGCTGTTCACCTTCGCGGTCATCGCCGGGGCCATGTGGGCGGAGGTCGCCTGGGGCCGGTACTGGGGCTGGGATCCGAAGGAGACCTGCTCGTTCGTCACCTGGGTGTTCTACGCGGCCTACCTGCACGCCCGGTCGACGGCCGGGTGGCGCGGACGGCGCGCGGCCTGGATCAGTGTCCTGGGCTTCGCGTCGATGGTCTTCAACTTGTTCTTCATCAACATGGTGGTGTCCGGCCTGCATTCGTACGCCGGGCTGAACTGAACCGATCGGCGGTGCGGCGGGTGGTCAGCCGCTCTTGTCCTCGCCACGCAGCTTGCGGTTGATCTCGTTGAGGAACTCGGGGTCGTCGTCGGGTGCCACCGTGCGGGTGGGCCGGGGGCGGGGAGCTCGGACGGCACCCTGGCCGCCCTGTTCGGTGCCCGAGGTCCGCGCACCCATGCCCCGCCAGGCCAGCACGATCACCAGAACCGTCACGGCGATGGCAATGAGCATGTACATCGACCTACCTCCTCGTCATGCCCAGCGTACGCACTTCTGCGGGCCCGTGATCTGCCCAATATGGGTGAGGATCGACTCCGGACGCTGATACCCGGCCGGCACAGACGACAGGGCCCCGGCCGGGCAGCGACGCTGCCGAACCGGGGCCCTGCCACCGATCGTGACGGTCCGACCGAACCGGACCGGGACGCTCAGGCCGACGAACGCGGGGCGTCCACCGTCAGGTCGGCCAGCAGTGCGCTGACCTCGGATTCGCGGAACCGGCGATGACCGCCCGGCGTGCGAATGGATCCGATACGACCCGCTGATGCCCACCGCGTCACGGTCTTGGGATCGACCCGGAACATCAGGGCGACCTCCCCCGGGGTCAGCAACCGCTCTGAGATTTCCATGGTCACGTGCCACCTCCACATCGGGCCCCGACTGGCCTCGTTTGACGGACTGACGGCTGCCCCCGGAGGGGCATCCGCCTCTCTCCCGGGACGCGGTGCGCGCGCAATCACGTCCCAAGTTCTTCGGCGTACCGTTTGTCCTATTCTACATTGACACCTGACTTAGTCGAGAGGGCGCCACCGAATTTTCTTGTTCGTGCTCACCATCTCGACGCGGTCACGGAGCGGACGAACAGTTCGTACCCACTCCGGAACGGGCGAAACGGTGGAACCGGATCGGTCTTCGGCTTGGTTACCCTGGCTGGGTGAGCGGTGAGGATCCGGATGAAGCGGGCATGCGCCCGGCCGAGGCACCGGCGGTGGCGTCCACGGGTTCGCGGCCGGGGCTGGCCGGGCCGCTGCTGATCTACACGGCGTTGCGGGTGGGCCTGATCGCCCTGATCACGGCGTTGCTGATGCTGTTCATGCCGTTCATCGTCGCCCTGCTGTTCGCGATCATCGTCCAGTTGCCGCTCGCCTGGCTGCTGTTCGCCGGCCCGCGACGGCGGGTCAACGAGGTGATGGCCACGTCCTCGGCGCACCGCCGGGCGGAGCGCGAACGGTTGCGGGCCGCGCTCGCCGGGGAGGACGACCGGGCCTGATTCGGCGCCGCTCCTCAACCACCGCTGCTCCTGACTCGGCGCTGCTCCTGATTCGGCGCCGCTCCTGAATCAGCGCTGGGCGACGTCCGTCACGGTGACGGCCAGGGTGGTCAGCCCGACGGTCAGCCGCGGGTAGCCGTCCAACACCGGCAGGTAGGCCAGGCGGGCCGGTCCGCCCGCGGCCACCGCCTCCGACAGCCGCTCGATCGCGGTCAGCACGGGCTCGGCCGCCGGCGGCGACGGCGCGGGACGGTCCGGGGGCAGGGCCAGCGTGAGCACGGCCAGGTCGTCGACCGTCGCGGTCACCGACCAACGCAGGTCGTCGGACGCGGGGGCCCGGAGCGTGTCGCCGACCGCGTCCGTCTGGATGGCCCGCAGATCCAGCAGTTCCGATTGCAGGCGGTGGCGCAGTCGAACCTCCCGGCTCGGGTCGGACCCCGGGCGCCAGTGCTCGCGCAGGACGGCGGCGACGGCGTGCAGCGTGCGCGACTGCGCCTGCGGCAGCCGGGCGGCGGTCGCGCGGGGCCACAAGGTGAGGCGGGCCGCCACCGCCAGGGCCGCGCCCAGCAGGGTGTCCAGGGCGCGGGCCCCGACCAGGCTCGCGGTGTCCGCGGCCGGATCCCCCAGGTGCACCAGCAGCAGCGCGAGCACCGTGATCGCGGCGACCGCCAGGCCGTAGTTCACACTGATGACCAGGTCCACCACCAGCTGGGCGGCCGCCACCGCGACGATCACCGCCAGCACCGGCGGCTGCGGCAGCAGCAGCACGAAGACCAGGCCGACGCCGGCCAGGGTGCCGAGCATCCGTTGCAGGAACCGTCGCCGGGTGGCGGTGATGTTCGAGCCCTGCAGCACCGCGCAGGCGGTCAACCCGATCCAGTAGGCGTGCGCCACGCCGAAGGCCATGCCCAGCGCGACGCCGACGCCGACGGTCACCCCGATCCGGGCCGCCCCCGGGCCGATCACCGAACCCCGGCCGCCCGCCGCCCGCAGCCGGCTCAGCACCCTCGGCGCCGTCTCCCGCCCGGCCGCGTCCGCCGCCGGCCCGGTCGTCGGCGGCAGGCTGTCGATCATCGCGTTGATGGCATCCGGCAGTATCC
>JBDHZW010000069.1:0-21222 GCA_039812105.1 Nakamurella sp.
GGTACTACTCCGACGGATCCCCCGGGTCGCTGGGCCGGGTGGCGGCGTGGGCCGCGGGTCGCTGGGCGGATCGGCACCTGGCGGTCGTCGCGGCGGCCGGCGACGGCGTGCAGCTGGCCGAGTTCGGCCTCGGCTGATCGCCGGATTCAGATCTTCTCGTCCAGCGCCATCCGGTTGGCCGACCGCTTGCCCAGCCGGGCCGCCCGCCGCTGCCAGCCGTAGACCGATAGGCCGATCAGGCCCAGCACGAATCCGGCCAGGCAGGTCCACAGCCAGATCATCGCGTCGCGGCTCTGCAGCTCGGGGATGAAGAACAGCAGCACGACGAGCGCGATCAGCCAGAGCACCGTGCCCGGCACCGCAATGTGCCACACCCCGGTGGTGACCGGCGGCAGCGCCGGTGGCCGGTAACCGGCGCCGGCTGCCTCGGCGGCCGAGTCGGTGGGCGGGTCCGGGTTCACCGGTCGAGCCTACGAGCAGCGGCCCGGCGGCCGGCCGCGGCGCCGCACCAATCCACGGCTCCGGCGGCCGGCCACACCCGGACCGAGAACCGGCGGGAGATCCGTCCTGTCCGAAAGATCCCTGATGGGCGGGTTTCCTGTGAAGCGTGCGTTAGGCTCAACTTCGTGCCGGAAGTCGATGCGCTTGCCAGCGAACTACGCCTTGCCGTCCATCGGATGACCCGGCGGCTGCGTCAGCAGACCCCGACGGAGGGGCTGACGCTGACCCAACTGTCGGCGCTCAGCGTGGTGTGGCGGGAGGGCCCGCTGACCGCCGGGGATCTGGCCGCCAAGGAGCAGGTCCGCCCGCCGTCGATCACCCGGGTGCTGACCGGGCTGGAGGCACTGGGGCTGGTCCGCCGCACGGAGAACCCCCGGGACGGGAGGCAGGTGATGGTGCACATCACCGACGAGGGCGACCGGCGGCTGCGTGAGTACGTCCGGGCCCGGGAGCTGTGGTTGGAACGCCAGTTGGCGGCGATGACGGAACAGGAGCGGGAGATCCTGACCAAGGCGAGCGGGCTGCTCGACCGGCTCGCCGCCGCCCCCGACGAGGATGCCGACGAACCGGTCGGGTCGAGCGCGCGGACCGCGGTCGGCTGACGAACGGGAGGACCGCGGCTGACGCCGCCGGTTACGTGTCCGCCGCCGGTTACATGTCCATGCCGCCGTTGACGCCCCACACCTGCCCGGTGATGTAGCCGGAGGTGTCGGCGGCTAGGAAGTGCACCACCCGGGCGATCTCCTCCGGCCGGGCGAACCGCCGCATCGGGATCTGGTCGAGGATCCGGTCGACCACCTTCTGCGGCACGGTGTGCACCATCTCGGTCTCCACGTAACCGGGGGTGACGGTGTTGACCGTGATGCCGACCGGGTTGTTCTCCAGCCGGCCCGCCTTGTGCAACATGAACGCGGCCTCCCGGGCCAGCGTCTTGGTCAGCCCGAACAGGCCGGACTTGGACGCCGCGTAGTTGGCCTGGCCGATGTTGCCGACCTCGCCGATGATCGACGAGACGTTGATGATCCGGCCGGTGCCGCGCTCGACCATCCCCTTGAGCGCCTCCTGGGACAGGTAGAACGCGCCGGACAGGTTCACCGCCAGCACCTTGTCCCAGTCGGAATCGGTCAGGTTCAGCACGGTCTTGTCGATGGTGATGCCGGCGTTGTTGATCAGGATGTCCAGCGAGCCGTGCTCCTGCACGACCTCGCGGACCACCCGCCGGCAGTCGTCGCCGACGCCGATGTTGCCCTGGTGGATGGAGCCCTTGACCCCCTCGGCCCGGATCTGGTCCAGGAACTCGTGCGCGTGTTCGGCATCCCGGCCGTAGCCGGCGGCCACGGTGGCGCCCTGATTGGCCAGGCTGCGGCTGATCGCCGCCCCGATGCCCCGGGTGCCGCCGGTCACCAGGGCGACCCGGCCGGCCAGTTTGCTGCCGAATCCGGCGGTGCCGGCGGCCTGTGCTGCGGTCATCGGTGGTTCCTTTCCGGCGGGCTGGTGGATGGGCCGATTGTTTCCCAGACGGCAGGTGGCCGCTCCGCCACGGAATGTGACGTACCTCGTCACGGCCGGATATCACTCGGTGCGCAAGCGCGCATCCGGGCGGTGCGGGAGGATGGGCGACGGGTTTTCCGGTTTCCGACCGTCGGAAGGATCGCCGGGAACTGCGTCGAACAACGAATGTCCGTCGTCAACGGCAAGAGGAGCAGCGCATGCAGCCGTTCGTCATCAATCGTCATGATCGTTTGGTTTTCCCGTCCAACTTCATCCCCGACCTGGACTTCTCCGTCATCGAGACCGAGGACCAGCTCGACCAGGTCATCCGCCGTGACTTCGAGACCAAGGCGCCGTCCGGCACCGAGATCGGCGAGCGGATCGCCGCGAACAAGTACAAGGACCGCACTCACCTGATGCGGGACGTGGCGCTGAACCTGTTCTGGGTCAACCGGTTTGCGATGACCATGTACGAGAAGGTGCCGACCCGCTGGCGCGACGTGCCGCGGAACCGGCAGAACGTCTTCCTGCCGGTCGTGGTGCCGTGGCTGGACAAGGAAAAGAAGGTGCAGGCCGTGCGGCAGGCCTGGGCCGACCTGCCGTCGGCCGGCGACGCCGAGACCGAGCAGAAGATCTGGGACACCCTGTTCGACATCTTCAGCAACCGGGTGCACCACGCGAGCGCGCTGGTCGCCGTCCAGCCGACCGTGGCCGAGGCGCTGGCCGATCCGAGCCAGCAGACCTGGGTGCTGGGCAACTACGACCCGGATTACCCGGCGTTCACCTTCGCCGACATCGTCGACGCCCAGGAGGAGGTCGCCGAGCTGGAGGCGCTGCGCCGCTGGTCGATGGTGCTGCACAACCAGTACCTGTGGGACCGCGCCGCGGTGCGGCTGACCACGCTCAGCGAACTGCAGCCCGACGACGTCGTGGTGCTGCTGAAGCCGAAGACCTCCGATGTCGAGCGGTTCCTGGGCGGGGTCAAGGGCGCGCCGCGGGCCAACATCGGCCCCCGGGTCGCGTCGCTCCAGCCGGAGATCGAGACCAAGCAGCCGGTCCGCCCCTACCCGGCGATCGACATCCGCCAGCACTTCAAGGTGCTCCCCAAGATCGAGTCGCTGGCCGTCGTCCGGGGTGAAATTCTCTGCTCCAACGACGATCTCATCCGCAACACGGCGTACTGCTGGTCGCCGATGACGGCCGACGAGATCAGTTACAAGACCGGCATCGAGACCCGCATGTACTCCAAGCGGGGCCTGGACGAGCTGTCCCTGGACGCGGCCAAGGCGGCCCTGAAGCGGGCCGGCCGGGCGCCCGAGGAGATCGGCGCGGTGGTCTTCTGCTCCTGCACCAACCCGCGGACGATGCCGTCGATGGGCACCTGGCTGTCCGGCCAGCTGGGCATGCACCAGACCCACATGTCGGCCGACATCACCGCGGCCTGTGCCGGCCTGCCCTACGGCCTGTCCGAGTGCATCCGGCTGCTGCAGGAGGTCAACCGGCCGGTGCTGCTGGTCTGCGGGGAGAAGTTCTCCGACAAGATCGGCACCGTCCGGCCGTCCCGGATGATCTTCGGTGACGGCGCCGCGGCGTTCGTCATCGCGCCGGCGGCCGAGGGCGAGGACACCGACATCGACCTGATGAACTCCTACGCCGGCGGCCCGGTCAGCCAGGTCAACTCGATCATCTGGCCGAATGCGGCGTTCGACAACAACATCACCGTGTTCGGTCCCGAGGTGAAGGCCCTGGCCGGCCGCTACCTGGCGCAGATGATCAACGAGCTGGAGCAGACGGCGGATCCGCTGGGCGACAAGAAGAGCGCCTGGGAGATGGTCGAGCTGGTGGTGCCGCATCAGGCCAACAAGACGATGGTCATCCAGCTGGCGGAGAAGGCGGGCCTGTCGCCCGACCTGATCTACTTCGACATCGAGCGGGCCGGCAACACCTCGTCGGCCAGCATCCCGATCGCCATCGCCGACGCCGTCGCCGACGGTGTGATCACCAAGCCGACCAAGATCTTCGCCCCCGGCTTCGGCGCCGGGTCGGTCGGCGGCTACACGATCATGACGATCGACCCGTCCGTGGTGGTGTCCGGCACCGAGGAGGTGCCCATCGTCGAGGCGGTCCGGTCCGAGCCCGGTGAGACCGGCTCGGACTCCGCGGCGGCCGCCTTCGGCTGAGCCCCGTCGGGAAGGCCCCGCACGCCTGCGTGCGGGGCCTTCCGCGTCTCGACCCTTGGTAGCCGTCGGGCCTTGCGCCGACTTGCCTCATATGCAGGTTCCCAGGGGGTGCGAACCTGCATATGAGGCAAGTCGGGGGGGGCCGCGGCGTCGGGGTTACTCGGTCCACCCGCCGGCGGCGAGCGCGCGGCGCACTCGATTGACCGTGTCCTGCGGATCGCGGAACAGCGACCGACCGCCGACCCGGACGACGCGCCAGCCGAGGGCGGCCAGGTCGTCGAGCCGTCCGAGGTCGCGGTCGAACTGGCGTTGGTCGGTGCGGTGTTGGTCGCCGTCGTACTCGACGACGACCCGGAACTCCCGGAACAGCAGGTCGACCCGCGCCAGTTCGGTGCCGAACCGGTCGTGGAGACGGACATTGAGTTCCGGCTCCGGGAACCCGGCCCCCACCAGCAGCAGCCGCAGCAACGTCTCGGGCCGGGACTCGGCGCCCTGCCGGATCAACTCAACGGCCCGGGCGGCCCTCCGCTTGCCGCGCACCCGGTACGACGCAACTCGCTCGCGCAGGGCTTCGACGGTGGTGAACGGCCGGTCCGGTCCGGAGGCGGACGGGAATACCGGCCGCAGGATCAGCGCGTCCCCGACCGCCACGAGATCCGGCTCGGACAGCAGCATTCCGAGGTGGCAGAACAACGTCGGCAGGTCGATGGTCGGCAGTCCGTCGATCTCGATCCGGTGCGCGTGGACGTCGTTGATCTGCCGTCCGATCACCCCGGGCCGGTTGGCCGCCTGATCCGGGAACCAGACCGCGGTGTGCAGGCATTCGTCGTCCAGTTGCGCCAACGGCAACGGGAGTCCCCACAACCGGGCCGCGGTGATCCCACCGAAGAAGGTGCCGAACGGGGCGACCCGCAGCAACGCACGGCATCGGACCCGAAGCGCCTCGTCGCCGGGCACCTGCCGCCAGTCCCCGGGGCTTCCGGCGGCCGTGCGGATGCCGTGGAAGACCGGCAGGATGTCCGGCCCGGACATCCTGCCGCGCTTGAGGGAGTGGTCGAACGCGGTGAACGGCTGCGCACGCAGCCAGTCCGGCAGTTCCTGACGCGGGGGCATGCGCTCATCGTGACGGCTCCGCCACCGCGACGTGAGCCTATCCACAATCCATCCACAGCCCCTCCGCCGACTTGCCTCATATGCAGGTTCCCGATGGCCGGGAACATGCATATGAGGCAAGTCGGCGCAAATGGGGGGCCGGGGAAACCAGACGGCGGGCGGGCGGGTCCCCAAGGCACCGAACGACGAAGGCCCCGCCCGGACCGAACGCGGTCCGCGGCGGGGCCTTCCGAGAAATGCGAGGACTACATGTCCAGGCCACCGTTGACGTCGATGACGTGCCCGGTGACGAAGGAGGCGTCGTCGGAGACCAGGTACGCCACGGCCCCGGCGATGTCCTCCGGCTGGCCGGCCCGCCCCAGCGGGTTCTCGGCCATCTTGGCCTGCGCGGCCTCCGGCATGGCCTTGGTCATCGCGGTCTCGATGAACCCGGGGCGGATGCCGTTCACGGTGGTGCCGAAGCGGGCCAGCTCGGTGGCGCCGGACCGGACCAGGCCGACCACGCCGGCCTTCGCCGCGATGTAGTTCATCTGGCCCAGGTTGCCCATCTTGGCGACCACGGAGGAGATCAGCACGACCCGGCCGGCGCCCTCGGTGCGCAGCCACGGGGCGGACGCCCGCAGGCCCTCGAACACACCGGTCAGGTTCACCTTGATGACCAGATCCCAGTCGTCGTCGGTGAGCTTGTGGAACATCTTGTCCCGGGTGATGCCGGCATTGCCGATGTAGGTGTCCAGGCCGCCCATCGCGTCCGCCGCCTGCTGCCAGGCCTCGCGCAGCTGGGCCCGGTCGGTGACGTCACACTTGAAGCCGTAGACCGGGGTTCCGGTCTGTGCGGTCAGCTTCTCGGCGGTCTCCTTGGCGCCGGTCTCGTTCATGTCGAGCAGGCTGACCGAGACACCCTCGGTGGCGAGCCGCTCGCCGATGACGGCGCCGAGGCCCTGGGCCCCACCGGTGATGATCGCCTTGGACACGCTGTATTTCGCTGGCACTGGGTTGTTACCTGACTTTCTGGTCGAAGTGGCGAGTGGCACTGATGTCCGCGCTCGATGCCCGGGACGGCAGCCGAACGCACAGACGCGGACCTGAGAATAGTGCCCGCGCCCTTCCGTGTGCGTGGTGAACCGTTACTTACCGAAGACGTAGGTCCCCGGCGCCTCGCCCAGCGGCGGATGGGTCTGTCCGCCGATGGCCGGCGGGGCGATCTTGGCGCCGGCCCGCTCGGAGATCCAGTTCGCCCAGTCCTCCCACCAGGTGATGGGGTGCATCGTGGCGGAGGCCAGCCATTCGTCCGGGTTCTCCGGCAGTTCGGCCAGGTCAGAGGTCCAGTGCTTGGACTTGGGGTTGGGCGGGTTGACGATGCCGGCGATGTGCCCGGAGTTCGACAGCACGAACCGGACGTCGCCGGTGGGAATCCGGGCGCCCTTGTAGGAGCTGCGCCACGGCGCGATGTGGTCCTGCTCGGCGGCCAGGAAGTAAAGGTCCTGGTCGACCGATTTCATGTTCAGCGTCTCACCGTTGATCTCCATCACACCCTGCGCCAGTTGATTCTTCAGGTAGCAGGACCGCAGATAGAAGGAATGCATGACGGCCGGCATCCGGGTGGAATCGGCGTTCCAGGTGAGCAGGTCGAAGGCGGGCGGATCCTCCCCCTTCATCCAGTTGTTGACCACGTAGTTCCAGATGAGGTCGTTGCCCCGCATCAGGTTGAACGTCTTGGACATGTTGTCGGCCGGCAGGAACCCGGTCTGGTTCATCTGCTGCTCGAGCTTGGTGACGCTGGCCTCGTCGGTGAAGACGCCCAGCGCGCCCGGCATGGAGAAGTCGGTCAGCGTGTTCAGGAACGTCGCGTTGTTGATCCGGTCCTCGCCGATCGCGTCCAGGTAGGACAGCGTGATCATGGTCAGCGTCCCGCCCAGACACAGGCCCAGCAGGTTGCACTTCTCCTGGCCGGTGATGTCCCGGATCACGTCCAGCGCGGTGATCGGGCCCTCGAGCAGGTAGTCGTTCATGCCGACCGACCGCATGGACTCGTCCGGGTTGCGGTAGCTGATCAGGAACACCGTGTGGCCGTGGTCGACCGCCCACTGCACGAGGCTGCGGCCCGGCGCTAGGTCCATGATGTAGTACTTGTTGATCCACGGCGGGCTGAACAGCAGCGGGATCTCGTAGACCTCGTCGGTCGTTGGGCTGTACTGGATCAGCTCCATCAGGTCGTTGCGGAACACGACCTTGCCCGGCGTCACGGCCAGGTTCCGGCCGACCTCGTACACGCCCTTGCGGTACTGCTGCGGCATGCCGTCGTTCTCGGCCAGATCGGTCAGGAAGTTCTGGGTGCCCTTGAGCACCGACAGGCCGCCGGTCTCGATGGCCCGGCGCATCGCGTCCGGGTTGGTGGCGAACGTGTTGGTCGGGGCGACCGCGTCGACCATCGCCTGGGTCAGGAAGGCGACCTTGACCCGCAGCTCGTCGTCGATCGGGGCGCCCTCGACCAGGTCCTCCAGCGCCTGCTCCCACAGCTCGTACTCCTGCCGGAGCAGCCAGAACGCCGCATTGTCCTTCCACGCCGGGTCGGCGAACCGCTTGTCCCGCTTCTCCTGCACCGGGCCGTCGATCTTGGCGCCGACCGCCCGGGCGCCGGCCGTCGCCCAGGCCCGCAGGATGCCGGTGGTGTAGCGGGTGCCCACCTGCAACGCCAGGTACGGCTCGGTGGCCAGGGCCATCGCGGTGCGGGTGAAGGCGGGGATCGCGGCCACCGCGTCCATCCGGCCCAGCGGCGTGTTCGAGAACTGGTCCTCGGCGCGGTTGAGCACCTCGGAGATGCTGGCCCGCACCCGCTTGTCCAGTTCGTCCCAGGGGGAAGCCTCCAGCGTCGGCTCGGGCTTCGGCTTGGGTCCCACCTCGTCCCAGGACAGGTCCAGCGGCTTGGCATCCGCAGCGGTCATGTGACGTCTCCTTGTTCGGCGGTGGTGCGCGTTCCTTCGGTGGGCAGTGCGGTGCTGCTGTCGTCCGGGTACGGCGAACCGTTCCGGCGTCCGCGGACGCGTCGGCGTTCGGCGGTGACCTGGCGGAAGGCCAGGTAGGACTCCTCCAGGGCCTTGCGCTGCTGGGCGGTCAGATCCGGATCGGCGCGGATCGCGACCACCACCGCAGGCGGGTCGATGTCCAGGTCCGGCTCCGGCAGGGGTGGGCGCAGGGAGTCGGCGGACATCTGGAGGGAGTCGGCGATGGCGTTCAGCACCTGATCGGACGGATCGCGCAAACCGCGCTCGATCTGCGAAAGGTACGGATTCGAAATGCCGGCCATTGCGGCGAGCTGCCTCATGGGTAATGAGGCCATTTCTCGCTGCCGGCGAATCATCTCGCCGAGCGACATCGACTCGGACCAGGAGTGGTTCATTTCAATTCCAGCCTAGGCGCGGTTCCACCTGATGACAGGCCTGCCGCGCGGTGAGTGTGGTGCGGAGGGGGGAACATTCCCGACCAATTCGGCCACATCGACAATCACCGGACAATTCGACGATCCGGTGACGGGCACATGCGCCGGAATGGAACGGTCAGGTCGGCGGTGGCGCGGTACCGGTGGTGCGCATGGCGTTCTCCTCGCCCACGGGGGATGTCGACGGTGACTCCCGGTTAACTCCCGATTTGCAAGTTAGCAGTGAGGTAGCTAACCGGCTAACGATTGGGTGGATTCTGTGACGACGATCACACTTTGTGAGATCGGTCACGCGGGCCGCAACCACTCATCGGAGCCGGTCCGTCACGGGAAGGCGCGTCGGGCAACGGTTTCTGGCCAGTGGGAGGCATGTCCGTTCCGGTGCCGGGCTGCGCCGTCGACCGTCCCCGAGGCAGGCTGACGGGGTGAGTCCGCGCATCGAGATCGACGATCCCGACGACCCCCGGCTGGCCGACTTCCGCGACCTCACCCGGGCGGACCGCCGTCCGGACCGGCCGGGCGGGCGTGGCCTGGTCATCGCCGAGGGGACGGTGGTGGTCCGCCGGCTGCTGTCGTCGGCCTACCCGTTGCGGGCGCTGCTCGGGCTGGGCCGCCGGTACGACGAACTCGCGGACGACCTGGCCGACTCCGCCGCGCCGTTCTATGTGGTCGATGCCGACGCGATGGCGGCGGTCATCGGCTTCCACCTCAACCGGGGGGTGCTGGCCACCGCCGACCGGGCGCCGTTTCCCGCGGCGGGCGACCTGCTGGCGTCGTCCCGCACGGTGGCCGTGCTGGAAGGGGTCGGCGACCACGAGAACCTCGGTTCGATCTTCCGCAACGCGGCCGGACTGGGGATCGACGCGGTGCTGCTGGCCGACGGTTGCGCCGACCCGCTGTACCGGCGCAGCGTCCGGGTGTCCATGGGCACCGTGCTGCACGTGCCGTTCGCCCCGTTGCCCTGGCTGGATCGCGGCGTCGAAATGATGCGCGACAACGGGTTTCACCTGGTCGCCCTGACCCCGGCGGGGGAGTCCCGGCTCGCCGACGTGCGGCCGGCCGGGCGGGTCGCGCTGCTCGTCGGGTCCGAGGGGCATGGGCTGACCGAGGCGGCGATGCGGGCGGCCGACCTGCGGGTGCGCATCCCGATGCATCGCGGGGTGGACTCGCTGAACGTGGCCACCGCGGCGGCGATCGCGTTCGCCGCGGTGCTCGCCGGCGAGTGAGCATCGCGGTGCGGCAGACTGGTCCGGTGACGGAGGAGACCGGCCCCGCATCGGCCGACGCCGACCGCCGGGCGCACCTGCGGGTGGTCACCGACGACGACGTCGAGCCGGGCGATTCCGGGGTCGCCGACGGGTCGGCCGACGTGATCGTCGTCGACGAGCCCGCCGACGACGAGGAACCGCAGGACTGGGCCTGGGTCGCCGAGTGGCGGGAGTCGGCCGAACCGACCCCCTGGGCGACCGGGCTGCCGCTGGCCGCGTTCGCCGCCGTGCTCGCCGGGGTCGCGGTCTGGGTGCTCTCGGCCGGGCTGGCCGACCGGCCGATCCTGGCCGTGGTGCTGAACCTGCTGGTCGCCGGGGGGCTGGCGCCCGCCATGTGGCTGTGCCGCCACCTGCCGGTGCTGCGCTGGTTCGCCGCCGGGGCGGCCGTCGGCGTCGTCGTCGGGTGGGTCGCGGCGCTCGCCATGCTCTGACCCGACCGACCGCTTCGGCGGCCACAGATATCCGCCACTGTGCCGATGTCTCGACCCACCGGCCGGGCCAGGATCGTATCCGTGCCGCTCCGAGATCCGGACCGGCCGGAGCGGACGGGGAGCGTCGGGAAATGAGTGGATGGACGGCGGCGGGCGCCTTCAGCAAGGACCCGGGATTCGACTACGAGGCGCGGTGCGTGCTGGGCAAGGCGGCCTACGGCATCGGCGACGTCGGCCTGGTGTTGACCACCCTCGACCGCATCGGTGAACATCCCTCGCCGGGAAGGCTCGACCCGGCTGCGCCGGGGCTGCTCGACGGGGGCGGGCCGCAGGCCTGGTTCGACGAGTGGTCGGCCACCGCGAGGGGTGTGGCCGACCGCGCCGACGCCGCGGCGGCCGCCGGTCACCGGCAGACCGCGAGCTGGGCCTACCTGGCCGCCGCCCAGTACTGGGCGACCGCCCTCGGTGCGCTGGACGGGCTGGCCGACCAGTCCGTTCTCGGGCCGACGTTCGCCGAGCACCGCCGCTGTTGGGACGGCTACCTCGACGCGTCGGACGGGGCGTTCGTGCGGGTCGAGGTGCCGTACGAGGACGGCACGCTGCCCGGCTACCTGCTGCGGCCGGACGCCTCGGGCGCCGCGCGGCCGACCCTGGTCGTCACCAACGGCAGCGACGGGTCGCTGCCCGGGCTGATCAGCGACGCGGCCATTCCCGACGCGCTGGCCCGCGGCTGGAACGCGTTCGTCTACGACGGGCCCGGCCAGCAGTCGATGCTGTTCGAGCGCGGCGTGCCGTTCCGCCCCGACTGGGAGGCGGTGCTCACCCCGGTCGTCGACGCCCTGATCGCCCGGGACGACGTGGACGCCGACGCGCTGTTGGCCTCCGGCATCAGCCAGGCCGGGTACTGGCTGCCGCGGGCCCTGGCCTTCGAGCACCGGTTCGTCGCCGCCGTGGTCGATCCCGGGGTGATGGACGTGTCGACGTCCTGGTTGGGGCACCTGCCGCCGGAGATGGTCGCGCTGCTGCGCAGCGGGGACAAGGCCACGTTCAACGGCTACATGGAACAGATGCCCGGCGACCCCGACCAGGAACGCACGTTCCTGTTCCGGGCCCGGCCGTACGGCGCCGCGCAGGATCCGTTCGACGTGTTCAACGCGGTGCTGGCTTACCACCTGCGCGACGTGGTCGGGCAGATCCGCACCCCGCTGCTGGTCACCGACCCCGAGGGCGAGCAGTTCTGGCCGGGGCAGAGCCGGGAGCTGTACGACGCGCTGACCGGCGAGAAGCAGTTGCTGACGTTCGCCGAACGCGACGGCGCCAACTGGCACTGCGAACCGCTGGGCCGGCAACTGGCCAACAAGCAGGCCGTCGACTGGCTGGCCGACCGGCTCGCCGCCCGCTGATCGCGTCGCCCACTCACGAAAGGTGTTGTCATGAAACCGCTGTCCCTGATTCTCGGGTTCATCCCGTGGATCGCATTCTCGTTCATCGCGCATCGGATCGCCGCCGACGCGGTCGCCTGGAGCGCGCTGCTGGGCGTCGCGCTGGTGCTGGTGACGATGGCCATGCAGAAGCCGTTCTGGCCGCCGACCGTGCTGAACGTCGGCATGCTGATCCCGCTGACCCTGATCGCCGTCGTCGGTTTCGTCGGCGGGCCGGACGTCGACGCCTGGCTGTACGACTGGGCCGTGCCCGGGGCCGGGCTGTTCCTGGGCCTGTTCATCCTGGTGCTGGTGCCGTTCGCGCCGTTCACCGAACGTTTCGCCAAGGAGGCGACGCCACAGGCGTACTGGGGCTCGCCGACGTTCAAGAAGATCAACCGGGTGCTCAGCGCCGCGTGGGGCCTGGCCATCGTGGTGATGGGCGTGTGCAGCCTGCTGGTCGGGGCCCTGGATCTGTACAGCGACAGCTTCGACACCCCCGGCACCGGCGAGTTCGTGCTGAACTGGGTGATCCCGATCGCGGTGGTCATCGTCATGATCAAGTTCACCATCCGGTACCCGGAGCGGGTGCGGGCGCAGGTGCGCGGGCAGCAGCCGCCGGCCGAGGCGATCTCGACCTGATCCGTATCCGGTCCGGACGGCCCCGCCCCGCCCATCCGGTCCGGACGGCCCCGCCCCGCCCATCCGGTCCGGACGGCCCCGCCCCGCCCATCCGGTCCGGACGGCCCCGCCCCGCCAGCCGGGGCGGGGCCATAGGCTTGCCGCATGCCGGGTCGTCGCAACGTGGTCGAAACCGCCGACCGGGGGGCGATCGCCGAGCTGCTGCGGGGTCGGCTGGCCGAATCGGTGGAGAGCCGGGCCGGCACCAGCATCTGCCTGATCGGCCCGGCCGGCATGGGCAAGAGCCACCTGGTGCGGTCCCTGATCGCCGACGTCGGGGTGACCTCGTTGCGGGCGGCCGGTGATCATCGGCGACGCAACCAGCCGTTCGCGGTGCTGGAACAGCTGACCGGGCCCGTGCCGGCCGGCGAGGATCCCGCCGAGGTGGTCTTCGACCGGATCGACGAGCGGTGCGCCGCCGGACCGCTGGTGGTCTGGGTGGACGACGCCCACCACGCCGACGCTGCCTCGCTGGCCGGCCTGCGACGGCTGGTCTGGGCCGGCCGTTCGCTGCCGCTGAGTGTGGTGATCTCCGCCCGGCCGCACCCGGTGCCCGAACAGCTGGAGCTGGTGCTGCGTCAGGTCGAGACCGTGGCCGAGTTGCCGCCGATGGACCGGATGATGACCGAGCGGCTGGTTCACGACCGCACCGGCCGGTGGCCGGGACCGCGGTTGCGGGCGGCGCTGGACGCGGCCGGTGGCAACCCGCTGTTCGTCTCGGAGCTGCTCCGTCAGGTGGGCGGTGGGCTGCGCGAGGTCGGGTCCGACACGGTGGACCTCACCGAGGGCTCATCGATCCGCGGCGAGGTGCTGGACGCGCTGATCCGCGGTCACCTGGCCGATCTCGACGAGACGAGTTCGGAAGTGCTCCAGGCGCTGTCGGTCTGGGGAACGGCGGCCGCCACGGACGACCTGGCCGAGGTGCTCTACACCTCCGCCGACGCCCTCGAACCGGCCCTCGACCGGGCCGTGCGAGCCGGTGTCGCGGTGGCCGACACCCCCGACGGCACCGTGGACTTCGCCCACGACCTGTTCCGGGAGGTCACCTACAGCGCGATGCCCGGGGCGGTGCGGCGGCGCATGCACCGGCGGGTGGCGGCGGTGCTCACCGACCGCGGGGCCGGCCCCGGGATCGTCGCCGAGCACCTGTTGCAGGCCAGCGCGGACCGAGCGGCGTCGGGACCGGACGCCGAGCTGTTGGCGGCGCTGAACGCCGCGGTGGAGGCCAGCGGGCAGTACGCGCCCCAGGTCTCCGCCGATCTCCTGGAGGTCGCCGAGGGCGTCGCCGGGCCGGCCGGGGCCGGGGCCGAGCAGCTCGTCCTGCACCGGGCCGGTGAGCTGTTCCGCTCCGGCCGGGGAGCGGCCGCGGAACGTCTGGTGCTCGACCGGATCGGCGGGGTTCGGGACCCGGCCGTGGCCGCCGGCCTGCAGCGGGTGCTGATCACCTCGCAGATCAACCGGGGTGACGTCGACGGCGCCCTGATCAGCATCGGCCGGACCCTGGCCATCGAACGGCTGCCGCCCCCCGTGCGCCGGGGCCTGGCCGCCCAGCGGCAGTGGTTGCTGCTGCTGGACGGCCGGTTCGGGCTGCTGGACGACCAGGACGCGATGGTGGCCGAGGCGCGGGCCGCCGGCGACCTGCCGCCGCAGGCCACCCTGCTGTTGGTCGAGGCGCTGCTGGCCTACGTGCGGGGGGACAGCCACCGCGCGCGGCAGATCATCACCACGCAGATCGATCTGCAGGCCCAGTATGCGCAGGGTCCGTTGGCGGCCAGCACGTTCATGGTCTGGCCCGCCATGTTCGAACTGGACATCGCCGGGCCGGCCGCCGCTCAACGGGAATTGGCCAAGGCTCGTGAGATTGCCGCCGAAAGTCAATGGGTGGTGCCGTTCCTCGGGTTCGTGGCGGCCGGCGCCGCGTGGGCCGCCGGTGACTGGGACGGGGCGGTGGCCGAGGCGGACGCCGCGCTGGAGTCGGCCGAGGAGACCGGGACGGGTTGGACGTCGATCACGGTCGGTGAACGCATCGACATCGACGCCCGGCGCGGCCAGGTCCGGGCCGCCCGCAAGCGGCTGGACGAGTTCCGGTCCCGGCGGTTGCCGCACCAGTTCGGCCGCGGTGACATCGATCTGGCCGAGATGGCCATCCTGGAGGCCGAGGGTGCGATCGACGCCGCGGTCGCCCAGGCCGAGGCCTACTGGACCCGGGTGCGCACCCAGCCGGGCATGGGCGGGATCGAGTTCGCCGTCGACATCGTCCGGCTCGGGCTGATCGGGTTGCGACCGCCGCTGGTCGAGCAGGTCGTCCAGGACGTGGATCGGCTGCCCGCGGCGTACCGGCCGCCCGGCGTACTGGAGCTGATCCGGGGTGCCGCCCGCTCGGATCGGGCCGAGATCGAACGGGCGCGGGCCGCCTTCGCCGAGCGCGGCTTCGTCGGCCGGGTGGTGCACGCGCTGGAGGAGCTGGCCTGCGCGGCGGCGGCCGCCGGTGACCGGTCGGCGGCGGCGGCCGCGATGGAGGAGGCGATCGCCGGGTACGAGCGGATGCGGTCGACGGTGGACCGGGACCGGCTGCTGGCCCGGATGCGGGCGTTGGGCATCCGCCGCGGGTCGCGGCAGGCCCATCGCAGCCAGACGGCCGGTTGGGACAGCCTGACCGCGACCGAGCGCCGCATCACCGACCTGATCTGCGACGGCCTGACCAACCGGGAGATCGCCGCCCGCCTCTACATCTCGCCGCGCACCGTGCAGTCGCACGTGTCCCACGTGCTGGAGAAGACCGGCCTGCGGTCCCGGGTCGAGGTGGCCGCCGCCGCCCCCCGCTGATCCCGCCCCACCCGCCCGCCCTGCCCGCCGCGGTGCGGGCGCGGGGGCGCCGCGAGCGCGTGGCCCGGGTTCGCTGATCAAACCCGCGTGTCTGCTGGTGATTTGCCCGATTCTGCGCGGGAATGATCAGCGCAGCGTGAGCCGCGCCGGGGGTTCGCTGATCAAACCCGTGTCTGTGCTGGTGATTTGCCCGATTCCGCGCGGGAATGATCAGCGCAGGTGCGGGCGGGGCGAGAGCGCGCGGACAGCCGGCAGGAAGGTCAGCTCAAACCAGCGAGTCCCGCCAGGCGGCGTGCAGGGCGGCGAAGGCGCCGGTGCCGGCCAGCAGCTCGGCCGGCGGCCCGTCCTCGACGATCCGCCCGCCGTCCATGACGAGCACCCGGTCGGCGATGGCCACGGTGGACAGCCGGTGGGCGATGATCAGCGCTGTCCGCCCGTGCAGCACCGTGCCGAGCGCCCGCTGCACCGCCCGTTCGGCGGGCAAGTCCAGCGAGGCGGTGGCCTCGTCCAGGATCAGCACCGCCGGGTCGGCCAGGAACGCCCGGGCGAACGCGACCAGCTGCCGCTGACCGGCGGACAGCCGCCCGCCGCGCTTGCGCACGTCGGTGTCGAACCCCTCGGGCAGGGACCGGATGAACGAGCCGGCGCCGATCGCGTCGGCGGCGGCCTCTATCTCGGCCCGGCTCGCCGTCGGCCGGCCCAGCGCGATGTTGTCCGCCACCGACCCGGAGAACAGGAACGACTCCTGCGTCACCATCACCACGGCCCGCCGCAGGTCGGCGACGCCCAGCCTCGACACGTCGACGCCGTCGACCGTGACCGAACCCGAGGTCGGGTCGTAGAACCGGGCCAGCAACTTGGCCAGGGTGGACTTGCCCGCGCCGGTCGCGCCGACCACCGCGACCGTCTGGCCGGCCGGGATGGTCAGGTCGAACGGGGCCAGCACCGGCACGTCGGGGGTGTAGGCGAAGTCCACGCCGGTGAACGAGACCCGGCCGCCGACCGGGTTTGGCAGCGCCACCGGGTCGACCGGCTCCGGCACGCCGGGCCGTTCCTCGAGCAGCCCGGAGATCTTCTCCAGCGCGGCGATCGCCGACTGGTAGGCGTTGTAGAACATGGCCAGCTCGTCCAGCGGGTCGTACATCCGCCGCACGTAGAGCAGGAACGCGGCCAGCACGCCGATCTCCAGCGTCCCGTCGATCACCTGCACCGCGCCGAGCACCATCGTCGCGACCAGCGACAGATTCCCGAACAACCGCACGGCCGGCGTGTAGACGGCCAGCGCGACCAGCCCGTCGCCGTTGGCCCGGGCGTTGTCGTCGTTGAGCGATCCGAAGATAGCCCGGTTGCGGTCCTCCCGGCGGAACGAGATCACCGCGCGCAGACCGTTCATCGTCTCGGTGAACTGCACGATGACGGCCGCGATCAGCGTCCGGGTGCGCCGGTAGATCCGCCGCGACCGGCCCTGGAACCACCGGGTGGCCAGCAGGATCGGGATGAACGCGGCCAGCGCGACCAGCGCCAGGTCGACGTCCAGCAGCAGCAGGGTGACACCGATCGCCGCCACCGACAGCACGCCCGAGATCAGCCCTTCCAGGCCCTCGCCGGCCAGTTCGCCCAGCGAATCCAGGTCGCTGGTCAGCCGCGAGATGACCCGTCCCGACGTGTACTTCTCGTGGAAGGCCACGCTCAGGGATTGGGCGTGCCCGAATACCCGGCCGCGCAGATCCAGCAGCATGGCCTGGGTGACCCGCGCCGACAACCGGACGAAGATCGCCTTGCCCACGGCGTTGGTGATGCCGGCGGCCAGGTACGCCAGGGTGGCCAGGACCAGCGGCCACCCGTCGCCCGCGGCCAGGGCGGGCACCGCGGTGTCGATGCCGTAGGCCACCGCCAGCGGGCCGACCAGATACGCCAGCTCGCTGATCACCACCACGACCGAGGCCAGCAGCGCCCACCAGCGGTGCGGCCGGATCAGCGAGCCGAGCAGCCGCCGGGAGCGGGCGGCCAGCCGCAGGCCGACGACCGCCGACACCTCGTCGGCGTCCTCGGTGGCCACCCCGCGCCAGGCCGCTTCCTCGTCCCAGCCCGGGTCGGCCTCCAGATCCGGCAGCGGCGTGCTCGTCATGCGGTCACCTCCGATCGGCTGGTCAGCAGGTCGCGATAGACGGCATGCGCCGCCATCAGCTCGGCGTGGGTGCCGACCGCGGCGATCCGGCCGTCGGCCAGCAGGGCCACCCGGTCGGCCAGCAGGACGGTGGACGCGCGGTGGGCCACCACCAGGGCGGTGGTCCCGGCCAGCACCGACCGCAGCGCGCGTTCGACCTTGGCCTCGGTGTGGATGTCCAGGGCGGACAGCGGGTCGTCGAGCACGAGCACCTCGGGCCGTCCGATCACCGCCCGGGCCAGGGCCAGCCGCTGGCGTTGGCCGCCGGACAACGACAGCCCCTGCTCGCCGATCCGGGTGTCCAACCCCCAGGGCAGCTCGGCGACGAAGTCGGCCTGGGCCAACTGCAACGCCGCCCACACCTGCTCGTCCGACGTGCCCGGAGCGCCGAGCCGCACGTTCTCCCGCACCGAGGCGGAGAACAGCGTCGGCTCCTCGAAGGCCACCGCGACCCGGCTCCGCAGGTCGGACAGATCCAGTCGCCGGATGTCGACGCCGTCCAGGGTGATCCGCCCGCCGGTCACGTCGTACAGCCGGTTGACCAGCGCGGTGACGGTCGTCTTGCCCGACCCCGTCGCGCCGACCAGGGCGATGGTCTCGCCCGGCCGGACGTCCAGGTCGATGCCGCGGAGCAGATCGTCCCGGCCGGCCGGGGTGTCGGCGAAGCGGAAACGGACGCCCTCGAACCGCAGGTGGCCGCGCCGCGGCGGCTGCGCGAGCACCGGCCGCTCCGGCGAGGTGATCGTCACCGGCGCGGCCATCACCTCGAAGTAGCGCTGGGTCGCGCTGGCCGCGTCGTTCGTCATGGCCAGCAGCCAGCCGATCGAGTCGATCGGCCAGCGCAGCCCGAGCGCGACGCCGAAGAACGCCACCAGGGTGCCCGCCGACATCGTCCCGGCCGCCACCTGCCGGATGCCCAGGAACAGGGTCAGGCCGAACGCCAGCTCCGGGATGACGATGACGGACGCCCAGAGTTTGGCGACCACCCGCGCCTTGGTCAGCTCGGTCGTCCGCAGCCCGACCGCCTCGCGCACGAACCGGCGGGCGTAGTGCCCGCTGCGCCCGAAGGCTTTGAGGATCCGGATGCCCAGCACCGACTCCTCGACCATCGTGGCCAGGTCGCCCACCTGGTCCTGGCTGCGCCGGGCCAGCACCTGGTAACGCGACTCGTACCGGAAGCACAGCGCGACCAGCGGCACCGCCATCGCGGCGATCACCAGGCCGAGGGGCCAGGACAGGACCAGCAGGATGCCCAGGCCGACCACGAAGGTGGTCAGGTTGACGAACAGGAAGACCAGGCCGAACGCCAGGAACCGGCGGATGGTGGCCAGGTCGGCCACCGCCCGGGACATCAGCTGCCCGGCCGGCCAGCGGTCGTGGAAGGCGACCGGCAGCCGTTGCAGATGGTCGTAGATGGCGGCGCGCATGCCCGCCTCGACCCGCATGGTGGGCCGCGCGGACAGCATCCGCCGGGCCCAGAACAGGGCCGCCTCGACCACCCCCAGAACCAGCAGCAGCGCCCCGGGCGCCCACAGCCCGGCCAGGTTCCCGTCGGTGATCGGCCCGTCGATGATGAACTGGATGACCAGCGGGAAGGTGATCCCGCACAGGGTCGCCACCAGCGCAGCGACCGCGCTGGCGATCAGCGCCGGGATCGCCGGGCGGGCGAAGGGCAGCAGGCGGCGCAGGCTGGCCACCGCCGGCACGTGCGCGTCGACGCCCGGCCTCGGTCCGTCGTGGTCGAGGTCGGAGCTGGACGGTGGCGCGATCGTCTGGTTCATGGCGTGCGCCAGGCTACGTCCGACCTCCGACAGAGCTCATCGACTTTTCCGCCGCCGCCTGGTCGCGAGAGACCCGGGCCACGTGGCGGCCCCCGGATCTCGTCGTATTGGGGATTCCGTCAGAAGCGGATGCGAGTAACATGTGATCCGAGTCACTGAGCCCAGTGGCTCAACAACGGGCCGCACGCCGTCCAGCTGACGCACGGCCCCTCTGCCGGGTGCCCACTCGCGCCGAGTGTGGACATTCGGTCACCGGACCGCCGGATAACGGCGCCCCGAGCCGGGGTTGCCGATCCGGCGGTTCGGTTTGTTTTCTGGGTTCGCGCACAGGTCCCTCGGTCAGCGTTGGAGGCTGGTCCGTCCGCTGCAGAGGGGTCGTCGCGTGGTCACCATGTCCGCGCGGCCGGTCGAACGACGACCGGCCGTCATCGTCGTCGCCGGGGTCGTCGCCGCCCTGGTGATCGCCGCCTTCGCCGTCCGGTTCCTCTTCGTCAACGAGGTGACCAGCGACTACCGTGCGTTCCTGAGTCCCTGGTACGACGCCCTGGCGGCCGGCGGCGGGTTCCGCGCGATCGGGCAGGAGATCGGCAACTACAACCCGCCCTACCTGTACCTGCTGGCCGCGGCGACCTACCTGCCGATCCCGAAGATCGCCGCGATCAAGCTGATCTCGATGATCTTCGACGTGGTGCTGGCCGGCTTCGCCGGACTCGTCGTCCGGCGGCGGTTCGGGGTGTGGACCTCGGTGCTGGCCTTCGGCGTCGTCCTGTTCGCGCCGACCGTCCTGATCAACAGCGGGTATTGGGGCCAGTGTGACTCGATCTACGCCGCGTTCTGCCTGGGCAGCCTGTACTTCCTGCTCCGCCGGCAGGACTGGTGGGCCTGCGTCTTCTTCGGCCTGGCGATGTCGTTCAAGCTGCAGGCCGTCTTCTTCCTGCCGGCGCTGCTGATCGTGATGCTGGTCAACCGGCGTCGGCTGCTCGCCCTGCTGGCCGTCCCGGCGACCTTTGTGGTCATGCTGCTACCGGCCGCCGTGGCCGGCCGGAGCTGGCGCAGCCTGCTCATGGTGTACCCGAACCAGGTGACCACCGGCGGCACGGCCGGCGGCGGTGGCTTCGGTGGCGGTGGCTTCGGTCGCGGCGGTGTCGGCGGGGGGCAGGCGTCGACCGGCAGCGGCGGGTTGGGGACCTGGACCCAGAACGGCCCGACGATGTTCCAGTGGGTCGGCGGATCGGTGGCCTGGCTGGTGTTCGGTCTGGTGGTCGCCGCCGCCGTGCTGGTCGGCCTGTTGCTGCTGTGTTGGCGACGACGCCCGTTGGACGAGCCGCAGATCGTGTTGTTGGTGACCGCGACGGTGCTGGCGGTGCCGTTCTTCCTGCCGCAAATGCACGAGCGGTACTTCTACCTGGCCGACGTCATGACGATCGTCGCGGCGTTCTACGTCCGCCGGTTCTGGCCGGTCGCCGTGGTGGTGTCGGCGGCGTCGCTGCTGTCGTACGCGCCGTTCCTGTGGCGAACGACGCCGGTGCCGCTGCCGTTGGTCGCGTTCGGCGAGTTCCTGGCCGTCATCGCGACCCTTGTGGTGGTCGGCTATGTCCTGCTGGCTTCCGACGGCCGGTTGATCAGAACCCCGCGGGTGGTCCCGCCGTCGTCGGGGGAGCCGGTGGTACCGGTCAGCCCTTCGAGTGGCCGCCGAGCAGCACGTCCTCCCAGCCCGGCATGACGGGCCGCTGGCCGCGGCGGCGGGGCGCCTGCTCGGTCCCGGTCATCTCCGCGGGCCGGCGGCCCGGTGTCGTCGGCGGGACGGCGGCCGCCGCCTCGGCGGGGGTGGCGGCCGGATCGACCGGCCGTCGGGTGCCGGCCGGGTGCCGGGACGCCTCGGGCATCCGGGTCTCGGGGGCGCCGGCGCCCGCCGCGGCGGTG
>JBDHZW010000070.1:0-21070 GCA_039812105.1 Nakamurella sp.
TGCCGTGTTCGCCGGTGGCATCCAGGTTCGGCACCACCAGCCGGCGGAAGGTGTCCTTCATCAGCGATCGCTCGAACACCGCCTCGTACACCTTTCGCAGCTGGAAGACGGTGAACGCGGGGCCGAGCAGGCCGGCCGGGTCGATCTCGGTGGCGTAGTCGCGCCGCAGCCGGTCCACCGCCCGCCGGACGATCTCGTCGTGGTCGAACAGCAGCGGGCGCGCGGACCCCCCGCCTTCGATCGGCACCAGCCGGACGTCGTCCGGGATCGAGTCGGTCGGGATCGCCGCGCTGTGCCCGACGGACAGCACCCACCCCCGCTCGTCCCGGCCCGGTTCGTCGAACACGTGCAGCTGGGTGAACGGCACCCGACGAAGGCCGGCCTTGTCGGCCAGCGCCCGCGCCGCCGCGTCGGCCAGCACCTCGCCCTGGTGCAGGAAGGTGCCGGGCAGGGCAAGGCCGCCGATCCGGTGCTCGACCACCACCACCTGCAGCCGGCCGTCCCGAACGGTCAGCACCGCGACGTCGACGGCCACCGAGGGCCGCGGGAAGGTGGTCAGATCCGAGCCGGTGCGCGCCACCAGGGCACGATAGCGCAGTCCTGCTCATTGCCGATCGTTACCCATTCGATGTTCGACTCACGCTCCGAAGACCTTTGCGATGCGCGAATGCCCTGGAAGGGTGTCCGGTGGCCCTGACCACTGTGCGTGTGCTGTGAGGAGCTGCGAGTGTTCGGTCGAACCGCGAGACTGATCGTGACCGCCGGCCTGGTGGCGGCGGGGGTGGTGGTCCTGCCGGCCACGCCGGCCGTCGCCGCGGTTCCGACCGACCCCAATCCTCCCATCGAGAAGGCCTGCGGGATCGACGTCACACTGATCCTGGACGCGTCGGGATCGGTGCAGTCGTCGCACGCGGTGTAGAACGTCCGGGACGCCGGCCGATCCTTCCTGGACGCCCTGCAGGACACCAACTCGACCGCGCGCGTGATCCAGTTCGCCACCGTCTCCCAACAGCTCGCCGACCGCCAGAACATCGACGCCGCCAGCATGGCCTCCGGTGGCGCCCTGGGCGGGGCGATCGCCGACTACTACGACCCGAAACCGCCGGTGACCGGCTACACCGTCAAGTCCCTGAACCAGAACGGGGATCCGACCAAAGAGAGCGGGTGGAGCAACAGCAGCTCCGACCAGTACACGAACTGGCATCAGACCCTCAAGCAGACCGCCGGTGAGGCAGCTTCGCCCGAACTGGTGGTGTTCGTGACCGACGGCGATCCGACCGCCTACGACTTCGACCGTTCCGGCGACCCGTTCTATTCGCCGAGCAAACCGGCGGTCGGCGTCAACACCAACCGGAACGCGGCCGGGGCGCAGATCACCATCGACCGGGCGGTGGAGGCCGCGAACGCGGTCAAGTCCAACGGCTCCCGCATCCTGACGGTCGGCGTCGGTAGCGCGCTGCAGAACCAGGACAGCCTCCAGCGCCTGGAACAGGTCTCCGGCCCGAACGTCGCGCGGACCCCCGACCAGTTCGACATCACCACCACCGACGTGGCCCTGGTACCCGACTTCGACGATCTGGAGGAGGCCATCCGGGCCGTCGTGCTCGATCTGTGCTCGCCGTCGCTGACCATCCGCAAGCTGGCCCAGAGCGCCGGCAACGGCGACTACGCGCCGGCGCCCGGCTGGGACTTCACCACCACCCCGACCGTGCCCGGCGGGTTCGACTGGATCCTGCCGGACACCGCGCCCGCCCCGGCCAAGACGGTGACCACGGACGCCAACGGCTACGCCCAGTTCCAGTGGGAACCGACGGACCCCGAGGCGACCTCGACGGCGGCCATCGGCGAAGCCGTGCAGGACGGGTTCACCCCGGGCCGACCCGGCCCGGACAACGACTACGTCTGCACGGCCAAGGACGACCAGAACAACAGCCGGACCATCACCGGCGAACTCACCGAGACCGGCCAGTTCGCCGAGCCGCTCGCGATCGGGAACGAGATCGTCACCTGCGACGTGTACAACTCCTACGACTACCGACCGGCGATCCAGGTCACCAAGGTCAACGACCCGACCGCGGTCCGCGGCGACCTCGACCCCGGGGCACCGGTGACCTCCACCTACGAGGTGACCAACCCGGGCAACACGCCGCTGAGTCAGGTCGGCGTCACCGACAACCTGTGCGGCCCGGTCAACCCCGTCCCCGCGTCGGGTCCCAACGAGGGTGACAGCAATACGAACGGGCGGCTGGACGTCGGCGAGACCTGGACGTTCACCTGCACCCGACCCGTCACCGGGGGCAGCGCGACGGCCGAGCCGGAGAACATCGTCAACACCGCCGGCGCCCGCGGCGTCGACCCGACCGGCACCCTGGTCACCGACGACGCCACCGACGACGTCGATGTCTACACGCCGGAGATCACCCTGACCAAGCTGGTCGACGGGGCCAAGTCGGTGAACGTGCAATCCGGCACCGAGGTCACCTACACCTACGCGGTGCAGAACACCGGCAACACCCCGCTCGGCTCGGTCACCCTGGCCGACGACACCGAGCCGTGCGAGAACCCGACTCGGGTGAACAACGGGAACGGCGCCGAGGTTCTGGACGTCGGCGAGACCTGGAACTACACCTGCACCGCGGCGCCGGCGGAGTCGGTGGTGAACACCGCCACCGTCACCGGCCGCCCGCTCAACCCGCAGGACGGCAACGACCCGTTCCCCGACCCGAACCCGCCGGTGAGCGCCACCGACACGGCGCAGGTGCGGATCATCGATCCCGGCCTGACCCTGACCAAGACCGTCGACCAGAACCTGGTGTTCCCGGGCACCCAGGTCACCTACAGCTACGCAGCCACCAACACCGGCGACATCGACCTGCGCAACGACACCGGCAACGCCGGCTGGGTCGCCGACAACGCGTGCGCGCCGGTCACCTACGGCGGCGGGGACGACGGCGACGGGTTGATGAACCCGGCGGAGACCTGGACGTTCACCTGCACCAAGCCGATCAATGTGACCACCCCGAACCGGGCGACGATCGTCGCGCAGCCGGTGGTCGACGGGGATCCGGTCGGCGAACCGCTGACCCGGCACGACACCGCGCTGGTCCGGGTGGTGACCCCGGACATCGCCGTCACCAAGCAGAGCACCCGTCCGGTCGTGCTCGACCCCGACGCCGCGGCGATCAGCGGACCGGACACCCCGATTCCGCCCGGCCCGCGCCCGGCGACCTTCGTCTACGAAGTCAGCAACACCGGCAACACTCCGTTGGTCGAAGTGAACCCGACCGACGACACGTGCTCCCCGCTGGTGTACACCGGCGGGGACGCCAACTCCGACGACCGGCTGGACGTGGACGAGGTGTGGAGCTACGCGTGCAGCGCCGTGCTGCAGGGCGCCGCCCTGGGCGAGCAGTCGGCCGAGGTGACCAACACGGTGACCGCCACCGGCACCGGCGTGCTGCCCGGCACGGACATCACCGGGCCGACCGTCTCGGCCACCGCCACCGCGGACACGACAGTGATCCACCCCGGCCTGGCGGTCACCAAGTCCGCGTCCCAGGATGTGGTGCGGGCCGGCGGCCAGGTCACCTACACCTTCGGTGTTCGCAACACCGGTGACGTGCCGCTGGACCTGGTCACGCTGTCCGACGACAAGTGCTCGCCGCTCGCCTACCAGGGCGGCGACACGAACGGCAACGGCCTGATCGACGGGGTGAACTCCGCCGCCGAGACCTGGACGTTCACCTGCACCCGGCGACTGTTCCTGCCGCCGGCGCCGGACACCGAGGACGTCAACGAGGTCACCGCGCTGGCCGTCGACACGCTCGGCAACGGGTACGAGGACACCGCCACGGCGACCGTGCACGTCATCGCCCCCGCCATCCACCTGAACAAGACGGTGAACCACGGCCTGGTGCCATCCGGAACGACGGTGACCTACGGCTACGACGTCACCAACGTGGGCCGCAGCCCGATCCCGGCCGACGACGTGCTGGCCGACGTCGTTCTCGGCGACATCTCCAACCCGTTCACCCCGGACTGCGTGCAGCCGAGCCTGGTCTCCAAGACCGGCGGCAACGACGACGACCTGCTCGACCGCGAGCCGGCCGAGACCTGGCGCTACGAGTGCAGCAAGCCGATCACCGAGGAGACGACCAACGTCGCCATCGTCGCCGCGGCCGGCGGCACTCCGTTCGACCTGAACATCCCGGTGATCGACTTCGACGCGGCCTTCGTGCAGCCGTTCACGCCGGCGATCACCATCGAGAAGTCGGCCGAGCCGACCGAGTTGGGCGAGGGCGGCGGCCCGGTGACCTACACCTACCAGGTGCGCAACACCGGCGACGTCCCGTTGTCCGACGTGGCGTCCAGGATCACCGACGACACCTGCAGCCCGGTGACCTACGTGTCCGGCGACGAGGACGGCGACGGCCTGCTGGACACCCCGACCAGCATCTTCGAGGACGCCGCCGACGAGACCTGGACCTTCACCTGCACCACCACGGTGACCACGACCACCACCAACACCGTGGTGGTCACCGGCACGCCGACCGACCCGGACGGCGTGCCGCTCTGCGGCCCGGACAGCGAGGGTGGGTTCCCGCCGTGCGACGCCTCGGCGAACGCGCAGGCGGTGGTCGACGTGGCCGGCGCTCCGGAACCGCCCGGGCCGACCCCGCCCGGTCCCGACGGCAACCTGCCGGACACCGGCGCGAGCGGCCTGGGCACCATGCTGGCCACCGGAGCCATCGCGTTGATGCTCGGCGGCCTGCTGGTCGCCCTGGCCCGGCGACGTCAGCTGCGGTAGTGCGGGTTCTCCCAGATCATCGAGCCGCCCTGGCCGAGGCCGACGCACATTGCGGTCAGGCCGTACCGGACGTCGGGGCGCTCGGCGAACTGGGCGGCCAGCTGGATCATCAGCCGGACGCCGGACGCGGCGAGCGGGTGGCCGAAGGCCAGCGCGCCGCCCCACGGGTTGACCCGGGGGTCGTCGTCGTCGATGCCGAAGTGGTCGAGCAGGGCCAGCACCTGCACCGCGAACGCCTCGTTCAGCTCGAACAGGCCGATGTCGTCGATGCCCAGACCCGCCTTGCGCAGCGCCTTCTCGGTGGACGGGATCGGGCCGGTGCCCATGATCTCCGGCTGCACCCCGGTGAACGCCCAGGACACCAGCCGCATCTTCGGGGTGAGCCCGAACTCGGCGACGGCGTCCGCACCGGCCAGCAGGCCGATGGTGGCGCCGTCGGTCAGCGGTGACGACGTGCCGGCGGTCACCCGGCCGTCCTCCCGGAACGGGGTCTTCAGGCCGGCCAGCCCCTCGAGGGTGGTCTCCGGGCGGCGGCCCTGGTCGTCGGTGACCAGGTCGACCGTTCCGTCGGGCCGGGTGACCTCGACCGGGATCAGGTCGGGCTGGATCCGGCCCGCCTCGTACGCGGCCTGCGCCTTGCGCTGGCTGCCCAGCCCGAACCGGTCGGCCCGCTCCCGGGTGAGGTGCGGCAGCAGGTCGTGCAGGTTCTCCGCGGTGACGCCCATGTTGAAGGCGTCCGGCACGATCAGGTCGTCGGCGGCGAACCGCGGGTTCAGCTCGTCGAACCGGACCGGGTGTCGGCCCATGTGCTCCACTCCCCCGGCCAGGGCGAGATCGACCATGCCGTGGCCGATCTGGCCGGCCATCAGGGCGACGCTGGTCATCGCGCCGGAACACATCCGGTCGACCGCCAGGCCGGGCACGGTGATCGGCAGGCCGGCCAGGATGGCCGCGGCGCGGCCCAGGGTCAGGCCCTGGTCCCCCTGCTGATTGGTGGCGGCGACGGCGACGTCGTCGATGCGCTCCGGCGGGAACTGCTTGTTGCGGTCCATCAGGCCGGCGATGGCCGCGGCGGCCAGGTCGTCGGCCCGGGTGGTGGCGTACACGCCCTTGCCGCCGGCCCGGCCGAACGGGGTGCGGACCGCGTCGAGCAGGAAGATCTCGGACATCAGGCGAACGCTCCCACTCCGGTGATGTCGCGGCCGACGATCAGCGTCTGGATGGTCTCGGTGCCCTCGTAGGTGTGGATCGCCTCGATGTCGGCCATATGCCGGACGACGTGGTACTCCAGCAGGATCCCGTTGCCGCCCAACAGGTCCCGCGCCTCGGCGATCACCTCGCGGGCCCGGCTGGTGTTGTTCATCTTGGCGATCGCGGCGATGGTGTCGGTCAGCGCCCCCTCGTTCTGCAACCGGCCCAGCTGCCGGCAGTACAGCTGCATCGAGCAGACCTCGGCCAGCATCTTGACCAGCCGCTGCTGCACGATCTGGAAACCGACCAACGGCTGACCGAACTGCTCCCGCTGCCGGCAGTAGGCCAGCGCGATCTCGTAGGCGGCGGTGGCGTGACCCAGTGCGGCCCAGGCGACCTCGGTGCGGGTGCCGGCCAGCACCCGGCCGGTGTCCTTGAAGCTGCGCGCGCCGGGCAGCCGGTTCGACTCCGGCACCCGCAGGTCGGTCAGGGTGATCTGGGCCTGCCAGATCGAACGCAGGGCCACCTTCCCGTCGATCCGATCGGCGTGGTACCCGGGGCTGCCCTTCTCCACCAGGAAGCCCTTGACCTTGCCGTCGGCGGTGTCCCGCGCCCACAGCACCACCACATCGGCCAGGGTGCCGTTGCCGATCCACTTCTTCTCGCCGTTGATCACCCATTCGTCGCCGTCCCGGGTGGCGGTGGTCTCCAGCGCGACCGAGTCCGAGCCGTGCGTAGGCTCGGTCAGCGCGAACGCGCCGAGCTTGGTCAGCTTGGCCATCTCCGGCAGCCACCGCTGCTTCTGCTCCTCCGAGCCCAGCATCGCGATGGACTGCATGGCCAGGCCGGACTGCACCCCGACGAACGTGCCCAGGCTGCCGTCGCCGCGGTTGAGCTCCATGGCGACCAGGCCGGCCGCGACCGGGCTCATCGCCGGGCAGCCGTAACCGTCGATGCCGGCCCCGACGAGGCCCAGCTCACCCATCCGCCGGAACAGCGGCCAGGGCAGTTCGGCCTTCTCCCAGTAGTCGCCGATCACCGGCAGCACCTCGTCGTCGACGAAGTCCCTGGTCCGGCGCCAGATGTCGATTTCCTCGTCGGTGAGCTGGTCGGCGATCCGGAAGTAGTCGGTGCCCAGCGAACGGCCGATGTTCTCGTACTGCATTGGACTTCCTCGTCTCTCGCGTCGGTCGGTGATGGTCGGGTGGCGGTCAGGGGGTGGGGATCGGGATGACGATCTCCCGCTTGAGGATCTTGCCGGTCGGGCCCTTGGGCAGGGCCTCCAGCGTGACCAGGTGGCGCGGGTACTTGTAGGCGGCGACCTGCCCCTTCACGAACTCGCGCAGGTCGTCGACGGTGACGGTGGCGCCCGGCTTGAGGGCGACCGCGGCGGCCACCTCCTCGCCCAGGCTCTCGTGCGGCACGCCGACGACGGCCGCCTCGGCCACCGCGGGGTGCTCGTACAGCACCTCCTCGATCTCCCGCGGGTAGACGTTGTAGCCGCCGCGGATGATCATGTCCTTCTTCCGGTCGACGATGAAGAAGTAGCCGTCGTCGTCCATCCGGGCCAGGTCGCCGGTGCGGAACCAGCCGTCGACGATGGCCGCCGCGGTGGCGTCCGGCCGGCCCCAGTAGCCCTTCATCACGTTGTGTCCCTTGATCACGATCTCGCCGACCTCGCCGGCCGGCACCGGGTTCCCGGCGGCGTCCACCACCGCCATCCGCACACCCTCGATCGGGGTGCCGATCGAGCCCGGCTTGCGGGTCCGGCCCGGGTGGTTGAACGAGGCGACGGGCGAGGTCTCCGACAGCCCGTACCCCTCGAGAATCGGGCTGCCGAAGCGGCGGTCGAAGGCGTGCAGCACCTCGACGGGCAGGGCGGCGCCACCGGACACGCACGATCGCAGCGCGGACCAGTCCCCGGCGGACGCCACGGCAGCATTTTCCGACGCGGCCAGCAGGGCGCCGTACATGGTGGGCACGCCGGCGAAGATCGTCACGGCGTCCCGCTGCATGATCGACAGCGCCTGGGCCGGGTCGAACCGCGGCAGCAGGGTCAGCGTCGCGCCGGCCAGCACGCCGGCGTTGAGGGTGACCGTCTGGCCGAACGAGTGGAACAGCGGCAGCCCGCCGAAGATCACGTCGTCCGCGGTCAGTTGCAGCACGGTGTGCGCGGAAACCTCGGCGTTCCGGGTCAGGTTGGCGTGGGTGAGTTCGGCGCCCTTGGGCCGTCCGGTGGTGCCGGAGGTATAGAGAATGACGGCGGTGTCGTCGCCGTCGCGCGGGGTCACCTCGGCCAGCGGCTCGTCGGTCAGCCCGGCCAGGAAGTCGGGGCCGACGACGGACACCGTCGCGCCGGCGGTCTGCGCCCCGGCGGTCGCCTCGTCGGCGAAGGCGGCGGCGGCGAAGATGAAGCCGGCCTGCGCGTCGGACAGGTAGTAGGCTACCTCGCGGGCCTTGAGCAGCGGGTTCATCGGCACGACCACGCCGCCGGCCCGGAGCACGCCGTAGTAGACGACGGCGAAGTCGGGGGTGTTGCCCAGCATGACGCCGACCCGACCGCCCGGCAGCAGCCCGGCGAGCCGCAGCCGGCCGGCGACGCGGGCACTGAGCAGGTCGAGATCGGCGTAGGTCAGGGCTGTCTCGCCCAGGCGCAGGGCGACGTGGTCGCCGCGGAGGGCGGCGGTGCGGACCAGATTGGCGGCGAGCTGCATGGTGGGACTCCAGTGTCCGAGTGAGGTTGTCCGATGGCTCCATTCTTGGCGTGGGAAGCCGCCGCGGCCATGGGCGCCCGACCCGAGACTCGCCGTCGTCTTTGTGCTCGTGCACAACGGCCGCTAGGATCGAGGCATGGAGCCGCCGGTGCGGGTGTCACCCGGCATCGCCGCGATCAGCCTGGACCTGCTGACCCGGGCGGAGGAGCTGGGCCGCCGGCTGGCCGAGCTCATCGTGACCAGCGAGCCCTCCTACCGGGACGAGAAGTTGGTCGACTTCGAGGATCTGAGCCGTTCGTGCCGCGGCAACCTGCAGTTCGTCTTCGCCCACCTGGCCGGCCGCGACGATCCGGGTCCGGAGGCCGCCTGGCAGACCGGCCGGCGCCGGGCCGACCAGGGCATCCCGCTGCCGACGGTGCTGCGCGCCTACCGGATCGGCGGCCGGTTCATGTGGCAGACCCTGCGGGATGCCTGGGGTGAGCGCCCCGAGGGCAACGACCCGCTGCTGGAGGCATCCGCCGATATCTGGACCCTCATCGACGTGCTGTCCGAGGGGGTGGCCGATTCGTTCCGGGAGTCGGCCGCGGAGTCCGCCCGGCACGACACCCAGGTGCGGATCGCGCTGCTGGACCGGGTGCTCAGCGGGTCGGTGGTCGCCGGACCGCAGCTGTGGGAGGTCGCCGACCAGCTGCGGATGCCCCGCCAGGGACGGTTCGTCACCGTGTGCGCGGAGCGGCCGCAGCCCGGCGAGGAGGCCCTGCCGCGGGTCGAGCAGTCGTTGCGGACCCGGGGCATCGGCTCGGTGTGGCGGCTCGGCGGGGCCTACCAGGTGGGCATCGTGGCCCTGCGCCCCCGGTTCGAGGTGCCGGCCCTGGTCGCCGAGCTCGGCCCGGTGGCCCGGGCCCGGGTCGGCCTGAGCGCCGAGTTCACCCGGCTCGACCGGGCGCCGGGCGCCCTGCGCCAGGCGACCACCGCCTGTGCCGCGGGCACCGCGTCGTCCGCCGACATCCTCCGGTACCGGCCGGGTTCGGTGTCCTCGCTGCTGGCCGGCGCGCCGGAGGCGGGCGTCGACCTGGCCGCCGCCGTGCTCGGTCCGGTGCTGGCCCAGCCGGCCGACGACCGGGCCGCGCTGCTGGACACCCTGCGCGGCTGGTACGCCGGCGGCGCCTCCCCCTCCGCGGTGGCCGCCGACCTGCACATCCACCGCAACACCGTGCGCTACCGGCTGCACCGGGTCGAGGAGCTGACCGGGGTGAGCCTGGCCGACCCGGTCGGCGCGGCCACCGTCTACGTCGCGCTGGACGCGATCCGGATGCTGGGCGCCGAGCGGGTGGGGGACGTCGCCGTCAGCCAGGCCGCCGCGGCCGGCACGACCACCGTCGGGAACAGGACGGGCAGCACCAGCAGCTGAAGCCAGTCGACCACCGTGTTGCCGGTGAAGCCGGTCCAGGCCCAGGGCACCAGGTAGCCGCAGGCGACGAGCACACCGAGGGCGGCCAGCAGCAGCGCGCCGAAGCAGTAGTGCCGGCCGGTGATCGTCCGCTCCGCCCGCAGGAACCGCACACTGGTGATCGCGACCGGCAGCAGCAGCAGGGACAGCCAGTCCCACAACGTGTTTCCGGTGAATCCGGTCCAGTCCAGCGGGACCGCATAGCCGACGATCACGAACGCGACGAAACCGACGGTCAGGCCGAGCATCAGCAGCTTGCGTTCGGTGCGCATCGACCGGTGCTGCCGCAGCAGGATCGGCAGGGCGGCGAACGCGATCGGCACCAGCAGCAGCTGCAGCCAGTGCCACAGGGTGTCCTGCGCGGTGATGCCGGTCCACGCCCAGCCCTGGGTGTAGCCGCCCCACAGCACGACGCCGAAGGCGGCCAGGATCGCCAGGGTGAGCGCGACCGTCCACCGGCGGGACGGCCGGCGGCTCGGCGGGCCGGTGACCGGTGTCGCGGTCGCGGTCGCGGTCGTGGTCGCCGTCGCGGTCATGGTGGTCGTGGTCATGGGACGAGTGTCGTCGGCCCCGGGCGCGGACGGGGTCGGCCGGCCGGCCGATCGGGTGGATGATGCCCGGGTCCACCGATCGGTGGATCCGGGCATTTTGTTCGTTGCCCAAACGTTATTGCAGGCTGGTCGACGGCCGCACCGCCGGGCCGACCCGGCCCGGCCCCGTCGCCGATAACTGTTCTTTCCGAACGCATTTAGCGGCTACCCGGGCGCGCGGTCCGGGTATATCCGGCACTCTGTTGACAACGGCCGGATCGACCGGCATAGTTCCCCTTACCGATTTGAGCAAACGTTTTGGCACATCACTTGGCAGAGGAGCGGGCGTGACCACGAAGCCAACCCTGCGCGACGTCGCGGAGCGCTCGGGGTTCTCCATCACCACCGTCTCGCACGTGCTGAACGACGTGCCGGGCAAGCGGATCCCGGACGCCACCCGCGAGCGGGTCCGGGCGGCCGCGGCCGAGCTGTCCTACCGGCCCAACCGGCTGGCCCAGGGACTGCGGTTGCAGCGGTCCAACACGCTGGGCTTCGTCAGCGACAAGATCGCCACCACGCCGTACGCCGGCGAGGTGATCCTGGGGGCTCAGGACGCCGCCGCCGAGCACGGCAACCTGCTGCTGTTGATGAACTCCAACAGCGACCCTGGTTTGGAGGAACGGGAGATCCGGGCGCTGCAGGAGCGGCAGGTCGACGGGATC
Source organism: Nakamurella sp. (assembly GCA_039812105.1). Classification (GTDB taxonomy): domain Bacteria; phylum Actinomycetota; class Actinomycetes; order Mycobacteriales; family Nakamurellaceae; genus Nakamurella. The sequence continues at coordinate 11,415 of JBDHZW010000070.1, forward strand.
ATCTTCGCCTCCGAGTACCACCGGGTGATCACGCCGCCGGAGGCGCTGCACGGCACCCCGGCCGTGCTGCTGGACGCCCGGTCGGTGAACGGCGACGTCAGCTCCGTCGTCCCGGACGAGGTCGGCGGTGCGGTGACCGCGGTCCGCGAACTGATCGCGGCCGGTCATCACCGGATCGCCTTCCTGAACAACGTCGACGACATCCCGGCGACGCACCTGCGGTGGCAGGGTTTCCGGCAGGGTCTGAACGAGGCCGGCCGGCGGCTCCGGTCGGGCATGGTGACCGCGGCCGCCTCGACCCCGGGCGCGGGCTACGAGGCCGCCCGGGAGCTGCTGGACCAGCCGGCCCACCGGCGGCCGACCGGCGTCTTCTGCTTCAACGACCGGATGGCGATGGGGACCTACCAGGCGGCCGCCGAACTCGGCCTACGAATCCCGCACGACCTGTCGATCGTCGGCTTCGACAACCAGGAGCTGATCGCCGCCAACCTGCGGCCGGGCCTGACCACGGTGGCCCTGCCGCACTACGCGATGGGCCAGTGGGCCGTCGCCGCCCTCATCGACGTCGTGAACTCCGTTGCGCAGCAACCCATCCGGCAGGAGATCCTGCCCTGCCCACTGGTGCGTCGTGCATCGGTGGGCCCGCCGCCCCGGTCGTGACCCGGGACGGCGAGCAACACCCACCCCAATTCACCCGCCCCAGCGGGTGAACCGACAGCCCGGCGACGCCGGGCATCAGTGAGTTGGAGGAACCCCCGGTGGTTTCACGCACCCGTCAGCGCCTCGCAGCGGCGAGTCTAGCCGCGGCCCTGGCGTTCTCGCTGGCCGCCTGCGGCAAGGGCGGCGGCTCGGGCGACAGCGCCCGGACCGACGCCAGCGGCACGGCCACCCTCAAGCTGTGGACGCACAACGCCGGCAACGACAAGGAGCTGGCCGCGATCAACCAGATCGTCGCCGACTACAACGGCAGCCAAACCAAGTACAAGGTGGAGGTGCAGGCGTTCCCCCAGGACTCCTACAACACCTCGGTCACCGCCGCGGCGGCGTCCAAGAGCCTGCCCTGCCTGCTGGACGTCGACGGGCCGAACGTGCCGAACTGGGCCTGGGCCGGATATCTCGCCCCGCTGGACGGCCTGGACGATCAGGTCGCGACGTTCCTGCCCAGCACCGTCGGCTCGTTCGACGGCAAGAACTACGCCGTCGGCTACTACGACGTCGCGCTGATCATGGAGGCGCGCAAGTCGGCCCTGGAGTCGAACGGGATCCGCGTTCCGACCCTCGACGAGCCCTGGAGCAAGGACGAGTTCATGGCCGCGCTGGACAAGATCAAGGCGAGCGGCACGTTCGAGAACGCCCTGGACCTGCAGACCGGCGGCCAGGCCGGCGAATGGTGGCCCTACGCGTACTCACCGATGCTGCAGAGCTTCGGCGGGGACCTGATCAACCGCACCGACTTCAAGACCGCCGACGGCGAGCTCAACGGTCCGGCGGCGGTCGAGTGGGCGAACTGGTTCCACTCGCTGGCCGCGGACGGCTACATGCCGCTCAAGTCCGGCGAGGATCCGGGCCAGGACTTCCTCAACGGCAAGACCGCGATCCTCTACAACGGCTCGTGGGGCGCCGACGCGGCCCGCAGCAGCTCGATCGCCGACGACGTGGTGTTCCTGCCCACGGTGGACCTCGGCGAAGGTCCGAAGATCGGCGGCGGCTCCTGGCAATGGGCGGTCAGTTCGGGCTGCGCCGCGCCCGAGGGCGCGCTGGACTACATGAAGTTCGCCCTGCAGGACAAGTACGTCGCCGCGGTCTCCGAGGCCGCCGGCACGATTCCGGCCACCGACGCGGCCGCGGCCATGGTGCCCGGATACGAGGCGGGCGGCCAGAACGACGTCTTCCGGCAGTACGCCAAGCAGTTCGCGGTGATCCGCCCGCCGACACCGGGCTACCCGTTCATCGCGACCACGTTCACCAAGACCGCGCAGGACATCCTCAACGGCGCCGATCCGCAGCAAGCGCTGGACCAGGCGGTGTCCGACATCGACGCCAACCAGCAGTCGAACGACTACTTCCAGTGACCCGCGGGGACCGACCATGACGCAGACCATCGGGGCCGCGCACCCCGACCCCCCGACCATCGACCAGATCGAGCGACTCACCTTCCGGCAGCGGCGATTCGCCCGCAGCCGGCAGTCCCAGCGCATCGCGGCGGCCTGGATGGTGACGCCGGCCGCCGCGCTGCTGCTGATCTTCATCATCATCCCGATCGTGCTCACGTTCGTGCTGGCGTTCACCAACGCCAAGCTCGTCTCCCCCACCGGCCCGCAGTTCGTCGGCTTCGACAACTTCAGCCGGCTGTTCAACGATCCGCTGTTCTGGAAGTCGTTGCGCAACACCCTGCTGTTCGCGCTGTTCGTGGTGCCGATCCAGGCCGGCCTGGCCCTGGTGCTGGCGCTGCTGATCAACGTCAAGATCCGCGGAGTCAATTTCTTCCGCACCGTGTACTTCCTGCCGGTGGTCACCTCGATGGTGGTCGTCTCCCTGCTCTGGAAGTTCCTGTACCAACCGAAGGGGTTGATCAACAGCATGCTCGCGGTCGTCGGCATCGACGGCCCGGACTGGCTGGGCAACCCGAACACCGCGATGATCGCGATCCTGATCATGTCCGTGTGGCAGGGCGTCGGCTTCCACATGGTGATCTGGTTGTCCGGCCTGCAGACCATCTCGCAGGACATGTACGAGGCGGGGGCGATCGACGGCGCCGGGAACTGGCAACGGTTCCGGTACATCACGTGGCCGGCGCTGCGGCAGACCCGCACGTTCATCCTCATCACCATCACCATCCAGGCGTTCGCCCTGTTCACCCAGATCCAAGTGATGACCCAGGGCGGCCCGCTGGACGCCACCTCGACGATCGTCTACCAGTCGGTGCGGATCGGATTCTCGTTGCAGCAGACCGGTTACGCCTCCGCCTTGTCGCTGGTGTTCTTCGTGCTGGTGCTGGCGGTCTCCCTGGTCCAGCGCTACCTGACCCGCGACAAGGACGTGCACAAATGAGTGACCTCGCGGCGCCCCGCGCCGGCCTGACGATCTGGCGGTACGTCGTCCGCGGCGCCCTGGTCCTGGTCTTCGCGCTCCCACTGCTGTTCATGCTGGTGTCCTCGCTCAAGCCGGACACCCAGATCTTCGGCGATCTCACGTCGATCAACGCGTTCCTGCCGGTCGGCGACGTGTCGCTGACCAACTACGAGGCGGTGTTCGAGCGGGTGCCGTTCTGGCGCTTCATGATGAACTCGGTCCTGCTGTCCGCGTTGACCGTCGGGCTGGGCCTGATCGTGAACAGCATGTGCGCGTTCGGGCTGGCCCGGCTGAGGTTCCGCGGCCAGGGCCTGATCCTGGGCGTCATCCTGGCCACGCTGATCGTGCCGTTCGAGACGTTGGCGCTGCCGTTGCTCTGGTGGGTGAACCTGCTGCCGTACTACGACGGCACGACCGGCTGGCTGGACACCTACGAGGTGCAGTTCATCCCGTTCATCGCGAACGCCTTCTCGATCTACCTGTTCTACCAGTACTTCGACTCGATCCCGAAGGAGCTGGACGAGGCGGCCAAGGTGGACGGGGCGGGCTGGTTCATGATCTACCGCAAGGTGATCATGCCGCTGTCCGGGCCGGTGATCGCCACGGTGGCGATCCTGACCTTCCTGCCGGCCTGGAACCAGTACCTGTGGCCGCTGATGGCGGTGCAGACCGAGGCGTTGCGGCCGGTGATGGTCGGCATCGACTACTTCTCGCAGCTGACCACCAACTGGGGCCAGATCATGGCCTACGCCTCGCTGATCACCGTCCCGGTGCTGGTGCTGTTCATCGCGCTGCAGCGGATGTTCATCAACTCGATCGCCTCGTCCGGCGTGAAGGGATAGACCGTGCTGCACCTGCCCGACTCCTGGCTGTGGGACTTCTGGATCGCCCGGGACGACGACACCTACCACCTGTTCTTCCTGTTCGCCTCGCGGGCGTTGCAGGATCCGGACCGCCGGCACCTGCGGGCCGGGGTCGGGCATGCGGTGTCCACCGACCTGGTGCACTGGGAGCGGGTCGCCGATGCGATCGTGCGGGGGGACGCGCCGGCCTTCGACCAGACCGCCACCTGGACCGGTTCGGTCGTCCGCGACCCGGACGGCAGCTGGTCGATGTTCTACACCGGCACCACCCGGCGCGACGACGGCACGCTGATCCAGCGGGTCGGCCGGGCCACCTCGACCGACCTGTACCGGTGGACCAAGGACGAGCGGAACCCGCTGGTGTGCGCGGACGCCCGCTGGTACGAGCGGCACGGCGGGGCGCTGCCCTGGCGGGACGAGCACTGGCGCGACCCGTTCGTGTTCCCCGACCCGGACGGCGACGGCTATCACATGCTGATCACCGCCCGGGCGGCGTCCGGTCCGCCGGACGACCGGGGCGTCGTCGGGCACGCCTGGTCGGCCGACCTGACGGACTGGGAGGTCCGCCCGCCGCTGTCGCCGCCCGGGGCCGGGTTCGGCCAGCTGGAGGTCTTCCAGGTCGAGAACATCGACGGACGATGGGTTCTGGTGTTCAACTGCCTGGCCGACGAGTTCGCCGCGACCCGCGCCGCCGCGGGCGGCCCGGGCGGTGTCTGGGTCGCCACGGCCGAGTCCGCCCTCGGCCCCTACGACATCGCCGGCGCCACCCTGCTGTCGGACGAGCGGTTGTACGTGGGCAAGGTGGTTCGGGATCCGGACGATCGGTGGGTGCTGCTGGCCTTCGTGAACAGGGACGAGTACGGCGGCTTCGTCGGCAACCTGACCGACCCGATCCCGGTCGGGTTCGCCGGGGATCGGCTGGTGCTGCGTCCGCCCGGCTGACCGCGAGGGCCTTCCGTCCAGCGGGAGCCCGCGCTGCCGGCCGGCGAGTTGTGCACTACTTGTTGTCGGTCCGGCCGATCGCCCATCGAAGGATGGAGACCTCATGAACGCACCGTCTCCCGCCGCGAAACCCGCCTTCGCCGGGGTTCCGGGGGCCGTCACCCCGCTGTGCTGGTCCGCCGTTCTCCTCGACGGCTACGACCTGGTCGTGCTCGGCACGGTCATCCCGGTGCTGACCAAGGACGCGGTCTTCGGCATCACCGACGCCAGCGCCACCGCGATCGCCACCACCGGCCTGATCGGCATGACCATCGGCGCGATGACCATCGGCACGGTGACCGACATCCTCGGCCGGCGCAAGGTGATGATCTTCGCCGCCCTGGTCTTCTCGGTGTTCACCATCGCGTGCGCGCTCTCCACCAGCGTGTTCACCTTCGGCCTCTACCGGTTCCTGGCCGGCTTGGGTCTGGGCGGCTGCCTGCCCACCGCCCTCACGCTGGCCACCGAGTTCGCCGCCAAGGGCAAATCGGCCGGCAAGACCACGCTGATCATGACCGGCTATCACGTCGGTGCGGTGCTCACCGCCCTGCTCGGCCTGCTCGTGCTCGGCAACGGCGGCAGTTGGCGGTGGATGTTCGTGATCGGTGGCATCCCCGGCCTCATCCTGGTCCCGTTGATGATCAAGCTGCTGCCCGAGTCGCAGATCTTCCTGGAGCAGAAGACCCTGCACAAGCCGGCCGGCAAGCGTCCCAACCCGATCGGCGCGCTGTTCCAGAACGGGCTGGCCCGGCCGACCCTCGCCTTCTGGATCACCTCGTTCCTGGGCCTGATCCTGGTCTACGGGCTGAACACGTGGCTGCCGAAGCTGATGCAGACCGCCGGCTACCCGCTGACCGCCGGGCTGGGGCTGCTGCTGACGCTCAACCTGGGGGCCATCGCCGGCCTGCTGGTCGCCGGGCAGGTCGCCAACCGGATCGGCGTGCGGCCGTCCACCCTGATCTGGTTCGGCGCCGGCGCCGTGCTGCTCGCCGCGCTGAGCATCAAGATGCCGCAGGGCGGGCTGTACGTGGCGGTGTTCCTGGCCGGCATGTTCGTCTTCAGCGCCCAGGTGCTGATCTACGCGTTCGTCGGCCAGGTCTACCCGGCGGCGATCCGCGGCGCCGCGCTCGGCTGGGTCGCCGGGGTCGGCCGGATCGGCGCCATCACCGGGCCGATCATCATCGGCGCGATGCTGTCCACCGACAACGGGTATCCGGCCGGCTTCTACGTGTTCGCCGGCATCTCGGCGCTGGCCCTGCTCACCACCCTGATCGTCGGCCACCCGCGGGACGTCGCCGACGAGGAGGTCGCCGAACACGAGACCATCATCGCGCATTGACGATGCCGGGTCCGCACCCGTGGCGGCCGACTACGCGGCCAGTTCCCGCACCCGCGGGCCGACGCCGTAGCGGCGGTCCTCGCCGCGGGTGAGCATCCGGCCGTCGACCAGCTCCTGCACCAGCCGGAAGGTGGTGGACAGGGGAAGCCCGGCCCGCTCTCATCGTCATCGGATCCGGAACCCGAAACGCCCCGGCGACGGACCGTCGCCGGGGCGTTCGATGCGGTCAGGCGTTCGGCCAGCCGGTGTAGGCCTCGGCCAGGTAGGCCGACCCGTGCCGGGAGGCGACCACGCCGGCCAGCTCGCCGAGCTGCCGCTTGTGCTCGAACGTCGAGGCGTCGGCCCGGGTGTGCAGCATGCTGGTCATCCAGTAGGAGAAGTTCTGCGCCTTCCAGATCCGCTGCAGCGCCCGGTCGCTGTAGGCGTCCAGCAGGTCCTTCGACCCGGTGGAGTAGTAGGAGTCGATGCCCTCGAACAGCACCCGCACGTCGGCGAAGGCCAGGTTCAGCCCCTTGGCGCCGGTCGGCGGCACGGTGTGCCCGGCGTCGCCGGCCAGGAACAGGTTGCCGTAGCGCAGCGGCTCGCAGACGTAGCTGCGGAACCGCAGCACGGTCTTGTCGAAGACGTGGCCCTGCTTGAGCTGCAGGCCGTCCGGACCGTCGATCCGCTTCTGCAGCTCGGCCCAGATCTGCTCCTCGGTCCACGCGTTGACGTCCTCGTCCGGCGAGCACTGGAAGTACATCCGCTGGATGTGATCGTCCCGCTGGCTGATCAGCGCGAAGCCGTGCTCGGAGTTGGCGTAGATCAGTTCCTCGGAGCTCGGCGGCGCCTCGCACAGGATGCCGAACCAGGCGAACGGGTACTCCACGAAGTTGTCCACCCGCTTCTCCTGCGGGATGGCCCACTTGGACACGCCGTGCGATCCGTCGGCGCCGACCAGGATCTCGCAGTGGACCTCCACCGCCTTGCCGTCGCTGTCGGTGAAGGCGATCTTCGGGGTGTCGGTGGTCAGGTCGCGCACCTCGGTGTCCGACACCGACCAGTGGATCTGCCCGCCGTCCCGCTCCCGGGCCGCGGCCAGGTCGACGAACACCTCGTTCTGCGGGTACAGCCAGACGGCCTCGCCGACCAGGTCGGTGAAGTCGATCCGGTGGCTCTCCCCACCGAAGCGCAGGTCGATGCCCTCGTGCTTGTAGCCGGCGGTCAGCACCCGATCGGAGACGCCGGAATCCACCAGCATGGACACGCTGCCGTGCTCGAGAATGCCGGCCCGGTGGGTGGTCCGGATGGTCTCGTGGTCACGCTTCTCGACCACGATGTTGTCGATGCCGGCCTTGGCCAGCAGGTGGGAGAGCATCAGACCGGCGGGACCGCCGCCGACGATGCCGACCTTGGTCGTCAGGATCTCGGGAGTGGGCACAGCGAACCTCCTTGTTCAGCAGGGAACTTCGGGACGAGAGTGGATCGGTCGGGTGGGCGGGGTCAGTGGTGCTCGTGCTGGACGTGGCTGACGTGCTCGGCATCCTCCTCGGTCTGCGGCAGCGGCTCGGCGGGCGCCGGGTCCCGGTCGACCAGCAGGATGCCCACCGCGCCGATCGCCGCGACGACGGCGAACAGGTAGAAGCCCCACGGGTAGGCCAGGCCGGCGGTCAGCAGCACGCCGGTGATCAACGGGCCGGTGATGGCGCCCAGCCGGCCGACGCCGGCGGCGCTGCCCAGTGCGGTGCCGCGGGCGGCGGCCGGGTAGACGTGCGCCACGTGGGCGTAGACCAGCACCTGGGCGCTGAACACGAACATGCCGGCCAGCAGCACGCTGAGGTAGACGCCGACGCCGGGGATCTTGATGGACAGCAGCGCGAGGAAGATCGCCGCCGCGGAGAACCAGGCGATGGCCGAGCGGCGAGTGCCGATCTTGTCCGCGACCTGACCGGCCACCAGCAGGCCCAGCACGGCACCGATGTTCAGCACCAGCAGCAGGGCCAGGGCCGCGCCGAGTTCGTAACCGGCGGCCCGCATGATCTCCGGCAGCCAGGTGTTCAGGCCGTAGACCAGCAGCAGGCCCATGAACGAGGCGACCCAGATGGCCAAGGTGGAGCGGCCGAGCCCGTGGTGGAACAGCATGCCGATCGGGTTCTTGGACTTCTTGACGGGCTTCGCCGCCCTGGCCTCGGTGGGCGCCAGGCCGGCCTTGGCCAGCAGGTAGGCGTTGGATTCGGGCAGGTACTTGATCATCAGGGGAACCAGCACCAGGGCGGGCAGGGCACCGATGACGAACATCGCGTGCCAGCCGAAGCGGTCGATGACCAGGATGCCCAGCAGCGCGGTCAGCACGGCGCCGACGTGGTAGCCGGTCACCATCGTGGTGGTGGCGCGGCCGCCGCGGCCCAGCGAGGCGTACTCGTTGATCAGCGCCAGCGCGGTCGGCAGCACGCCGCCCAGGCCCAGCCCGGCCAGGAAGCGCAGCAGGGCGAACATCTCGGGGTTCGGCGCGAAGGCGCACAGCAGGGTCAGCACGGAGAAGCTGACGACCGTCCACAGCATCGCCTTGCGGCGGCCGATCAGGTCGGAGATGGTGCCGGCGGCCAGCGCCCCGATCATCACGCCGATCAGGCCGACCACGGAGATCACCGATGCGGAGTTGGGGTTCAGGCCCCAGTCGTCGTACTTCAGCAGGGACGGCAGGACGGCCCCGAGCACGACGAGGTCGAAGCCCTCCAGGGCCACCGCGATCCAGCACAGCGGGGCGACCCAGCCGGCGAATTGAGCTCGCGGATTCACAACGTTGGATCCGTTCACGGACAAGACCTTTCACAGCAACTTTGGTGGGAAGGCAAGGAGTTCGGCAGGTGGTTCGCCCCCTTGCATGACGTGGTGTAGATACCTTCGCCCGTCCCGCACCCACGGTCAACGCACGGCTTCCATCTGATGGAAGCCGGGGCGAACTCGGGCGGTCGGCCGGGTGGGCCGGGGCGCGCCGTAGGCTGGGAGCGCTGCCCGGGTCCGACGATGCACCCCCCAGCTTCCCAGTGACGAGAATCGTTATCATGCTCACGGGTCGTCGAAAAGGAGTCGTCATGATCGTCGGGCACGTCGCGGCGCGGGCCGCCGGGTTGTTGATCAGCGGGGTGGCCGGGGCGGTGGTGGTGGACCGTCTCAAGCAGCGGTCCACCGGCGACGCGGTCAAGCGGGCCGCGGTCGCGGTCACCGCCGTCACCCTGCGCGGCAAGCGGCGCGTCGAGGCCGGCGCGGAGAACCTGCGGCTGTCCGCCGGTGACGTGGTCGCCCAGGCCCGCGAGCGGATCGGCGAGCAGGCGCCGCCACCGGCGCACCCGGCGGAGCCGCACGACCACGATCACTGATCCGGATGGCCGGCCGGAAGTCCACCGATCGGGCCGCGGCTG